>PEYM01000086.1 GCA_002774365.1 Candidatus Saganbacteria bacterium CG08_land_8_20_14_0_20_45_16 | reverse complement strand
TGTGGGGACAACCGATGTGCGGGATTGGGCCAGATTGACTAAAGATGCCTATCGCAGCATACCTGAAGGTATTGAAAATAGTGACGCGATCAAATTAGTGCTTAATGAGGTCGCACCTGAGAGCTCAGCTCCCGGGGATTCAGTTCAGGTTCCCTTGTCCAGCTTTGGCGGTCAACCTTTTGATTTGACAGGCGAAACTGTTTATTATTTTCAAGGCTTTGCTTACAATCGCGGTGAAGTATTAGCCACAGATAATGCTGACTCGATCGCGGCCCATCAGTTCTCCAGCGGCAGCTTGGCTGGCGCTACCCTTGTCCCCAGCAGTGGCGAGGGTGTTGTTGTGGCTGCCACAGTCACACCAATCACCTATCGTTTTCAGCCGGTTAGTGGTGGGGTTAATTTAAATGACTTTGCAGTCTTAACTGTTCCCTTAAGAGTGGCCAATGTTGCTGGGACCAGCGCGATGGACTCGGTCAATACTATTGGTGGTTTTGTTACCGCGGTCAATGCTGTTGCTGGCTCCTCTGTGATCACCACCATTGGCTGGCTTGAGAACGGGAAAATAGTTGGCTATTATATTACTTATAGCGATACTGGTGTTCCTGTCTATACCCCCACTACTGGGGCAGGGGCTGATCCCAGCCGTGTTGAGCTGGTTAGAGGCAAAGCTTATCAAATAGGGGTTTCAGCCGCAGTGACAGTAACCCTGTCTGCGGCACCGGCCTCGGAATAAAGTTAGTAGTTTAAGGTGATTTAAGAAAAGTTTATGAGGAGAGAAACAAAACAGTTGAATAGTTTTAAAATAGCCCTGATCGCGGGGCTGCTGGTAACGATGGCTTTTTTGCTCCCAGCCAGGGCCCAGCATGTTTATTTGGGCATGTATTGGATTGCTGGCTCGGTTTCCGCGCCGGCTGGCGTGGCCACGGCCAATCGCCAAGTTATCTTTTACCGCGACAATCCTGACAATGGCTATGCTGATGATATTGTGGGTACGGCTGGCTTGTCAGGCCGGGACAATCAGTTTATGCTGAATGCTTATCAGGATTCTCGCTTGGCGATTGCTCCTGGTAAATATCATCTGGCAGTTGTTCGGGGCGAAGATGGCTATGGTGCTGACCCTGTTGAGCTTAGTGTCACTGGACTAGGTTATGATGTTTTGGCTGCTAACTTGGTCTTAGCACCGAGCACTGGGGTTACTACTATAGCGGCCCGGCCAGAGCCGCAGCCAGGTGAGCCTGGCGGCCCGGCAATTGTTGGTGCGCCGCCAATTTTTACTGATATTACTTTTGGCAATCGCAAGTACCAGCCTGGTTTAGTTGCTCGCGGCCAGGCTTATGTTATTGCGCAGCAGCCAAGGATCACTGCCCGCGCTACTTCGGCCTTTGGTATTGATACTAGCCAATTGTTAATGGTCTTAAACGAGGGTAAGGCTGATGCCAGGACATTTAATATCGCGGCGGCTAACATTACGCAGAGTTCCGGGCCAACCAGCGCGCCGACTGGGGTTTCTTTTGTCTATGATTTTTACCAAGAAAAAGAGCCTCGCTTGCCAGAAGGACAACAAAATATAACCTTTAGGGCGACTAATATTTATGGCCCAACTTATGAAGTCTGCACTGTGACTGTGGCTGGCGGTGAACCGCGCTTGATCGGGGTTCCGCTGGCCTTTCCTAGTCCAGTGAAACTCACTACTGACCGCGAAGTTGTGCTTCAATATACTTTGAGCCAGGACTTAAATATAGAGATTAGTTTATTTGATGTTTCTGGCAGAGTGGTCAAGAAATTCAGCTTTGAGGCTAGGGCAGAGGGTGCGGCTGCTGGGGTTAATAAAGTAATTTGGGACCTAAAGACAGACCAGGGCGGGATTGTCAGCTCAGGCATTTATGTCTTTACCATTGTTGACCGCACTAATAATAAACTGCTAGGCAAGGGCAAGCTGACCTGCCTGCCGTAAGGGTTCTGTTGTCACCTATAGTCCATAGTCAATTGTCAATGGTCTTCTTCTGTTTCACCCGAAATTATTACTTAAAGTAGGCGACACCTAGTTTGTAGGTACCCAGTTTTCTGGCTGAGCCATTTTCAATTACATAGATGGTCATTACATAAATGCCCTGAGGCAGATGGCTAAAGGATCCGTTGGGATTGCCGTCCCAGGTAATATTGTTTTTGCCGGCAACACAGTTTTGCACAATTTCACCCCTGACAATTAGATCAATTCCAGCAATAACTATCTTGATCTGACAAGCACGGTCAAAAAAGAACTGCAGAGTAAGGTTGCCGCTAAGAGGGTTCCAGGGATTGGGATAGGCAAAGACAGATTTCATCGTAACTGCGTTTGTGCTTGCTGCTCGAACAGTCAAGAGATTGCTGCCTGTGCCAGAGCTGCCGTCATCGCTATTAGAAACTGTAATATCATAAGTTCCCACACTTGGCGTAAAGTAAACCAAGATATGGGAGCTATCCCTGCGATTGATCGATTGGATAGGCAGGCTGGGGGAAAAGGATGCGCTTGGGTTAGCATGGAAATTGTGGCCGTAGATAGTCAGGATTTGACTAGCCTCGGCAAATGGATTAAGACTAGTTGAGAGTGGCCTGAAGGCTAGGCTAGCGGCTGCGCCCTCAGAAGTTACATATATCAAATTAGGCGAAACTGATTCTATTGTTACTGGCAAAGCTCCGGAAGCCGTAACAAAAAAGGCGTCTGACATACTGCCCAAGCTGCCGGCTGGCGATGAGTTTGTCACCGTGATGGTTCTTGAGCCTAGGGCCGCGCTGGCCGCAATGCTGATATTAGCGGTCAGTGAAGTTGCATCATTAAATGTAACCGAGTTAACAGTTATCCCGCTGCCCAGTGAAACTGTGGGTGTGGCTAAAAAGTTTTCGCCCCTCACTGTTAGATTAAGCGAGCTCGTGCCTTGATCGCCAGTGTTAGGGCTAACGGAGCTAATAGTTGGGTTGGGTTGAGTTGGCGTTGAAGCCGCGCTGATGCTAAAAAGGTCGCTGGCTGTTGTTATCCCGCCGTCTGGATTGGTCAAGGTGATAGCCCTATCTCCAGTGGTTGCGCTACTGGCTATTGTTAGATTAGCTGTGACACTGGTGGTACTGTTGCGAGTTAAGGAATTAATGGTAATCCCGCCTCCAGCAAAACTTAAACTACTTGTGGTTAGTCCGTCTTGGAAATAATCACCAGTGATGACTATGTCCCTTGCCGTAGCGCCTTGGGTAAGACTGGCAGGGGAAAGGGAAATAATCTTTGGTAAATTATTAACAGTAAAGGTGGCCGTGTTAGCACTGCTGTCAGGATTCGTGGCTGTAATAACCCAAGCGCCGACCGAGGCAGTGGCTGCGATCGTGGCGGTTAAAGTTATTTTCGTAGCACTGTCGCGGTTATAGGAATAACTAAGGCCAGTCCCGCCTGTTTTGGTCATAGTAACTGCTACGCTAGATTGAAAACCAGAGCCTTCTAAGGTTATTTCTCCAGTCCAACCCAGATATTTATTGTCAGGGGTTACTGAATCAATGGCCAGTGAGGCATTGACGGCAAAGGCAGCAGAAGTAGCGCTGGTGTCAGTATTAGTTACAGTAATTGTCCAGTCGCCAGTAGTGGCATCCGCGGCCAAGGTGGCTGGAATAGTGAATTGGGTGGCGCTATCGCGGGTGTAAGAGTAAGCAAATCCAGAACCGCCGGATTTGGCCACACTTGCTGTGGCGCCAGCTCGGAAGTTGGTTCCAGTTACAGTCATATCACCGCTCCAGCCTTGAGCTCTATTAGCTGGACTGATATCGCTTATTGTTGGGGCGTCGTTAACAGTAAAAGTTTGTGCGGCTGAGCGTCCGTCACCATCAGTTAGTGTAACAGTCCAATCACCAGTAGTAGCATCTGCGGCTAAAGTAGTTGGAATAGTTATTTCCATTGAACTGTTATATGAATAAGTATAATCAAAGCCGCTACCGCCAGTCTTGCTAATAGTTACTGCCACGTCAGGTCTAAAATACGCTGAAGCAGTACAAGTAATAGTCCCGCTCCAGCCTTGGGCGCGTGTGCTAGGAGAGAGAGAAAAATCAGGGACAGCACCATAGTTGAAGATAATGTCGCTCCCTTTGCCCACAATAGTTGCATTATTGGGATCAACAAAATTAATCCCATTGAGATATTCAGTGTCACTTGTTGTTATGTTGGTATCAGGTGCCCAGGTTTCCCCACCATCAGTTGATTTTAGGACAAGACCGCTCCAGCCAACTACCCAGCTAGTGGTTGCGTTAATAAAATAGACCTTGGTAAAATAAGCATTAGAAATCCCGCAGTCAATAAGAGACCAAGTTGTTCCACCATTAGTGGTTTTCATAATTACGCTCCCTTCCCCAACTGTCCAGCCATTATTGCTATCAATAAAAAACACGTCGCGTAAATTTTGGTTGGTGATTGTTGTCTCTTGTTGAGTCCAATTTGTCCCACCGTCAGTTGTTTTGTAAATCAGTCCCAAGCTGCCCACAACCCAACCTGTATTAGTATCAATAAAGTGCAGCCCAAAATAAGTTCTATTGCCTGAGGCGCCTATTGCTTTTCGTTCCCAACTTATTCCACCGTCAGTTGTTTTTAGCAGAGCCGCTTCGGTATCGTGATAACCCACAACCCAGCCATTATTAGCGTCAAAAAACTGTAGATCATAAAGTTGGGAAGCCAGTGTACCAACATGTGAGGAGAGATCACTCCAGGTTTCTCCAGTATCAGTTGTTTTATAGAACAAAGCTGAAGTTGTGGCGCCAGCGATATAGCCTACGGAAGCGGTTGGAAACTGAATGCCATGAAAATGAGATTGTGACTCGAATCCAGGACTTTTTGATGTCCAAGTTGTGCCGTAATCCGTGGTTTTGATAATATTTTGATTGTCCCCAACCGCAATTCCAGTAGAAGTATCAATAAAGCAAACGTCATTTAAGCCTTGAGAAGCAGGACTGGTTTGGTCAATCCACGTGTTGGTAGCGCCAGCGCCAACTTGAAAAATTAGTAATAACAAAAATGCCAGCCCAATTGTAAAACGTCGCATTATTTTCACCTCATTAGTATCCTTTCTCAAAATCACGTAAATCTTCGATCAGCGTAATAACTGGTTTGCTGCGATAGAGTAGCTCAACTGCTTCTGAACGGATAAGCTTATTATTTGGGAAGAAAGGCTTGTCTTTAAAGTGAATAAGCATTCCTTCTTGATAAGCCCCGGCTAGGATCGGCGCGACCCAGTGGTTTTTCTTAACATCAATGAACAGATTAGAGTAGCTTTCTTTGCTTACCCCGCCAAAACGAGTGATCATGGTCAAGCCCTCGGCCCGGGTAACATTGCCAGAAGGCTTAAAGGTGTTGTTAGGATAACCTTTGACAATACCAGTTGCGGCTGCCAGATTGACATATTTGGCTGCCCAGTGAGTCAAAGGCAGGTCCTTGAAACGTTTCTTAGAGGCGTTTGGCACGTTGCTGTCTCCGTTCATGGTGATCCTCATAAGGAGAGTGGATAGCTCTGCTCGGCTGATGGTCCCCTCTGGTTTAAAGCTGCCGTCAGGATAACCTTTAATAACCCCTAGTGTGCCAATATAATCAATTTGTTCATTGGCCCAATGGGTTTTATGGACATCTGGGTAGGTAATTAGCCTTAATATCCTAAGGGTGTCGCTGGCAATCGGCTTGCCGTTATAATCAAGGCCCTCGACTAAAATAGTGTTCTTGCCTACGTGCAAGGAAACATTAGTTTCAAAATCGCCCCTAGGAGACATGGTTACTTTAAGTCCATTGACCTTGATTGACATAATTTCAGTGTCAACCGCCTTGCCCTTAATAGCGACCACTGTTTCGGTTGTTATTAGCTTGTCTGGCGAGGAGATTAGAGGGTCTTCCACTTGCCTAGCCGGAGCAATCCCATATGAGAGCGAGAAAAAGTGGTTGTCAATGCCAGGTGCGCCGGCAAACTGGTGATAGGCATAATCAAACCTAAAATCACCATAGTAAATGCCAACGCCTGAGCTAAAATTGTTCTCAATGTTGTTGGTCCCAGCCATCTCTTGATCAATGCCAGCCCTGATGGCAATAAGATTAATTGGCTTCCATTCAGCTCCTAGATGGAGTAAAGTTGGGATCTTGCTGGAGCGGGAGATCTCATAATCAAAGTCAGTTAAAAGCGTGAGCTTATGAGTGCCAAATTTGTAAAGCGCGTTTTCTGGGCCAAGCAGGTCAAAGGCCGCGCCAGCCTTTAGGATAGCTGGATAAGACTCTTCCCAACCAGATTGATAAACAAGTTTTCCTCCCATGGACATTGGCAGCGCGTTTTGAATATTGGCGCCAAGTGCCAGCCAGGAGAGGGGTTTACCCTGAATGCCTAGGTCAAGCTCTGTGCCACTAGCACTGCCGCGTTCAATGTGGTCGCCAGTTAGATTAACAGCAAAAAGTTTGACATTGGCCCCAACTTGTATGTCTTTTAGTCCTGGGAAACGAGCGCTGACAGTATTGAGAGCCGGCAGTTGGAACAAAGGCGCAAGTTTATTGGCGTAAGAGAGCATGATCAGGTTGTTGTAATAACTCATCTGCTCTTGGGTTAGGTCAACTGTGTAAATAGGGTCATCATGGTTAGATCCGACCTCAATGGTTGTTGGCAAGGCCCCGGAGATGTCGGAGCGTATATAGGCCAGCCCGAAATTGCCAAATTTGGTAGGGTAGAGGCCTGATAGGGAAACATAATTGTATTCTTCTAGGAGCTTTCCTGACATTGAGGTGATTTGCCAGCGATCAGGAGCAGCTAAGCCTGCTGGGTTAAGGAAGACAGAGCTAACGTCATCAGCTAAACCAACAAAAGCTTTGCCCATGCCCAGGGTCCTGGCGCCAGTGGCAATACGAATCGGATCAGGGGCTGCTTGCGCCAATACTATTGAGGCGCCCAATAAAAGAAAAATAATTGCGAGCAGCAGGATTTTTTTCATATAACCCCTTTTAAATTTTAGCATCCTAGTGAACTTAATGTCAATCGAATTCCTGCTTCCCTGTCCCTAAAATAATATCGTAATAACTACTGACAAACTTGTGCTAATTTAGCTGCCCATTTACTCCTTGATATGGATAGATTATTTCATAACCAGCCTCAAAATCAAGTAGGGCTTGGACTTGCACCAGGACTTTGGGCGTATTAGCTAGCATTATTGCCAGCTCTGCCCGTGTGATTTTTTTCTTAGGGTAGAGGTATTCCAGGGCAAATTTTAAAAGGTTGTTTTGCTTGGCCGCGCTGATCTCATTAATGGCCCAGTGCCGTGCCGTAATGTCTAGGTATGGCCGCTCTAAGACCTCGTCAAGAGTGAAATTTGAGAACCTAACAGCCATGATCGCGCCTTCAAGCCGGTTGAGGATGCGCCATGGCCTAAACGTCTTATCTGGATAACCGACCACAAGTTTAGTGTCATAGCCAGCCTTAGCATAAGGGGCCACGGAATCACTGGTTTTGATGTCAACAAAGGGGAAAGGATCAAGTTGTTCGGCTGGCGGAATCTCGCCAATATTGAGCAAGCTAATCAAAAAATTAGCCCGCGGGGTCTCTTTTTCGGGATGGAAAGTATTGTCCTTGTAACCAGGCATGAGTGCCAAGGTACCCAATTCTTCAATCGTCTCTCTGGCCCAATAGTCATTAGGAATATCTTTGTATTGTATTAACCGCAAGACTCGGGTTTTTTTGCTGACCACTAATTTGCCATGACGGTCAAATCCAGCAACCCAAATGGTATTTTTGCCTAGATCAAGCGAAACCTCAGCTTCAAAAGAACCTTTGCTGGCTTGAACCACCTGGTCTTTGATTTGCAAATAAGCGACTCGATGATCTTGCAGAAAGCCGGCAACTTTAATAGTTGAGGCGTGAGTGATTAGCTGATCACTTGGCTCAGTGATTTGCAAGGGGATAAATTTGAGCCCCTCAAAAACTAACGAGAAATAATGGGTATCATTGTTGCTAAGATCATTATATTTGTGGTAAGCGTAATCAAAGCGGAAACTGTCAAACTTTAAACTAACCCCGCTGGTGAGATTGTTTACAGTTTCAAAGGCTGTGCCTGTTCCGCTGCCAATGACATCCTGGTCAAGGCCAGCCCTGGCCGCGAAAATTGGCGTGGGCCACCATTCAATCCCCAAGTGCCAGAAGCCAGGGATTTGACCCAGTTCTGGTTGGTAGCTGTAATCTGCCCCAAGATTAAGCTCGCCGCTGGTTGTCAGCTTAATGTTGGTGCCGAGTGTTATGGTTGTTGGGATAGCTTCTTTTTGCCCTGTGTCCCAGGTAATTTTTCCGCCTTGTTCCACTGGCAAAACGTTTTGGGCGACCAGGCCCAGGTTAATATAAGCATTAGGTTTGAAAAGCAGTCCGATGTCCAGGTCTTTGCCTAAAGACGAGCCATTGCTTGAACCGCTGATGTTTTCGCTAAATAGCTTGAGAGTTGTACCAAAGGCCAGATTTTCCCTGAAAAATGTTGTGCCATACGTAAAGGCTAGCACTTGGTTTTGATAATCAAAAGAAACGCTCTCATTGCTTGAAGGAATAACCCTGTATTCACCAGTGGCTATTTCTACGAGATTAAGGTTAGGAGCAGAAAAACCAATGCCCGCGCTGGTATAACCTATGCCCAGGGTCCCGATTGAGGCTGGGGTGGCGCCGGCTAAGGTAAAATAATTTACAGTGTTGACGAATTTTCCCGAGAGGCTTAAGGCTTGCGGGGCCGCAAGAAAAGCTAAGCCCGCTGGATTAAGGTACATGGCGCTAATGTCATCGGCCAAGCCGCAAAATGTTTTGCCCATGCCCAGGGGCCTAGCGCCAACCGCAAGCCTAGTAATGTCAGAGGAAAACTTGATCTCTTGGGCCAGGCTTAACCCTGACCAGAGAACCAAACCAATGAATAAAAATATAATTTTAAAATATTTGGGCATTCAGTTTTAATCTTTGACCACAAAATAAGTTTGACCAATTATTTCTCCTCTAGAAGAATAGATCTGCAACACATAAGTGCCGTTAGCAATGGTGTGGCCAAAATCCGTCTGGCCGTTCCATTGGATCTCGTTATAGCCACTGCTGCCGCCAGTTTGACCGCTGGCGTATTTTCTGCGGTAGACAATTTTCATTTCCCGAATATCATAGATAACGACCTCAATTGGAGTATCCGCGCTGAGATTGTAGACAATCCTAGCGGCTGAAGTGGTAGCGCTTGACTGGAGGCCATGGAAAGAGAGTTGATTGGGATAAAAGAAAACACCGGCATATGAAGTAGCAAAAGCGTGTGGTAGCGTGGCACTCTGGCTGTTAGGATTAGTGACTACTGCAGCCCAATAGCCAATCGTCCCTTCCTGGGTTTTTGCCGGCAGGGTGAACTTAGCATTGATGGTAGTGCCGTCGCTACTAACGCTATTAACTGTGCCAATAATGTCTGATTGTCCAGCCTTGGTCAATTTAACGCTAGCGCCCTCTGCAAAATTTGTGCCAATAAGGATCAAAGTAATTTCTTTACCACTGCTTTCAAGTACCTGGGTTTTATTAGGATTTACTCTGTTAAGGGTTGGGTTACTAAGGGTGGTGCTGGTAATAGTAGTAGTTGTTGTCATGGTTGTTGTGGTAGTTGTTATTGTTGTTGTAGTTATTGTGATAGTGACTGTGGTTGTGCTGGCTACTGTAGTTGAGGTAACTGTGGCAGTTGTTGTGGCGGTAATGGTTGTGGGTGGGACACTGGTAGTTGTTGTCGTAGTAGTGGGTGATGGTAGTGTCGTCGTTATTGTAGTTGTTGTTGTCGTTATGGTTGTGGTAGTTGTAGTAGTAGTTGTTGTCGTCGTTATTGTAGTTGTTGTTGTTGTTGTCGTTATGGTTGTGGTAGTTGTAGTAGTAGTAGTAGTTGTCGTCGTTATTGTAGTTGTTGTTGTCGTTATGGTTGTGGTAGTTGTGGTAGTTGTAGTAGTTGAGTCATTGACAGCAAAGGCGTTGACAGATGTGACTTCTCCTGAGTCTGGATTAGTTAAAGTTATATCCCTATTGCCAACAGAGGCAGCAGGGTCAATGGTGATATCAGCTAGGCCTTCGGTGTTTGATTCGCCTGCCACGGCAAATGAATTGACTGTAATGCCAGAGCCAAAGCTTAGAGGATCGCCTTGAATATTAGTCCCAGTGATCAAAACCGAGAGGGAGTCTCCTTGGCTGCCAGAGGCGGGATCAACAGAAAGTATGGTTGGATTGGTGACATCTTTTAGGATAATCCGACCAGGGTTACCGCCGCCCACAGCCCAAGCATTGTAACTGTTGTAATAATGGACCTTTTGCAGAGTTCGCGTAGTTCCAGAATCAACTAACGTCCAAGCTGAACCAGCATTAGTTGTTTTATAAATTGTTCCTTGGTTTCCAACACAATAACCAGTGTATTTATCAATAAAAGAGATGCTACGCATTCCTGGCCAAACATCAAAAACTGTTGAGGTCCAGGTACTGCCGCCATCATCCGAGGAATAGAACTGATTAGTGCTACTGCCTCCCCCTGCCCCCCCCCCTGTAACCCAAAGCAGATCGTTACCGCCGGAAGATAGATAAGCAAGTCCATAAAGCTCTAGAAATGATGAGCTGCCAAGTTGTCGAGACCAAGTGAGACCACCGTCAGTAGTGTTAAAAACATAACCGCCCATGCCTGTCTGTCTGCCGGCTGCCCAGCCGTTAGAAGCATCTTTAAAATAAAGCTCTCTGATCTCTGGGTAGGCGTTCTGATTGGTATCTTCAATTGCTTCTAGTGTCCAGCTTACTCCGCCATTGCTAGTGTAATAATAATTTTGAGCTGGGGAAAAACTGTTGCCTGATCCACCGGCCCAGCCAGTAGTGCTATTTAGGAAAAAGACATCATAGACAATTGATCCATTGATACTATAGCTGGCTGGTGATTTATTGCTCCATGATGAGCCAGCATTAGTTGTGGCATAAATTTTTGGTTTTGATGGATTGTTGCCGTCACTACCGCAGACAAAACCTTCTTGGCTATCTAAAAAACAAAGGCCATACCAGGCATAAGTAGAAATACCGGCAATAGTTGAAGAGGTCCAATTGATGCCTCGGTCAGTGCTAGTGGCAAAAGTATCCTTATCCCCAACCGCAAAACCGATTTTTTCGCCAATAAATTGAACGTCATAGTAAGTTTGGGCGCTAATATCTTGGGCTTCTGTTGTCCAACTGGCCCAAACAGGTAGACTGAATAAAAAAATAGACGACAAAATAAAAAATATTCTTTTCATCTGAACCCCCCTTTAAGTTACACTAATTATAGTACTACTAGGGAGTGTGTCAATGAAATTCTTGGAAAGCTTAAGTCTATTTTCCTTCGGCCGAGATCATGCCAATACTTTGGACCTTGACCTGTGGCACGATCTCATTATAGGAGAGGACAGAGGTATCAGGAAAACTGCGCTCAATAAAGCGCTTAAAGTGCGGACGCAGACGAGGCGAGCAGAGAATTACCGGCGAGAGTTTCATCCGTCTAAAGTTACGCAGATGCCCAGAGATTTGGACCAGGATCTTCTCGCCAACATTAGGATCAGCAGCCAAGAACGACCCATATTCTGATTGGTGAATTGAGCCGATCAGGGTTTCTTCTAAGGCAGGATCAATTGTTACGACTGTTATCACTCCGTCTTTGTTAGTATATTTGTCGCAGATTTGCCTGGCCAGGGACTGCCGCACATATTCTGCTAAAACATTTATATCGCGCGAGAGGTGCGCGTAATCAGCCAATTTTTCAAGAATGGTTGAAAGATCCCTGATGGAAACTCTCTCGCGTACCAAGAGCTGCATAACCTTGTGGACTTGTCCAAGAGATAGCAAGTCTGGGATCAGTTCGCGGACGATTGCGGCATTGTTATTCTTAACTAATTCGATCAATGATTGGACATTTTGTCTGGTCATGATCTCGTCGGCATGCCTTTTAATGATTTCAGAAAAATGTTCTGAAATAATGTCTACTGGCGGTTTGCTGGCGATCCCAAGCTTTTGCAAGGTGGGCAAAGCGTCGTCTGGAACCCAAGTGACTAAGTCACCGGTGAGCGGATGTTTCCCTCCAATGCCTGAGAGTTTTTTGGCTTTGATTTGGGCCAGCGGGAGCTCAACCAAGTGATGGCCGGTCTTTATTTCGCCTTGGGCGATCTTGGTCCCTCTGATCTCAATGGTGTATTGGTCAGGTGGCAGGCTAAGATCGTCCATAACCCGTACGCCAGGGATGACAAAGCCTAGTTCTTGGCCAATGTTGTACCGGATCAGAGTGATGCGCTCAAGCAGCGGCCCTTTTTGCGACGGGTCAATCAACGGGATAAGATTGCGGCCGGCCTTGAGCGATAAGGGATCAAGGCCCAAGGTACCTAAAATGCTTTCTGGTTTTTTGAGCACGTCCTTGGCTGTGACTTCTTCGGTCACGACTTTAGCCTGGTCTAGGGCTGATTGCGACCGCATCAGCACCAAGGCCACACCGCCAGAAAGCGAAGCCAAGATCATAAACGGTGTCGTCGGGATCCCTGGGATCATGGCAAAAATGCCCATGATGATACAGACAAAAGCAAAGGCTCGAGGTTGGGCAAAGACCTGACTAGCCACATCTGTGCCCAAGCTCATTTCCGTGGCTGATTTAGTGATCACTAAACCAGTAGCAATCGAGATCAAAAGAGCGGTTAACTGACCAATTAAACCAGCGCCAATAGTCAGGAGCGCGTAAAGGGTGAGGGCTTCCATGACCCCGAGGCCGGCTTGCAGCCAGCCCACCAGGATCCCGCCGATAATATTGACCAAAACAATAATGATCCCAGCGATGGAATCTCCGCGGACAAACTTATTAGCACCGTCCATGGAGCCGTAGAAAGTGGCTTCACGCTCGATTTTGCGGCGACGGGCTCGCGCTTCATTAGCGTCAATTAAACCGGCGTTAAGGTCAGCGTCAATTGACATTTGTTTGCCGGGCATAGCGTCTAAGGTGAACCTGGCGGCCACCTCGGCCACGCGTTCTGAACCTTTGGTGATAACAATAAAATTAACGATCGTAATGATTATAAAAATAATGGCGCCAACAACATAATTGCCGCCAACCACAAAAGTCCCAAAAGCGGTGATGACATCGCCGGCAAAGCCTTGGTTTAAGATCAACCTTGACGCCGCGATATTTAAGGACAAGCGAAAAACTGTGATGATTAACAGAATAGAAGGAAAAGAAGCGAATTCCAAAGGTTCCTTTAAGAACATCGCGACCAAGAGGATAATCAGGGCAAAAGCAATGCTCACTGTCATCAAGAGGTCAAGCACAAACGGCGGCAAGGGAACGATCATCAAACCAATGATCACGACTAGCAGCAAAGCTACTAGAAAGTCATTGACTGAAAAAAGCTTTTTAAAACCCTCTAAATTAAGTCCCGGTGTAGCCATTGATGTTAAGTCCTGTTTTCAAAATTAAGGCGTCAGAATATGCCATGTTATTGTTTTGGGCTTTGAATTTGCGCTCATTATACTCCTACCTCGGCAGCAGGGCAATAGAAGCTTTGGCCCTTTCTTGGCGCTCTCGTTTGATCTTATAAACATAAGCTAGGACTTCGGCTACAGCTTGATAAAGCTCGGACGGGATCTCATGGTTGATTTTGGTCGTGCGAAAAATTGACCTGGCCAAAGGCTCGTTTTCAACAATACTGATCTCATGGGCTTCGGCGATCCTTTTGATCTCTTCCGCAATTTTTCTTTCGCCTTTAGCCAAGAGCAGGGGCGCGGTCATTTTTTGCGGCTCATATTTTAAGGCAATAGCGATGTGCGTAGGGTTGGTGACGACGACATCAGCTTTGGGTACGGACCCCATCATGCGTTGCTGGGCTGCCTGCCGCTGTAGGTCACGCATTCTTTGCTTGACCATCGGGTCACCTTCGAGGCGTTTATACTCTTCCTTGACCTCCTGGCGGGACATCTTTAGGTTCCTCATGTATTCCCACCGATGGTATAGATAATCGAGCAGGGCAATGACAATATAAAACAAGCCGACCCTGATGGCAATTTTATAGACCAACATGCCGCCCACCGCGATCAGGTCCCAGGGTTGAGCTTCGATCAAAGTGATAATGTAGGGCAGGTCCTCCTTAATGGCTATCCAGGAGATATAAAAGACAATTGAGATCTTAAGTAATGATTTGATCAACTCGACAAAGCCCTGAAGGGAAAAGATCTTTTTCAACCCTTGGAGCGGGTTGAGCTTTTCTAGTTTTGGGCTGAGCGGCTCAGAGGAAAAAACAAACCCTGTTTGCATTACTTCGGCGATAAAGGTGGCCAGAAAGGTAATGCCAAAAATTGGCATAATAGCAAAAAAGAGGCACCTGATGGCAATTAACAAGACATAACCAACAAAAGCAAGATTAAAATTAGTTGCTTCTGGGATGAGGAGGAGCAAGATCCTGATCGTTTCAATTATATTCCTAATAATGAATTCACCGAGATAGCGTAGAGATATGTACGAAGCTAATAAAACTACCGCGACCGTAATCTCGCGGCTCTTGGCAACCTGTCCTTTTTCTCGGGCTTCGCGCAAACGATGGGGGGTAGGTTCCTCTGACTTATCTCCGCCTTCAGCCATATTTTAGTTCTCCTATTTTATGTTATTTAGCAAAAGGATGAATTGCTGGGTCATAAATTCGATAAGGTGGTCAATATATTTTACCAGGAACGGCAAGCTAAATAAAATGGTAATTAGGCCAAGCGATGGCTTGACCTGGAACCCGAGCATAAAGACATTGACTTGGGGAGCGACCCGCGAAACAATCCCAAAGGTAAAGTCAGACAAAAAAATAATTAGCACTGCCGGGCCAGCTAACTTGATGGCTGTTGACCAAAAAACAGTGCAGAGGTTAACGACTTGCATGGTTAGGTGCGGGGAGGAGAAATTTGCCATTTTCCCGACAGGAATGACGGTAAAGCTTTGGTGCAGTGCTGACAGGACAAGGTGATGGCCATTAACCGCGAGAAAGACGATCATGGCAAAGAAAAAAGTCAACCGGCCGATCACAGAAATAACTGCGCCAAAGACAGGATCAAGGGCAGACGCAACCGAGAGGCCCATTTGCAGGTCAATAATTTCTCCAGCCGCCTGGACACCCAAGAAGATAAGGTTAGCGACAAATCCCAGGACAAACCCGATGGCGACCTCAAAAATCAGCGCGAGCCAAAATGTGTTTAGGGTGACAGGCAGCGGTTTATTGATTGGGACGACAAACCAGAGGACAAGGGCTAGCCAGATAACCAGTGAGGTTTTAGCAAAAATAGGAAAGCTGCGACTATTAAGGATCGGGGCTTGAATAAATACTCCCGCAATTCTGCCTACGATCAAGAGATATACCAGAAATTGCTGGGTAGAAATAATCATCTTGCCATATTAGGAATAGTGCTCCACAGGGTAGTTGTAAAATCGATCATGATCGAGATCATCCAAGGCGAGGTAAGGGCTACCATTAGCAGGACTGAGATGACCTTGGGGACAAAGGTTAAAGTTTGTTCCTGGATCTGGGTCACGGCTTGGAAAAGGCTAACTATAAAACCAACCAAGAGGCCAACGCACACTGATGGTAGTGAGATCATCAGCACAGTAGTGATCCCTTGATACATGACTTGAATTGCGAAATCTTGTCCCATAATTTATCCTATTTAAAACTTAAGAGTAATCCCCTGGCGATCAGGTTCCAGCCATCAACTAGTACAAAAAGTAAGATCTTAAACGGTAGCGAGACCATGACTGGCGACAACATGAACATGCCCAGTGAGAGCAAAATATTGGCCACAGTTAGGTCAATTATAATAAAAGGGATAAAAAGCAAAAAGCCCATTTGAAAAGCAGTCTTAAGCTCTGAGATCATAAAAGATGGGATCAAGACATAAATTGGGATATCATCAGCAGTTTTTGGTTTGGGAATTTTGGAAAATTGCACAAACAAGGCCAAGTCTTTTTCCCTGGTCTGTTTGAGCATAAACTTTTGAATAGGAACAGCCCCGATCTCCAGGGCCTTAGCCTGGCTGATCTGTCCTTGGTTATAGGGGACGACGGCTTTGGTATTGATCTCTGTCCAGACTGGTGACATCACAAACAAGGTCATAAAAATAGCTAAACTGATCAGAATGGTGTTGGGTGGTACCTGTTGGGTCCCGATGGCGGTCCTAATAAGTGACAAGACAATTATTATTCTGAGAAAGGATGAAATGGAGATCAAGAAAAAAGGGACCAAGGAGATTAAAGATAAGCTGATGACCAATTGGATACTATTGCTAAATTGAGGGGAACTGACTATTTGGGAGAAATTGATCTGGTCAGTTAAGGGCGCAATTTTTTGGGCCAGGACAACCCCTTGCAGCAAAAAACTGACTAGGGCTAAACCAAATGTTTTTCTCATTTATGTGCTGGCTTTCTCGTCATCAAGACGATCGATTTTAAATAGTTGCTTGTTGCCTAGGCCGATCAGCCATCTTTTGCCCTCAACCTTGACCAGGCAAAGGCTGACTTGTGGTTCCAAAAAAACGCGTTCTACGATTTGGATGGTTTTACCGCTAGGGTTGATCTTGAAACGAGGCATAAGATACTTGGCAGCTAAAACAATTAAGGCGAGAACGACTAAAAGCGAGAATACCACCTGGGCCAAATAGCCAAAGGTAACGACCGGTGCGGTTTGAAAAGCTAAGGCTTCTGTTGTCATCTGATTGCCAGGTTAGTGATCCGTAGCCCGTAATAATCGTCAACAGCCACAACTTCACCTTGAGCAATTAGCTGACCGCCTACCTTAAGGTCCAGCGGTTCCCCGGCCAAGCGGCCCAGCTCAATAATTGAGCCTTCGGCCAGGTCCAGGATCTCTTTGAGTGACAATTCTGTTTGTCCTAGTTCAACGGTTGCTTTAATTGGAATATTGCCTAGGCTTCGTTGATCAAGCTTTTCACCTTTTTGTTCTTCTCCAAACTCAGGCAGTTTTACATTGTTTAATTCCATGGCTACTTTCTCCTCCTTATTTACTTTCTTTGTTAAAATCATCTTCAGTGAAATCGTCGTCCAAAAAGTCATCGTCCAGGAAATCATCTTCTTCAAATGGGTCTGGTTTTGGCGGCTTTGGGGCCGGCGCTGGTTTGGGCGGGGCTGTCAGTGGTTTGGCCGCTGGTCTTGGTAGCGGAGGTTTTTCTGGGAGTGGTGGTGCTGGTGCTGGTGGTGCTGGTGGCGGCGTGACTAAAGGCTGCACGACTGGTGGTGCGATTAGCTCTTTGGCCGGAATTGATAAGGGTTTAGCTGGTCGAACAGCAGTTTTTTCCTGTACATTAACCACGCGGATAGCACTTTTGTTGACTTTTGTGCCAGGCTCGGTAATGATCTTGATCAAGTCACCAACCATGGTCAAGGCCCCGTTTTCCAATGGGGCTTCTAGGGCAATAATATCCCCGCTTTCTAGCGAACTGATCTCATTGGTGGTCAAAGTTGTTTCGCCTAAAACTGTGAGGAGTGGCACCTTAATCTTGGCCAAAATAGCGGCAGGCAAGCGGGTAAAATCTGGTTCTCTGTGTTGATCTTGCCAACGGTAATTTTCCAGGAGTGACTTGAGAAAATTGTTTTGATAGGCAATGAAGATCTTGCCAGGAGGATTATCAGCCAAGGCGACCTCAGCGCAAAAGATCATAAAGGTTGACGCTGGAATAATTGTTGGGTCAATTATTACTTCAGGAGAACTTGAGAGCGTAAGAGAAAGGTCTTTGATTGTGCCAGCAAAAGCCTGGCTTAAATCATTCAGATAATTGGCCAAGATTGTTTCCAGGGTTGTCCTTTCTCCGTCGGTTAAAGCCCGGTTGATCGCTTCTAGGTCAATACTGCCCAAGCCATAATTTATTATAGAATTAGCCACAGGCAGATCAAGCAAAAGGGTGATGTGTTCGTGTAGGTTAGGGAGCTTGATCTGGCCTTGAATGATTGGCCCAGCCAGGGAGCGCAAAAAATTTAGATATGTTGTCTGCTCGATCTGGACGGAAAAAAGCTCGACGGACAAGCCCAGGTCAATCCTAAACTTTTTCAGCAGGTCCTGGATAAAACGATAATGAATGTTAAGGGCTTGGTTGAGTTCTTTTTTCGACAAGCGATCAAAACCATAGAGGCCGCTTTTGACCTGCTTGACCAAGACTTTAGGCGGATTGTAAGTTGTCCAATCGCCAATGGCCGGAGCTAACTTTATCCTCTTTTTTTGTGAGGCGATCTCTGGTTTATTATATTTTCTCTCAGCCATTATTTTTTTTGCTCTCTAAGAAAGCCGGTTGATGAATTGAGAGATCATATCAGATGCCATCTTGATGACGGTCAAGTTGCCGCTCATTGCCCTTTGCAGCTCTAGGGCATCAATAGTTTCTCCCAAATAGAAAACATTAGATTGTTCCAGTTGTCCTGGTTTGATTGCGCCGACCGCGCCCCCGGTGGTTTGCGGGGTAGCTGGGCTGCCTGAGGCCGGTGTCTCTAAAAAGCTAGTGCCTTGCCCCTGGGCTAGACCATTGGGATTGACAAAATAAGTCAGGGCGATTGTATAGCCGGTGTTAATATAAGTTGGGGTAGTGGCAGTTGAATCTGGCGTGTAGGTTAGGGTGCCGTCGCTGTTCCACTTATAGTCGCTTTGATTGCCTGATGGCAAGCCAGCAATCGGGACCAGCGCGCCAGAACTGTTAAACCCATAAACTTGCATCCCGTTAGAAGAGAGATTGCCGGCAGCGTCAATTTCAAAATTACCGGCCCGGGTATAAGCGAAACTGCTACCGCCGTTAGCCGAAACAATAAAAAGCCCCTGGCCGCTGATGGCTAGGTTGAGGCTATTGCCCTCAATAAATTCACCCGAGGAAAAATCAATTGAAACACCAGAAACAGCCATCCCTTGTCCAAACTGAGTGGGATTGGTGCCGCCGGTTTCATTGTTGGCCGCAGTGCCTTGGTTTAAGACCTTTTCAAAAATAGACTGAAAAGAAACGTCCACTTTTTTATAGCCAGTCACGTTCATATTAGCAATGTTAGCTGAAGAAGCCTTGAGCGCATCATTGTAAGCCTCGATCGCGTTTTTGGCGTTTTCCATCATATCAAGCATTATTCCCGACCTCCTTTGTTGCTACGATTTTTATTTCATTAAAATTGACCAGGGCTTTTTTTAAGGCAGCTTCCAGGTCAGTTAAGCTTGATTCGATTATCTTCTTGGTCTTTTCAGAGGCCTCAATCACAATTGAAATTAAGCCAGAGTGAGAAGTCAGGCTGAGCATAATTTCACCAAGATTATCTGGTTTTAAACCTAGGCGTAGCTCTGTTTTGCCTTTTTCTTTGACTAGATCAATTTGACTTAAGATTTGGTCAATAAGTAGTTGCAGGTCATAAATTTGCGCCAGTTTACCGTCAAGCTCGGCTTGGTTAAACATTGGCAGGGCTTCGAGGTTTGGGATCAACCAACCGGTATTGACCAGGATTTCTTGCAGTTGGCTTTGGACAGATCTTACTTGACCATCTTGGCCAAAAACTTGGGCCATGACTGAGCTTGCCTGATGGTTTGTGCCATTTGATTGAGCAAGCTCGGTTTGGTGGCTGTCTGGTTGTTTATAGGCAGCAAGGTTAGACAACAAGTCAGAGGTTTTTGACGAGCCACTGTTTGTGGCTGATGGCGCGTAGGAAAACCAAGAACTGAAATCAAGTTGATTAAAAGGTGAAAAGAAGCTAAGCAATCTTTTTTGTTCTTCTTCTAAATAGTGTTGAAAGTTTGGGTTAGATTGATTTTGTTCATGAGCATCCTCTAACTGGCGGGGATCTGGTGTTTGAATATTGGTTGGCAACAATGGTTGCCTTGCTTGAACAGTCACGCGGCCTCCTTTAGTTTTATCGAAAGTTTAACTAAAAAACTTGCAGACGTCAAGGGGAATATACTCTTAAATTTATAAAGATGAGGTGAAGGCAAAGAATGAGGAGGAAAATTTACTGCCGAGGAGGAGATTCGAACTCCTACGCTTTTAACGGCGCCAGCCCCTCAAGCTGGTGTGTCTGCCAGTTCCACCACCTCGGCGTAAATTAACTTACAACACGCCCCGACTATGGCGGGGCTAAAACTAACAACCAACAACTAATAACAGTGAAGTTATTGTATCAGAGATTTCTGATCGCTGCTACAACTTCTTCCAGATGAAGGCCATGGGAGGCTTTGATTAGCAAGCGGTCCCCAGGCTGGATCAAGCTTTTTAGTTTTTTGATTGCGGTTTTTTTACTGGCAAAGTGATAATGGCCAGCCAGATCTTTGGCTAATTTCCCAATGGTAATCACAATGTCTATCCCCAGCTTGCGCGCGAGGCGGCCAATCCTTTGGTGGGCTAATTTAGATATTTCCCCCAGTTCGTACATGTTTCCTAGTACAGCGATTTTTCTGCCAGAGAGTGAAGCCAATATCTCAAGCATGGCTTTCATTGATTGCGGGCTGGCATTGTAGGTGTCATTGATTATTTTGACCCCGTCCAGACGGTTGATGACGTCATATCTATTAGACGATGGCCGAAAAGATTCCAGTCCTTTTTTAATTGAGGTCCTTTTCACGTCAAGAATTTTGGCCACTGCGATTGCGGTCAAGGCGTTGTAAATGTTATGTTCGCCAGCCAAGGGCAGTGTTATGTTGCTTAGTTCTTTTGGTGTCACTTTAGCTTTTTCAATAATACCAAATGAAACGATATTGGAGATTCGACACTTGATATTCGAAAGTAAGTGTTCGAAAAATTCGTCATCGGCATTAATCACGACAAAATCATTTTTCGTTTGGAACTTAAAGATCTCACTTTTAACTTTGGCAATATTTTTTTTGGTTTTTAAGAACTCAAGGTGTGATTCGCCGATATTGGTGACGACTGAGATGGTTGGCCTGGCGATTTTGGCCAAGAGCTCAATTTCGCCTAATGCCTGCATCCCCATTTCAATCACTGCGGCTTTGTGTTGCTTGGATAGTTTTAGTAGGGTGAGGGGAACACCTATTTCATTATTATAGTTCTCTTCTGTTTTAAGGGTTTCTCTTTCTTGTGAGAGGATGGCCGCGATCATATCTTTGGTTGTGGTTTTGCCAACTGAGCCTGTGACCCCGATAATCGGGATATTGAATTTTTGGCGGTGATAAGCAGCCAGCGCCTGCAGGGCTTTTAAGCCGTCTGTGGTTGCAACGACCGCAGCCCCCTTGGCTAAAACCTGCTTAATAAATTTGCGGCCGTCAAACTTGGGGCCTTTGATCGGAATAAAAAGTTCACCAGGCTTAATTGTGCGGCTGTCAATAGAAAGCCCATTGATTTTTTTCAGCCCTTGACCCTTGATACTTGACCCTTTGACTATTTTAAGGACTTCCTCAACTGTAAACATCAGCTACTTAACGTCTGATGAGTCCAGGAACGCTTTATTGGTCTTAAAGTCCTTCATTCTTTCGATCAATTGCTCGGTGGCTTCAGCCTCATCGTAACTGTCCATGATCTTGCGCAGCAGCCAAACTTTTTTCAGCTCTTTTTCTTCTAGCAGCAGTTCTTCTCGTCTGGTGCCAGACAATTTAACGTCAACCGCAGGGAAGATCCTCTTGTTGGCTAGTTTTCGGTTAAGGTGCAGTTCTAAATTACCGGTGCCTTTGAACTCTTCGTAAATAATATCGTCCATTCTTGAGCCAGTGTCTACTAGGGCTGTAGCCACAATTGTCAGACTGCCGCCTTCTTCAATGTTTCTGGCTGCTCCAAAAAATCTCTTGGGCCGGTGCAGACAAGTCGGGTCAAGACCGCCGGACAAGGTCCGTCCAGAGGGTGGGGTTACTAAGTTGTAAGCTCGGGCCAAACGAGTGATGGAGTCAAGCAGGATAATCACGTCTTTGCCACCCTCAACTAATCTTTTGCAGTGTTCAAGCAAGAGCTCAGCAATCCGGATGTGATTCTCTGGCGGTTCATCAAAGGTTGAAGCAATTACTTCGCCTTTGACACAGCGTTGCATGTCTGTAACCTCTTCTGGCCGTTCATCAACCAGCAAGACCTTAATCACTGTGTCAGGGAAATTTTCGCTGATGCTGTTAGCAATATTTTTAAGGATAGTTGTTTTGCCGGCTTTGGGTGACGAAACAATCATGGCGCGCTGGCCCATGCCAATTGGCGAGAGCAGGTCGATCAGCCGGGCAGAAACCGCGCATTTGGGATACTCTAAGGTGTAACGCTTTTCAGGGAAGATCGGGGTCAGGTTTTCAAAAGGAACACGTTCCCTGGCTTGTTCTGGGTCTGTACCAGAGATTGCCTCGATCTTGAGCAAGCTGTAATATTTTTCGCCGTCTTTAGGCGGACGGATCTGGCCAGTGACCAGGTCGCCGTTTTGCATGTCAAATCTTCTGATCTGGGTTTGGGAAACATACACATCGTCTCGTGAGGGAAGATAGCCCCCGGTGCGCAGAAAACCATAACCTTCTGGCAGAATCTCTAATATTCCTTTGGCAAACATGTAACCGCTTTTTTCTGTTTGCACCTCAAGGATCCTAAAGATGAGGTCGTGTTTTTTTAATTGTTTGGGATTTGGGAGTTTGAGGTCCTTGGCGATCGTGTACAATTGTTGGAGCGTTTTACCTTCGAGTTCTACAATATCCATTATTACTTTTCCTCCTGGTTTTTTGGGGCTTTTGGGTTTATTTCTTCATGCTGATTTGGTCATTTAGATTTAGAAAAATTTGGGGTCTTTGTGAACTGTGAATTTATAATAGCATGCCTGTTCTCGGGCTGTCAAGCAAAATTTACTGCCGCGGAGAGGACTTGAACCTCCAAGGGATTGCTCCCACATGAACCTGAATCATGCGTGTCTGCCAATTCCACCACCGCGGCTTGGTGAGTTAACTGCCGCTGGACGGAGTTGAACCGTCACGGGGGTATACCCCACCTGATTTTGAGTCAGGCGCGTCTGCCAGTTCCACCACAGCGGCACTATTCAAACAGTTTGTTTAAAAGTTCTGCTTTACTAATTGAAAGATAATCGCTTATATCTTTTAGGATACTATTTAATGTTCCAATTTTTATTGTTTTGTGATCAGGGATTGTGAGCTTATGCTCGTTGCTCGAACGTGTGCAAGACAATCTAATATGGCTGCCGACCTCGCGCACAAGTTGATAACTAAATTTCTTGCCAAGCAATTTGGCTAATTCTTTGCCAGAAATATCCCTTGGTATTTTAGGCATAAGCTAGGGTCTCTTCTCTAACAATATGAAGGATCACTACTGCTGGAATATCTGTTTTATTATCAAAGTGGCAATCCAAGGCATTTTTGATGTTCTTTTTTAATTCGTCTAAGGTTTCCGCCTCAGTAAAGATTGAATAGCCAAGCGCCTTAGCGGTATAGCCGCTTTCTGGGTCTTCCTCAACCATAAAGATCATTTCTTGTTTGACCATTTTTTTTGTTTCCTCCCAAGTGAAATTTTTGTTATTAATTAACGATAATATTATAGGTGGTTTTGGGCGGGGTGTAAAGAGGTGGTGGCTGATAGAAGTTTTCTAGAAAAACAGGAGGCAAAAAGATGAGTGGTTTTGATAGTAGCTTGAGAGGACAAACCTTTTTTTATAGTTATCATTCCCGAGTTAATTTAAAGAGTTTTAGGGCAGGTCAGAGAGCGAGCGAGTTTCAGCTGCCTCACTTGTTTGAAGCATCTAGAAGTTTATTTAGAAAGGTTTTTCTTGGAAAAAAAACAGAGCAGGTTGCGGTTGGGCAATTTAGGATGCTTTTGGCTGGCTGCTCTTTTGACTTTGGTCATAGTCAACCATTAAATATCGGCTCAAAACCAGGGGCTAATGGTTTGCCAATTAATACCAAGATGTTACTTAAAAAGGGAGTAATTGATCGTGGTACTGCTGTGCTGGAAGATAACCAGCTGACGATTGATTATACAGGCCAAAAACCACATGCAACTGTTCTTGGTTTTGAGCCAGTGTTAGTGATGCGAGAAAGAGAAGCCGGAGCGATCACAATCTATGCTTTATGTCGTGTTGATGCTACATCACCAAGATTTGATAATCGAGCAGCCTTCTTCGTGCTTGAGGGAGAAAAAGAGGCGAGCGATCAATTTGTTCTTCACTCTTATAATATCCCTAAGTTTCGTACAGGAGGGGTGCGAAATTTTAAGTTAGAAATTGTTGAGCAGACACTTGAAGATAAGTTTGAGTTGCAGCCCAATGATTTACTCTATATGCGAGTTGGGAGCAGGAGCGGTCTGCCGGTTTATATTTCTGGTGATTTTGAGCCTCAAGCATCGACTGAGGCGCCGGCGCTACCACCCGCAATCTCGCCACCCCTACCGCAGCCACTTCCACCAGCCCCAGCAGATGTTAATGGGCTGGGACCCCTTCTTCCGGCAAAACTAGATATTACTGAGCTGGAAATTATTCGGCTGCAGAAGGAATATGGGTATAGGTCATTTTATGAGATGTTGCCAGATGAGGGGAAGCGTTGGTGCTTGGGTCGAGGGATTCTGCCTGTTTATAATTCGGATGACGTAAATTTTGAATCTGCAGCTCTACGATGGTTAGTTAACAAGGAAAAAGCGAAGCCAGGCTCAGTTGGGGCGATGCTGAAGGAGGCCCAGCTTGCTGCTGCTTTGGCTGCCCCAACCCGGGACTACAAGGATGTTTTAGGAGTACTAAGAGAAAAGTGTCTAGACCTTTTTTTCGACCCAAATGGACCAGATAATGCAAAAATTATTTCTCGTGAAGAAATTGCCGCAGATCAAGCTTTTATTAAGGGAAATAGAGCCCCTGTTTTTTCCACCCCTTTAACTGCCCAAGAGGTCTTGACTCGTTTGCCAATAGAATACTTTAGTGATGGGAAGGCTTTGCCTGAAAGGTTTATGACTGAAGCGCAAAAAGCTGAGATTAAAACCAAAGCATTAGCTGAATTTGAGACGTGGGAAAAACAAAATCCTGTTGATGCTTGTTTTACTTATGAAATGGATGCTCACGGAGTAATGCGGAGTCGGTCGCGTGATAGAGCCATTGCTCGATTTGAGGAGAAAGTTGCTTGGCAGTGGTTACGAGAGCAGGTAGAAGGGGCGATTGCCAGGATTGAGTCTTTCAGGAGTGGCCGTGATTATCTGTCGCTTGCTCGGCAAAGATTATCAGGCGAGGCTGTTGCTGCAATTCACGCAAAGCATCAGAAAATCACTGGCCCAAAGTATTCTGAAGCAATAGCTAAAGATGCTTTTTTCTATGTTGTTAGGGATGAATTAGAAAAGATGAAAATAGCAGCTGAGGCATCTTTTGAAACTGCCGCGACTATTGTTGACGAGTTCCCTTGGCAAAAAAGATTATATTTTTATCATGAAGAGGTATTGCTTGCTGAGTTGAGGGCTCAATATGGATTTGAATCGTATTATGACATGTTACCTGATGAAGGACGAGCGTGGGTCTTTAAAAATGTTGTGATTGATTGTAATACTCCCACGACTCGAGAAGATTTTGCTAAACAGTGGTTGATTATTTATGAGGAGCAAACTCCCGGAGCCTTAGCTAAGTTGTTTAGTCAGGGTTAGGAAAGATAAATTGGGGAGACTTTACCCCTCTTCAAATATTCCCATCTTGCGGAATTTGTTGTAGCGGTCAGCGATCAGTTCGCGATGGGAGAGGGTGAGCAGCGGTTCAAGATTGTTAATGAGCGCGTTCTTAATATTGACTGCGGCTTGCTCTGGATTATTATGGGCCGCGCCGGCTGGTTCTTTTATAATGTCATCAATGATCCCTAACTCAAGCAGATCTTTGGCTGTTATCTTCATTGCAACCGCGGCATCATTAGCCCTCTTAGCATCTCGAAAAAGAATTGAGGCACACCCTTCTGGCGAAATCACCGAATAGATAGCAAACTCCAGCATCAAGACGCGATTCCCCATCCCAATCCCCAATGCCCCGCCAGAGCCACCTTCACCCGTGACAATTGAGATAAAAGGGACTGTTAGCTCGGCCATCTCGCGCAAATTTTTGGCAATGGCTTCGGCTTGGCCGCGCTCCTCAGCCCCAATACCACAGTAAGCGCCAGGCGTGTCAATAAAAGAAATGATCGGTCGGCCGTACCTTTCGGCAATGCGCATGACTCGTAAAGCCTTGCGGTAGCCTTCGGGATTGGCCATGCCAAAGTTCCTGGCAATGTTTTCTTTTGTGCTCTTGCCTTTTTGTTGGCCAAGTACGACGACTGAACGGCCAGCTAGTTTAGCCAGGCCGCTAACCAGGGCCGGATCATCGGAAAAATTGCGGTCACCATGGAGCTCGACAAAATCTTCAAAAATATAACCAATGTAATCCAAGGTTGTGGGCCGGTAGAGGTGCCTGGCGATCTGAACGGTTTGAATCGGGGTCAAATTAGTAAAAAGATCTTTGCGTTTTGCCTCAATGCGTTTTTCCATTTGCCTGACCTCTTCGGTCAGTTCCATTTTACCGGCTTCGGCCAACTTTTTTAGGTCTTCTAACTTCTGGTAAAGATCTTCCAGCGGCTTTTCAATGGCCAGCAGGTTACGTTTTTCTTTTTTATCTTTGGACATTGTTAAACCACCTTAATATTTTAACCAGGGTCTCTTTTAAGTCTTTGCGGTTGATCACGCAATCGATCATGCCATGATCCAGGAGATATTCCGCGCGTTGAAAGCCAGGGGGCAGCTTTTGCCTGATTGTTTGTTCAATGACCCTGGGCCCGGCAAAGCAAATCAGCGCGCCTGGCTCAGCTAGATTGATATCGCCCAGCATGGCAAAGCTGGCCGTGGTGCCGCCAGTGGTTGGGTCCGTTAGGACAGAAATAAAAGGCAGGCTGTTTTCCCGCAGCCGGCCCAGGGCGGCCGAAGTTTTGGCCATCTGCATCAGCGACATGATCCCTTCTTGCATCCTGGCGCCGCCAGAGGCGGAAAAAATAATGACCGGGCATTTTTTGACAATGGCCTCTTCGATCAAACGGGTGACCTTTTCGCCTACCACTGAACCCATACTGCCACCCATAAAAGAAAAGTCCATGATCCCCAAGGCGCAAGGCAAGTCGCAAATTTTCCCTAAGCCAGTGACAATGGCATCGTTTAATTTGGCCTTAGTAATACTGTCTTTGATCCTTTTGGCGTAAGGCTTGGCATCGTTAAACCCAAGAAAATCCTTTGATCTTATGTTAGCGTTAATTTCTTTAAAGCTCTTTTCGTCGGCGAGCTGGGCGATCCGTTCTGTTGAGGTTAGCTTAAAATGATAATTGCATTTGGGGCAAACCTTAAGATTACTTTCCAGGTCTTTGCTAAAGAGTGCTTGACCGCACTTGTAGCATTTAACCCATAGACCACCTGGAATATCAAGCCTTTCCCGGCCCAGGACCTCTTTTTCCGCCTGCTTTTTCTTAAACCAATTGTGAATGCTCAAAGTGCTTGTCATAATAAAGTAAGTTGTGCTATGATGTCAAGAGTTCAAAGTTTGATAAGGAGGCAAGGCATGGTACTGCGATCAAAATCTGCTCAAAAGCGGGTAAAAACTTCTAAGAAGCGAAAAGAGAGAAATTCTACGGCTAAAAAAGCGGTTAAAAAGGCTTTTAAGGTCGCTGAAAAAGCTGTCTTAACAAAAGCTGTTGAGGCGCTAGATTTGGTCAAGCAGGCAATTTCACTCATTGATAAGGCAGCCCAGCGCGGCATTATCCATAAGAATAAGGCGGCCAGGAAAAAATCCCGTTTGCTGAACAAAATCAAGGGCTAAGACTTGGTGAAGCTTAAGGCTTTTGCCAAGATTAACCTTTCCCTACGTGTGTTATCTTTGCGCGATGACGGCTTCCACAACCTTGAGTCCCTCATGCAATCTGTTTCCCTCTGTGATTATGTTACTGTTGAATTTGCGGCTTCTGGGATTGAAGTGACTTGTGATGATCCCCGCGTACCTGTTGGGCCAAAGAATATCGCGTATAAAGCGGCGGAAAAACTTTTAGGTATGAGCGATGAGGTGTCAGGTGTGAGGGTTCATATTGAAAAGAGAATTCCTATGGCAGCAGGACTGGCTGGCGGATCGGCTGATGCAGCGGCTGTTTTATTTGGTTTAAATTCCCTCATACCCCGTACCTCACAACTCACACCAAAAAAATTGTTGGATTTAGGGGGTCAAATTGGTTCTGATGTTTCGTTCTGCTTAACTGGCGGGATCTGCTTGGTCGAGGGGCGGGGAGAAAAGGTCACGCAGCAAGAGCCTTGGCCCAAGACTTACTTTATATTAGTTAAACCGGATTTTGAGGTCTCCACCAAATGGGCTTATGAAGAATTTGATAAAATGTTTCTGCCGAAGGCGGATGCGCCTCTGGCGCACAATGAAGGGAAGAACTATTTGGAACTGCCGGTAATTGGAAAATTTCCAGAGATTGGCAGGATAAAAGAAAAGCTTTTGGCCCTGGGTTGTTCTGAAGCCCAGATGTCAGGCTCTGGGCCAACGGTCTTTGGCGTGGTTAATAAAAGAGCTGACGCAGAAGTTATTTTGGAAAAGATAAAAAAAGAGTATACTAGGAGCTATCTGGTGGAGACGATTGAAAAAGGAATAGAAGCTCTCACCCCCAATCCCTCTTCCAGAGGGAGAGGGGCGTAAAGTAGAGGTAAAAATATTATGCCAAACCATAAACCATATGCTACTGGCAATCCCAAAATAGACAAGCTGATTGACGAATTAGCCAAGGACTTTAGCACTCCGCAGACCCGTTCTTACATTCATGATTTGTTTACAACTGTCATTAAACTGCACCAAGATAAAGCAGATGAACACGATCTTTATCTGATCAACAATACCTTAAAAGAACTACGCCATATCTTTCGCACCTTTGCCCCATATCGTGAGATCAAAAAAGTCGCGCTTTTTGGCTCGCACCGCTCTCCGGCAGAAGATAAGGAGTACTTATTGGCCGAGGAGTTTTCCCGGCTGATCGCAGCCCAAGGTTTTATGGTGATTACCGGTGGCGGTGGCGGGGTGATGGAGGCGGCTAATAAAGGGGCTGGCAAGAGTGGCTTTGCGGTCAAGATCAAGCTGCCCCTTGAACAAAAAGTTAACCCTTATGTTATTCCTGGCGAAAAATTGATCAATGTTAAATATTTTTATACCCGCAAGCTGGCCTTTATTAAAGAGTCAGACGCCACAGTTTTATTTCCAGGTGGTTTTGGCACACATGATGAGGGTTTTGAGGTCTTAACTTTGGCCCAGACCGGCAAAGCTACTCCGCGGCCGATTGTGATGGTT
Organism: Candidatus Saganbacteria bacterium CG08_land_8_20_14_0_20_45_16; assembly: GCA_002774365.1. Lineage (GTDB taxonomy): Bacteria > Margulisbacteria > WOR-1 > O2-12-FULL-45-9 > O2-12-FULL-45-9. Next base: position 11,312 of record PEYM01000086.1, on the reverse strand, counting down.
GAGGCGCCGGGGAGAAAATATTGGAAAAACTGGCTAAGATTTATTGAAGAGGGTTTAGTTAAAGGTAAATTTATCAGGCCGGTTGACCGGTCACTCTTTAAGATCGTTAGCTCGGCCAAAGCAGCAGCCCAAGAAGTAATTGATTTTTATCGGCTTTATCATTCTATCCGTTACGGTAGGGAGACTACGATTATCAGGCTCCAAAAGCCGCTCTCGGAAAAATATTTAGCCAAGCTCTCAAAAAAATATGCTGATATTATTGCCGGCCAAATTAATCCTTCAGGCCCGTTGCCGGTTGAGGTTAGGGAAAAAGACCACTTGCATTTGCCCAGGATTTGTTTTTGTTTTGACCGCCATGGTTTTGCCAGGTTGGCCCAACTGATCCGCGATCTTAACCAAGCCTAAATTTTTGCAAGCTGTTTTAACTTGACCCCGTGCAGGACAAAATTTAAGAGAATTGGGGCTAAAAGCGTGCAGAGAAACGCCGCAATAATTAGGACTGAGAGCTGTTCAGCATTGATAATTCCCAATTGCAGTCCGATAAAGGCAATGATCAGCTCGATCTCACCCCGGCCGTTCATGGCCAAGCCCATAATGGTTGCTTCTTTGTTTGAGCTGCCTGAGAACCTGGCGCCAAAATAAACGCCAGCTAATTTGCCCATAAACGCGGCTAAGAACAAGCTGCCAATCAGCCAAAAATCTTTGGCCAAAACCGAGAAATCTATTTTAAAGGCAATGCTCATGATAAAGATCGGTCCCAGGAAACCATGCGCGATTGCTAGGAACCGGTCCCTCATCTTTTGAAAAAGTGAGGCGCTCATAATTTCTTCTCGCACAAATAAGCCAGCTAAATATGCGCCAAGAATAAATGGCAGGCGGATAGATTCGGCCAGGATAGCAAAGAGAAAACCCATCAAGAGCGCAAAAGTAAACCCTTTGCCTTGACGGGTAGAAAAATATTTAGAGAACTTGGGAAAGATCAGGTAGCCGATGGCCAGGGTAACCGCAAAAAAAGCTAGGGCATCAATGCCGGTGAGCAGAGCGTCAACAAAATGAAAACCGTGGTTGCTGGCAATCTTGATCAGAATTGAAATAGTCAAGAAAATCAAAATGTTATCAAAAATAGCCGCGCCCATCATATTGTAGCCGAGCTGGGACTTGATCAGTTTTAAATCGCTAAGGATCCTGGTCTTGGTGACCATGGAGGTGCCAGAAATAGCTGTGCCAATAAGCACGGCTTGAAAGGGATTACCACCAAAAGCAAGCACAACTGCTACGCCAAGGCCAAACGGCAGGACCAAACCAGACAGCCCGATCCAAAGCGATTGCTTAAGGGTCTTTCTTAAGTGGCGGGGGCTGTTTTCTAGACCAGCATAAAACATTAAGAAAAACATGCCCAGACTGGCCAATAGATCAATTTCTGAAGAGGGCTTGATAATGTTAAGTACGGCTGGGCCGATCACAATGCCAGCCATGAGTTCGCCAATGATCAAAGGGATCCTGATCCGCTCAAGGATAATGGCAATGCTCCAGGCAATGGCTACCAGGAAAAGAATATTAAAAAGTGGTGTTTGCAGGGCATTAACAAAGTTGCTAAACATTGGAAATATGATAGCATAATAAGATAATAGGGACTACCAAAAATTGAAGGGGGATTTTTAATGAAAAAAATACCAATGTTTATGTGGCCAATTATTATTTTGCTGGCTTGGTCACTGGTCCAGTCCTTGGTTTCTTTTTATCCTACTTATCTATGGTTTGATAACTTAGGGGTTACTTCAGTGCTCTGGACCAATATTTTTGCCCAAGTGTTGTGTGCGGTGGGCTTTGCCCTCTTGGCCTTTTTGATCTTGGCGCTGAACTATCTTGTGGTGCAACGTTTAACTGCTCATCTTAATCAGCAAAGAGCAGCCCTGCCCAATGTCCAGAACTTTATTAAGCAGATTTTTGGTGAGGCAGGGGAGGCGGATGAAAATGGATATGTTAATGTTACACCAAAAGCTGGGCCAATGTTTCATTTGGACCGATGGTGGTGGGCTGGGATTGTTTGTCTGGCGATTTTTATGGGGTTATCAGCTGTTACTCAATGGGAGGTCTGGTTAAAGGCGCTTAATGCAGTGGCGTTTGGCACGGCTGATCCGATCTTTGGCCGCGATATTAGCTTTTATCTCTTTCAATTTCCGCTGCAAAAATTTGTGCAAGGTTTTATCATGTCGGCCCTGGTCTTTTCCTTGATTGGGGCGGTTTGGTTTTATTTGACCAGAATGGCTTTTTCTTTTAAGGGTTTTAGCTTTATTTTTGCTAAAGGTGTAAAAGCCCACTTAGCGGTTTTGCTGGCTGGCTTGGCCTTGGTCTTGGCTTGGGGCCTTTGGCTTGGTGAGTTTAATATCCTTTATTCTGCTCGGGGCGTGGTTTTTGGCGCTGGTTATACTGATGTTAAGGTCCAATTACTTGGCTATAATTTGCAAATTATGCTGCTGGTGATCTTGGCTGGCTTACTGATCGCTAATATTTTTCAAAAAGATTATAAGTTGCCAGTGGTAGGTCTGGGCGCTTATCTGATCATAGCCTTGGTCATGGGGGGGATTTATCCTTCGATCGTGCAAAACTTTCAGGTCAAGCCCAATGAGATCTCCATGGAAGCTCCCTATATTAAGAACTCAATAAAATTTACCCGTTTGGGTTATGGCTTGGACAAGATTGAGGAGCAGGCGTTTAGTGCCAATCAAAATCTTAGCCTTGGAGATGTGCGGCGTAATCCTATGACCATTAGCAACATTAGGCTGTGGGACCCGCGGCCGCTGCTTAAAACTTACCGCCAGTTGCAAGGGATCAGGCTTTACTATGATTTTTCTGATGTTGATATTGACCGCTATAATATAAATGGCCGTTACCAGCAGGTGATGCTTTCGCCGCGCGAGATGCGGGCGGAAAAATTGCCAGACAAAGCCCAAACCTGGATTAACGAGCACCTAAAATTTACCCATGGCTATGGGCTCTGCCTTTCTCCGGTCAACGAGCAGACTTCAGAAGGCATGCCATATTTCATGATCAAAGATATTCCGCCAAATGGTCTGACCTCGCTGAAGATAAGCCGGCCGGAAATATATTATGGTGAAGAGTCAAAACAGTATGTGATTGTTAATACTACAGAAGAAGAATTTGATTATCCCAAAGGCGACAAAAATGTTTATGCTTCTTACCAAGGTCAGGGCGGGGTGCGGCTAAGTTCCTTGGCCAGGCGGCTGGCCTTTGCAGTTAAATACGCTGATCTCAAGATCCTGCTGACTAATTATATCAGTTCTAAGAGCCGGATCATGTTTGACCGCTCGATCCGCCAGCGGGTCACTAAAATTGCGCCGTTCTTAAGTTATGACAGTGATCCTTACCTGGTGATTGGTGATACTGGCCGGCTTTTTTGGGTCCAAGATGCTTACACGTTGTCTAACCTTTTCCCTTATTCTGACCCCAGCGGGGCGGGTTTTCAGCAATTTAATTATATTCGGAACTCGATCAAAGTGGTTATTGATGCTTACAACGGTAATGTAACTTTTTATATTGTGGATGGGAGCGACCCCTTGGCCAGGACCTATGCCAAGATCTATCCTAAGCTTTTCAAGCCTTTCTCAGCAATGTCTGCCGACTTAAAACAACATTTGCGCTACCCGTATGACCTGTTTATGGTCCAGGCCAGAAAATATGCGGTTTTTCACATGGAAGATCCCCAGGTATTTTATAACCAGGAGGACCTGTGGAATATTCCTAAAGAGATCTATGCCGGGACAGAGCAAAAAATGGATGCTTATTATACGATCATGCGTTTGCCAGGCGAGAAAAGCGAAGAATTTTTGCTGATGCTGCCTTTTACGCCTAATACAAAAGATAATATGATCTCTTGGCTCGCGGCCAGGTCAGACATGCCTAACTATGGTAAATTATTAGTTTATAAATTCCCCAAGGATAAATTGATCTATGGTCCAATGCAGATCGAGGCTAGGATTGACCAGCAAACAGAGATCTCGCAACAGTTTACCTTGTGGGGGCAGTTGGGGTCACGGGTAATCCGTGGCAATCTTTTGGCTATCCCGATTGAGCAGTCGATCCTTTATGTTGAGCCGATTTATCTTGAGGCTGCGTCTGGCGAGCTGCCAGAGCTAAAAAGGGTGATCGTGGCTTTTGATAAAAATGTTGTCATGGCTGAAACTTTGGGCCAAGCTTTGTCCTCGGTCTTTTCTGGCAAGGTCTCGACGACCGGGATAAGACCAGCGGTTGAAACCCTGCAATATCTCAACCCTAAGGAGCTGGCAACCAAGGCGCTGGGCTTATTTGACCAGGCGCAAACCAAGCTCAAGCAGGGGAGTTTTGGTGAATTTGGCGATAAGCTGCAAGAGCTAAAGAAAGTTTTGCAAGATTTAGCCAAGTAAGCTGGGTGACTAACAATGAGATTTAAAATTGGACTGCTTTTATTTATTTGTTTAGCCTCAACCAGTCAGGCTTATCTTTTAAATACTTCAGGCATTCTTGCGCCGCAAAAAATGGTTGTGCAGAGCGACTATTTTAGCCGAAGTTTTAGCAGTCAAGCTGATCTTAATCAAAGCGGGGTTGAGTTTAAAATAGGTTATGGTTTTGCTGATTGCTGGAATGCCTTGGCTTATGTTGTTCCTGGTAGTTATCCTGCGGTGGCTGGCCAAGTATTTCAAACGATAGGTCTGGACATTGAGTACGGCGTTATAAAAAATAAATTAGGCAGCCGGGCGCCGCTTGATTTGTCTTTTTTGGTCGGGCTAGAAGTGACCAAGGTAACGAGCCACGGCGCGCTGGCCATTGATCAGACGGCAGGTAAAGTTGGCCTTATTCTGGGCAAGAATGTGAAGTTCTATTCTGCTACTGCAACCCCTTATATTGGTACCAAGGCCACGCTGGTTTCCCAATCCCATGGCAGTCAGATCACGGACCTTGAAGCTGATCTTGGCCTGAAGTATAACCTAGCAGCCAATCTTTCCTGGCAAGTGGAGCTGGCCGCGCATTGGCTGCGTGGGGCATCTTTGACCAATGGTTTGGAGTGGGCAGCTGGTTTAGCTTGGGCGCTTTAAAATTTGGGTTGTAACGATCTGCCTTATGTCGAATAATATTATGTCTTGTGATATAATTTGTTTTTATTCAGGCGGGAGTAGCTCAGCTGGTAGAGCTTTTGCTTCCCAAGCAAAAGGTCGCGGGTTCGAACCCCGTCTCCCGCTTTTTGATGGCGCGATGGCCGAGCGGCTAGGCAGCGGTCTGCAAAATCGTTTACGCCGGTTCGATTCCGGCTCGCGCCTTTTGAAACTAACAACTATATACTGAGCGACGGGACTCAGTTGATTAGAGTACTTGTCCCGATGCTCATTATTGATATAATGGTGATGGAATCATCGGGATCCCGAAGAACGCGTTACCGTCAATGCGCGCTTAGCTCAGTTGGTTAGAGTACTTGCTTGACAGGCAAGGGGTCACTGGTTCGAGTCCAGTAGCGCGCAATCTAAAATCGCAGCGAACTATCGCTGCTGTTGGGCGGGTTGGAGGCGCCGATAGGTGCCGACAAGCCGCCCCATTCTTCTGATCGGTTGAAAACTTCCCTTCCGCCAGGCAAGGCTCGACGCTATCGGAATACAATAGTTTGACTTCTATCGTCTCTTTCGAATAAATGACCTTTTCGATGTGCCTTTTTATGATCAAGCGTTTCTCAGTTTTTCCCTTGAGTTTTGCCGCGTCAATGACGGCTTTTAGTATTTCCTGAACCCTTTCGGTCATTATCGGCGAGTATGACCCGGTTGGTTCGCACCCATTCAAGCTGCCATTGCTATCGTTATTAAGCACATAAGTCAAACTATCGAGATATTGCTTGTTTTTCCTAACCCTATTAAGATTATCGATAATAAACTTATCCAGCCGGTCGGTGCTGACTTGTCGGATATCGCAGAATGACCGATCTCGTTTATCAATAACTGAACAGCGGTAATAGAAATATCTGGTGCGCCCCTCTACCCCCCTGATTAACCCCCTAAATAATTCTTCTCCACAATACTAAAGTCGGCCAGATCAATAACCCGGTGTTTTATTTTAAAGCCAAACATTTCAGGCATTCTTTTGCCGGTTGAGGAGCCGCCATCCAAAACAATTTTTATTCCCCAGGTATTATTCTGGCTTAGGCCAAGGTGCAAATGCCCGTAAAGCAAAACATCTATCCTATTTTCAATAACTTTTTTGAGTTTTTGGCTGTCTTTTAAACAATGAAAAGGGAGGCGAGAAAAAGGATGGTGATGCAAATAAACGACTTTGGTCTTATCCTTTAGCTGGGGGTCATTAAGCATCTTATCTAGCTTGGTGAGTTGGAGCGCGCCCAGCTCACCATCAGCAAAAAAGCGGTCATACCAGTGGAGCTCGGCTTCATTTGAGTCTAAGCCAATAAATGCTGTATTGCCAAAAATATCCAAGTACGGAAAGTTCGCTACTTCAGGTATAAATAATCTCCTAAATTCCCGTGCGTTTTTACGGGAATTAATAAATCCAGTGCCATAATCATGATTGCCTGGACAAAGCAGGACCTTAAAATTGCCCTGTTTAAGCCGAGCCATCAATTCTAATGCGAGAGTAAAGTCTTTTGCCTGCCTGGCTCGCTCAACAATATCTCCAGTGATAATAATAATGCTAACCTTTGGGTCTTCATACTTGATAATATTTTCAATGATCTTGGCAGCCTTGGTGCCGCAATCCTGATAGCCAATATGCAGGTCGCTTAAATGGATAATTTGATTTTTGTCTGGCATACAACACAATTATAGCAGGAGATTACAAAACTACTCAGCTGGGTCTTCTTGGAGTTTGCCTTTGATCTTAAGCGTGGCTTCTTTGCAGATGCGGCTGACCTGGGACTCTGACAGCCCAATGTCTTCGCCAATTTCCTTAAAGGTCCTGTCTTTTTTATAATAACCCTCGATCACTGCTTGTTCTTTGTCAGTCAAGTCTTCCATCATGGAGTCCAGGTGCAGGATCTTGTCGAGTTCTTCGTGTACAATAGATTTTTTGTTAAAGGCCATGTAAACATTAGCAGCTGAGGTGATGTATTCGTAAAGGCCGGCGACCGGGTCTGAGCCGCGCTTGCGCAGATAATCTTGCATTGAGCCTTTGAGCCTTAGAGAAACATAGGTCCAAAGATTGCCTTTGCGTGGGTCCCAGGTCTTGAGGCAGTCTATAAAAGCGATCTTGGCTTCTGATTCTAAGTCGTCTGCCTCTGAGCTGGCAATGTGCCGGGGTAGGGAAGAGACGTACCAGCGGACAGTGGATTTAATTTGGGCCTCGTATTTTTCCAGAGTTTCTTGGGAGTGTTTGAGAAATTCCTCTCGCAGGATCGCTACTATTCGGTCTTCAACATCTTTGCGGCTGACCATTGTTTAAACAAATCTCCTGATCAATTTGCTGAGTAGTTTTTGGGCAAAAGATCTTCTTTTTTGCTCGTTCTCTGCCGCCTTAGTTTCTCCAGCAAAGCGATCGGCCAAATCACAGGCTAGTCGCCAAATGGCTGGCTGTCTTAGGATGCGCGGGGTGTCTGTTGGCGGGGTGATTACAACCCTGTCGGCACCAGGACGCCCAACCTGTCTTACTTCGTGGTAATTTTTATATTGATCTGTTTTTCGAATAGTCATTTTTTTGCTCTAGGTAAGTGTGAACTAAGGTTAGCGCCTGTTGCCTGAGCTCTGGATGAGTTAGGATTGATTGTGCCAAAGTGTTAATCATCTTAGCAAAGCCAGTGGTGAAAGTAAAGGCCTTGCCGTATTGGCTTTCCATGGCAGCAGTAATGATTACCTCGGCCAGTTGCTCGGCGGTGAGCTGCTGGTGAATGTTGTCCGCTAATTTTGTTCTGAAAACTTCAACATCTGGCATTGGGTTTCTCCTTAAGGCTCAACTTGCTTAATAAAGTTTAGCGTATATTTAAAAACTTGGCAAGAAAAGATTAATGGACCTCAAACTTTTTTTCTAGCCGCACTGGATAATAGGAGAGCTTTGATTTTCTAAGGCCAGGAAGCCCTAAGTCCTGTTCTAAATTTACATATTTATAGGACGCAAAGATTTTGCGGCAGGCTTCCCAAAGCAGGGCTTGGGAAAGGCCGCGGAGTTGCGGGTTATGATACGAGAAATGCAGGTTAGCTGTTTGTGTATTCAAGGGGCTGCCCACAACAAAGCCCTGGATCTCCCCAGAAATGGCGATTGCTCCGCCGCTAATGCTTAGTTTGTCAAAAAGATCAAAAGCCAGCTCCAGTGCTTCTTTTTGGGATGTGTATGATAGCTTGGTAAAGAGCAGGGTTTCTTGTTTAGTGGCTGACCATTTTTCAAAGACATTAAGGTAGGCTTGTTTTTGCTCTTTTTGTAAAGGCTTAAATTGATAGTCTGGGTAGCGACGCGCAAAATTTTTAAGATGATTGCGTTTGCCATCAAAGCGCTTGCCTTTTAATTCTGCCAATTCTTGGGTCAGGTAGAGATAATCAAAGTGGCTTCTGGTACAAGAGATTTTATATTTTTTCAGTGGTAATAGGTGGACCGGTTTTTCGCTTACCCTGGCCAGCTTTTTAGTGTGGGCTAAACAAACATCAACAGTGTCAAGCAGCCGTTCTTGGCCAATGGGTTCCAGAAAAAAGGGGGCTTCGTTAGGTGGGGAAACCAAAAAACAAAGATTGCCATTGATCAGTGTAAACTGAGTTTTGTCTGAGCCCTGATAAATAAAGAGATTGGCCAGCGAGAGTTCGCAAACCGTGGGGGCAAAAGCCTGCAGCCGCTCTTTGATCTGCGGCAGATCTTCTAAAGAGAGCTGTTTAAACTTTGGATAATTAGGTAGGGGATGCATATTTTACTATGGTCACGCATTTTTGCGGCTGACAAGCGTGACATTCGTATGGTTCTTTGCCCGGCAATTTGACCTTGGGTTGGTCAATTATTTGCCAGCCTAACTTTTTGAAAAAATCAGGAATAATAGTATAAAGATAAATGTCCTGGATGGTGTTTTTTAAAACAGCGGCTAATAGTTGGCTAGCAATTTTTTGGTGCTGGTTTTTGGGCGTAACTGCTAACGAGCTCAAAAAAACAAAGTCTGGATATGGATTGAGTTGGATTACTGCTACTAGCTGGCTAGCGGCTTTAAATAGCCAAAAGTTTTCTAGCTTTAGTTCTGAATAGTAGCTATCTACATCTTGGAGCAGGTTAATTATGGCTGGTCCGTCTTCTTTGGTGGCTTTAACTAGGTCAAACATCTCTCTAGTTTAGCAAATTTTTGACCGACTTGACAGCTGGCTGGGCAAAGGGTTATTGTTGACGCGAAAGGGGTATTTATGATTGCGGCACGATGGGCCAAACTACTTAAGCTAATAAAAAAACCAACCAGCTGGATGTGGTTGGGAGTGATCTTGGCAATATTAGGCCTAATGTTCTATCTGTGGGCAAACCCGGGGCTAAAGCCGCAAGTTGAGACGGTCATGATTAAGCTTTACTATTATGATAGCACTAGGAGTGAGAATTATGATTATGATTGGGGAGCGCTAACCCCGATTGAAGTTGTGGTCCCTGCTTCTAAGTCTATTATTCAAGATACTATCAGATTATTGCTGAGCAGAAAACTTGGGCCAGCTGAGGAGGAGCGAGGACTATTTTCTGAGGTTTATAATCCTGATTTTAAGCTGCTAGGAGCTGGCTTTAAGGCTGGGGTCCTTACTTTAACTTTTAACGAGGTTCCGGGCTTTACCAGCGGGGGAACAGCCCATATTACTATTATGTTGATGCAGCTGGAAAAGACAGCCAAGCAATTTCCAGAGGTCAAAAAAGTTGTTTTTAAGCCGGACGACCTTTTTGAGCCGTGAGATTTAAATGAATGATTTTGTGGCCAAAAACGCGCGGGGTGAAATTATTATTGTAGCTGGAGATGGGGCCAAGGCGACTTTGTTAGCGTTTAGATATCTTTCTACGTATTAACCCTCAACAATCCATCGCTCTTGCTCCTTAAACCAATCACCAGGTCGATTTAAGTACTGCATGGATTCATCAAGAATATCAAAGTGTTCTTGTTCTTCTTTGGCCAGGGCTGAATAGAGTTTTTTCGTAGTTTCATCACTGCTCTCACTGGCGATTTTAGTGTAAAGGTTATAAGAGTCTCTTTCTAGGCCTTCTGCTATGATGTAAAGATCATTAATATCTTCTTGGGTTTCAAATTTTTTGTCCAAGCTGTCGCGCAATTTATTGATTATTTGGGTCAGCAATTCCTTCTTTGATGGAAAAAGATCAATACCTTTTAGCCAGTCGGCCTGGAGTTTTTTCGCGCCAGTAATATCCAGGTAAAATTCCTTGATCCTGACCAGGTGTTCAAGCTCCCTGTCAGCCAAACTGTTGAGGGTAGCGGCGGCCAAAGGATTTGTAGTGTTGGCAGCCGTGTAGACATAAAAGTCATAGCCCTTTTTTTCAAGTTCGATAGAGAGTTTGGTGTCAGTAACTAAATTGTTCATCTTGTTTCCCCCTTGGTTTCTTCTAAATTGCATCTTAACAGATTGGGACAGGCTGTGGCAAGGGGGGGGTATTTTCCAACGCAAGAATGTCCCTGAAATCTAGTTAAGAGAAGATGTCAGCAAGGAGCCTAGAATGAACCCTCACCATCCTTTCTGTAAAGTCGTTAACACTATGATTGCTTAAAAAAGTTTCTAAGTCAAGTAGCGGGAAATTAGGCTTTAGATGCTTTGTAAAGTCCGGGATGGACTTTAGTTTCCGAAAAGGAGTCATAGTGTTTTTGTATCTGTATTTTTTAACTTCTTTGTTTTTTTGGGAGATGACAATTTCAGGAAAGATTGATGGCCGATAGCAATTGAGATATAAATTGAAATAACCCTTAAAGAATTGATTGATGGGCTTAGCCGCTTGTTGTGGGATATGCGCGTAGCCCATCCATTTTCTGATGATTGCGCCATTCTTTGATTCCACCAAGGCGTTATCGTTGCATTGCCTGGCTCTGGATTTTGTTAACTTAATTAAAAGTTTGTTGAGAAGCGCGGCCACTTGTTTGTTGATATATTCAGAGCCATTGTCGCTGTGAAATTCAATAATCATAAAAGGGAACTGGGCAAGCAGATTCGAGAGGGCATTGAGCAGATAGGACTCGGAAATTCTTTTGGTAGCCACTACCACCTCCCATTGAGTGACCTCATCAATGGCATTGATATAATAAACACCTTTTTGCTTGCTAGAATCGCCCTGATGGACGCTATCGACGCGAATATAGCCTGGTTGGCTCTGGAGCTGGTATA
>PEYM01000059.1 GCA_002774365.1 Candidatus Saganbacteria bacterium CG08_land_8_20_14_0_20_45_16 | reverse complement strand
TAGATATGTGGGAGTTCTGAAGGGCGGCAGAAACGGTTAGTTTTTCGGAGCTCTCATAGAGGAAACACATAGATGTTTGATGGAATGGGAGCCGTTAGAGCTCTAAAGCACAACTGGACAAACCCCCTAAAAGTCCTTGGTCAACGTTCAAGGGCTTGTCAAAGTTTTTTTGGCGCAATTAGCTTGCCTCAACTAAATCCTTCCTGGCAGAACGAAGCGCAATTAGTAGAGCGCAAGATAATTGCTCGCTACGGCTGTTATGAGGCTAATCATGAAGTAACCAATTATGCCAAGGCGCTGTTGCGTCGAGTTGCTGGCGATAATCACCCCTGCAAGATCATGGTGACTAAATATGATGACCAGCTTAATGCCATAGTCTTGCCCAGTGGGACGATTATTATCAGTGATCGCTTTTTTGCCTTGTGTGAATATGAAGAAGAGATACTGTTTGTCTTAGGGCATGAACTTGAGCATTTAAGGCAAGGGCATTTTCAGCACCTGATAGAAGAGGGCGTGTCAAATCATTTTGCTCGTCTTGCTTTAAAGCGTCAGCAGGAGTGGTTTGCTGATCTGGCGGCTTTTGTCAATGTGGCAGAAGAGAGGGGGATTAATCCGTATGGCGGCAAGGTTTTGCTGGCCCGGATGAACCAATTTGTTAAACAAGGGAAGGATATTGTGCACGGTAGCCTGACTGAGCGCAGTCTAAATATGGAGATGCTGGCCCACGAGATTGACCTAACTACTCTTTCTACCAAACTGACAAGGGTCCTAGCTCAGTTTAAGCAGCTGGTCCCAGCTAACTCTGAACAAGAGCAAGGTAATTATCGAAAGTTGACTTCTCCCCTGGCTTTGGCAGAGAGACTGGCAGCGGCCAAGAAAGCAGATCTGTTTGAAACCGTGGAAGCTTTGGCTGATCTCAACGCTAAGTTTGAGGAGACTAAGGAATATAAAACATCAAAACCATTGTCCCAAGACGATTATCTAGTGATTGAAGCCTTGGTTAATGCTTTTGAGAATAAATTTTTCAAGAGATGCGGAGAAAAATACACCAACAGAGAAAAGATGTTTATGATGATTGCTGTCTTGTTTTTGGAAATGGGGGTTGATACTTTTCGGCTGAGAGATGGGGCTGACCCGTTTCATGCTTTGCTGGCCAAAATCAGTGCCCAGTTCTTAGGTCCAGCCGACTATTGGGCAATGATGGATAATTGTGATCCAGCGGCCTTGAGCGAAATGGGTTTTGTTTGCGCCTTTAACCAAACGCTTTTTGCCAAAGCCCTGGTCGGACACGCTCTGCGCAGCAAGGCGCTGGCGGAAGTGGGTTTTATCTCGTCTTATTTTGATTTTTTGCAAACTTTCCGAGAGAAGGCCCGTGTCTTGTTAGGCTCTTTTCCTTATTTTGACTGGATCCTGATGGGCTTGGCCTATATTGATACGACAATAGAGTTGGCCACGTATTTTACTGAAGCGGAAAAGACCTTTGGTGATCACATCAGCGTAGATTTTTTGCGATCACGTAGAAACAAAATTGAACTGGCGTTAGTTGAGAGACTGCAAGCTCTTTTGCTCAAGAGATCATCAGGAAAGACAAGTAAAGAGCCGTTTTATCAGCAATGTCGAGAGGAAATGGAAGGGTTTTCTAGCAAAAGCAGGGAGGAGGCGGCTCTGGGGCGGGTGCGATTTTTGGCGAGGCAATATCTAGCGGGGATAAGAAGTCTGCCTTGGCTAGAGCAGCTCTCAACTTTAACCTCATTGATGGACCACCTGATTGCAGAGGGAGAGATGTTTGATTATTTTGATTGCGAGGCCTTTGTGACGTGTTTGTTCGGCTATCTGTTTGAGGAATTAATGCAAGAAGATGCTAATCTTACCCCCTTTAATAAACTGATCACGATTTTAAGATCAGACAGCCGCCTCTTGTCAGAGTCGTGGTGGCGAGCTGATTATGGCGAGCTGGGCTTTGATGATTTGGCGTTAGTGACCTCAATTTTTTATAATGAGCAGAGAGATGCTAGGCTTGTTAGATTCTCTGGATGCAACGAGCAGCTGTTTTTTGCTTTTCTCCTTTGCCACTTAAAAGAACTAATGCCAAATTGTAATCAGGCTAGCTTTATTAAGGAATTCATGGTCTTGGTTAGCATCATGGATGCGAGCAAAAATCAATTCTTTAACCAGAGAATATCGAGCAGGACCTTTCCCGAGAAATGGCAAAGAAACAATTGGGACTTTGGCTTATTTACCGCTCAGTTTTTGCACGCTTTGTTTTCAAATTATCAATTTGATCTGGCCGACTCCAGTGAGGTTGATTTTTTATACGAGGTAAGTTATTTGTTCGCGGATGGCCGCTTAGCAATGAAACTGCGCGAGAAATTAACTGGTTTGATGGACTATACAGAGAAAAAAAAGGTCCTCATAGAAGACGCGCGCTTTTTCTTTTCATCTTCTTTGGCGGCTAAGGAAGAGTTTGTTGATTATGAGGTATACTCGATTGACCATTTGGAAGAGATAGAGGCGATGGCCAAGCAGCGGCTGGAAGAGACAATGCGGAGTCCCTCAATGGGGGGCTGGCTGGTTGGTGAAGATGTTTTTGAGATGATGCAAAGGGAAATTAAGCTAGACAGCCACAGCCTTTTTAAGCGCTTGATGGAAACAGATCGGGATGACTCGCGATTAAGATCTGACCTGCTGTTTGCCCGGCTTTGGAAGTGGCACAATTTTAGACGAGCGGTAAATACTGCGACCATTGCCGCAGGGATGCATTTGACCGACAATGATTTGGCTGGTCTTTATCAATTAGGGAGAGTTGGCAAGCATGGTTTGGTAAGGTTTTTGCTGGTTGGGGAAAATGGTTTGCTGCAAAAGAGAGAGGATCGAGTTTGGCTGCTTAACTACATTTTTAAGCGCTTCGTAAAAAAACTACCTGGCCGGGCCAGCCTCCTTCTGGTCTTAAAAAGGGTCCTGCCTAAGCTGGCCGAGCTGGCAGACCTTGAAACCTTGTTTTTCTTCATTGGTCCCTTTATTGAAAAACGGATTTTAAGGTCACCCGAAAAGATTAGCGGGTGGGAGAAAACGTTTAAAAGGGAAGGTTGGGTGGTGAGAAATGCTTTTTTGCATAATTTTTGGCTAGACTTGAAGGAGAAATGGGGGCGACTAAAGGGTAGGCTTTTAGGCAGGGTTCGCGAACGATCAACAGTTTGGGCCAAAGTCCAGGAGAGAAAAATAAAGAGCGAGCTTAATTGCTATCCAGGGGCCCTGCCAGACATTATGGCATTGTATCAAGGCTCGGCTACTGAAGAGAGCACAGAAGCTCATTTAACAATTGCCAGACTTCGTTCACTCTATGAGCCAAGGGTCTTTGATTTAATCGGGCCGCAAGCTCGGGAGCAGGGGGAGAGCTCAGTTGATCCAATGAAAGTTGTCTTAGAGTGTGCCAGCCCCCTTTGGAGTTTGGGGACAAGGTTTTTGCAGGTTTTGGGCCAGTCGGTGAAATTAGCGCCAGCCGATGAAGAAGAGCTTTCGTCAGCTTATGACGACATGCACGGACAATCGAAGTGGGCCTCCCTCAGGGTGCTTAAGAGAGAGTGGGTAAACTTTAAAGAAGAGGTGCTTGATTTTGGCTGGCCGATTGGCGGTGGATCATTAATGCGGGTTTATAAGATTAAAACGCGCGCCCATGGCGACGAAGCGGTAAAAGTTTTAAATCCCAATGCCGAATATTTTCTCGAGAAAACTTATGAACTACTGAGCAGAGTTGCTGAGGCCTTGACGGCAAAATACGGCCGGGGCTATCGGATTGCGGGGCAGCTTTTAAGAGAGATAAACGAATGGATCTCTCGAGATATAAACTTTGCCGGCTTCTTAGCCAAGGACAAAGTCTTTTATCAGCACAACCAAGGATGGCGGCCGGCTAGTTTTCGCTATTCGATCAGGGTGCCAAAATCTTATGGGGTTGATAATAAGTATTATAAGCGTGAGGAATATCTTGACGGCTTGAATTTGACTAAGATGAAAAAGTTGCGTTTACAGGGTCATGATCTCAAACAGATCGTAGCGTTACTTGTCCAAAATTATTATTATCAGGTTGAGAAAGGGCTAATCCACTCTGATGCCCATATCGGCAATTTTAATGTAGTTGCAGAAAGTGACAGCTTACCAAATGATGAACAACAATTTGAGGTCGCCATCCTAGACAGAAATCTTTTTCTTGAGCCGCCAGAAGAAGAGCAACAGCTCTTCTTGCAGATTTTGAGAATAGTTCGGGGACAACGGGTTAACCAGGCAAAATTAGCCAGCGCTCTTTGTTCTTATTTATCGATTGATTTACCTAGCGAGCAGCACGCGTTGGCCAAGCGGATAAAAAAGTTAGCGTGGAAAAAAGGGCCGGCCGTTGATTTCATCAAGAGCATTATGGTCTTTGTTAAGAAAGAAAATATTGTTGTCCCTTTTTCCCTGACCTTACTAATTAAAAACTTAAATGCTTTTCAGCGGATGGGTCGCAAGGCCGGGTTTAAAGACCTAAGCCAAGCCCTGTTGTATGTTCCGTAAGCTTTTCTGGTTGAGTGTTTTATAGCAAAAAAGTGAAATTTTGGCGAGGTTTACCTAGGCAGCCGCTTGCAGAACAACAAAATCTTTTTGAATTGTCTTTCTGAAGCTCTCCGTAATCCTGTGCCAATCAAGAATATCTACCCTAAAGGGAAGATTTGATTCTTCAAAAGCGTCTTTAAGCTCGATTAGCTTTTTTCGCTCGATTTTTTTCTGGCCGCGAAGCGCTAAGTCTAAATCTGAATAGCTTTTGGCTTGACCAGTTAAGCGTGAGCCAAAAACTAAGACTTCGCAACCTGGAACATATTGGCGCAGGATATCTTTGACAACAGTCAGATGCTTTTTATCAAGATTAATGGTTGCGTTTTTCAAGGTTTGCTAGCAGTTCTTCTGCGTCCTTAATAAACTTGGTGGCGACTTCGAAAACTTCCTGGGCGGTTGTTTTGTCATAGGTATGCGAGGTTTCATTGCGGCTATCATGATATTTAAACCAATTATCAATATTGCTGATTAGGTGATGTTCTGTTCCCAATCTAAAAAGCTCTTTGCGGCTTACCCCGTCCACATAATTACTCCCTAATTCGTTTCCCAGGAAGCGTTTAAGGAATTTCCAACAAAGCTCGTAGGTAAATTCAAAATTCTGAATTACGCCGGCGATAATTGTTTCTTTAGCTGCGGGGCTCATTTTGCCCATCTCTGCGTCAGATAAAGCAACAGCCAGTGAGCTTTTTAGGGAAGTGGTGGCCAATTTTAGGCTTGATAAATTTAACATAGACAAATAGTATCAGAGAGAAGAGTGGTTTTCAATCAAAGCATCTCCTCAATCGCGCTTCTAACCTCTTCTACTTTGCTTTCATAATCTGCTTCATTAGTGATCTCAATCGGTTTGCCTATGCTAAATTTAACTGGATGGGGATTGATGACAAAGCTCCCTTTTGGCATCAGGTCAAAACTGCCGGAAATAGCGAGCGGGACAATCGGCGCCCCGGACTTTAAAGCGGCGAGCAGACTGCCGCGTTTAAATTTGCCAAGCTCACCGGTTTGGGTGCGGGTCCCTTCTGGAAAGATCAGGACTGACGCGCCCTCTTTAATATAGCCAATAATATTTTCCACAGTACGATAGACGCTTAAGATTAATTTCCTGTCAATAGGAAAGTAGTCAGCCGAGCGCAAGTACCAACCGAAAACAGGGACTTTGAACAGCTCTTTTTTAATGGCAAAGCGAAAGGTGGTGGGCAGACACGCAAGGACAATCAGGATATCCGCTGCCCCTTGGTGGTTAGCGGCAAAGATAACAGCTTTATCTTTCGGAATGTTTTCAGCCCCTCGCACCTCACACCTAATCCCTGATACCTTGACTAATAGTTTTGCCCAAATATGAGCCGCGACCTGAAAGGCTTTTGCCCTTGGTCGAATAAAAAGGGAGGAAATCAGAGCAATGGTTGATCCGACAAAAAAAGTTATGACTAGGATTAGATAAAACAAAATTGTGCGTAAAAAGTTCATGGGCTAAGTATAGCAAAGGGGGAGTGTGGTAGTACAGTAGTGCCGAGGTGTCGTAGTGTTGTAGTTTCGTAGTGCGGGAGGGCGGGGCGGGATGAAATTGAGTGAAATTTTTGGTTGATAAGGTCGAAAGAATTGTGGCATGGAAATCAATCGAATTGATGAAACCTTGAACGCGAAGTTTGATCATTTGGTTGATAATGAAAAAGCTTTGCAGCGACCGTGTATTTATTATCCAGAGTGTAAGTGTTCTGTGCCACAACTGCGCTTTCAAATTTGTCGTTCTTGCGCTAGGGGAATGAAGTATGTTCACAATGATATTGTGCCTTCAATATTTCATAAAATTAAGGACTTAGCGATTAGTTTAAAGCAGCGGATGGGGTTATGATGAAAGGTGAGGGCAGGTGAGCAGTAAGAGAAGATCATGGTAATTGGGCGAATTGACCAAACCAAGAAAAGCGAGGTTGAGCCTGCGACTTTGAAAAAGGGGTTGCCAGGCAAGTTGGCTAAGAAAAAACCGTGTGTTTATTATCCAGCGGTTGAATGCCTCTTGCTACAATTTAAGTTTCGTCTGTGCCAGAGCTGTCGTCGCGCTGCGCCATATGTTAAAAAGGATGAAGTAAAGAATATTTTTGAATATATTAAATCCAGGGCAATCAGCCTTAAAAAACACTTTGGTTGATTACTCGAGGTAAATAACCCTGGCCACTTCTTCTCTGGCTACTAATCCCTGGGCAATCTTGAGCTTGCCGTTGTCAAGCAAAGTTCTTCTCCCAGCTTGGGAGCTTGTTCCAGCCACCACCTCAAAAATCCCCTCGCGTCCGCCAGTGATTTTTCTAACTAATCTTTGGGCCACAACACCAATTACCGTTGCTTCAACCAAATATTTATCAATGCCCATATCAACTAAACGGGTTATGGCAGATGGCGCATCGTTAGTGTGAAGGGTTGAGAAAACTAGATGGCCTGTTAACGCAGCTTGCAGGGCGATCTTAGCTGTTTCAAGATCGCGAATCTCGCCAACCATGATAATATCCGGGTCCTGGCGCAGAATGGAACGTAAGCCTCTGGCAAAAGTTAAGCCAGCCTTTTGATTGACTTGAATTTGATTAATGCCTGCTAATTTGTATTCAACTGGATCTTCAATAGTCATAATGTTAACTTCTTTGGAATTTAACTTGGCCAAGGTTGTGTAGAGGGTGGTGGTCTTGCCTGAGCCGGTTGGCCCGGTCACAAGAATAATGCCGGAGCGTTTGGCAATTAGCCTTTTGTAGGTAGCCAAACCTTCTTTTTCCATGCCTAAGTCTTCTAAGCTCAGGTTTAACTGCTCGCGGTTGAGGAGACGAAGGACTGCTTTCTCGCCGTGAATGGTGGGAATGGTTGAAACGCGTAAATCAACCTGGCCAAAAGTTGTCCGACCGTCTTGTGGTAGCCTTTTTTCGGCAATATCAAGGTTGACTAGGACTTTGATCCTGGAAGTGAGCTGGGGGTGGTAATTTTTCGGTAGTTTTTCGTGGTCTTGCAGTAGGCCGTCCAGCCGAAATCTAATCTGCAAATGTTCTTCGTGTGGTTCAAGATGGATATCTGAGGCCTTGAGGCCGATTGCTTGGTGGATGATAGTGTTGAGAAGATCAGTTGTTTGCATCTTAATCACAGAAGAAACCGATTTTCTTTTTGGGCTTTCCTTCATAGGCTAACATTTTTCGGATAGCGGTAAAGATAACCTTTCTGTCGTGATCTTGTGTTTTAATTGTTGCTTCCAGCTCGTTTAATTTTTTATAGATATTTTTGTGGGTTGTTATTATTTGTTTCACCCTTACAAAAGCCCTCATAATTGCGATATTGACTTGAACAGCTTGTTGACTTTTCAGGACTCCAGAAAGCATAGCAATGCCTTGTTCGGTAAAAGCAAAAGGAAGATACTTGCGATGTTTTCCTTGACCTAATGAATTATCTAAGGTCACAACTTGTGACCTTAAAAACCGATATTCCTGGCGAGTTAGACGGAAGATGAAGTCTGAGGGAAAACGTTCCTTATTCCTTTTGACTGCTTGGTTGAAAACTTTTGTTGTAACACCATATAGCGCGGCCAAATCTTGATCTAACATTACCCGCAGGTGCCTGAGGTAATAAATTCTATTTTCAATTGGTTCGTTTTGTTTGGCCCTTTTCATTCTTTTGATGATGTAGCAAGGTTATTGCCAGGGGTTGGGGTACTGGGGACTAGGCGCTAGGGATTAGGGGGTTTTTTCTGTGAAAGCCACAAAAACGAAATTAGCTCGCAACTCGAGGCTCGTGACCCATAATGTCTTAATCCAGACAACTAGAGTGCAGCAAACGCAGTTTCGTGCATCAATTTAACTGGGGCTTCTCTGCCAGTCCAGAGGGTAAAGGCGAGCGCTCCTTGACGGACTAGCATCCCCAGGCCGGAAACAGAGTTTTTTGATCTTTTCATTAGTTTCGTGCTGTAAGGGTTATAGACTAAATCATAGACTATGAGCTCTGGGGCAAGCTGGATTTTGTCTGATAAGGGGGAGGTGTTTTCATGCGGGTGCATGCCAATGGGGGTGGCGTTAATTAGGAGGTTGGCGTTGTCCAGCGCGGCTTGCAGTTCTCTGCTATCTGGCTTAACACTTTTAACCTGAACATTGAAATATGAGCCGACATATTGGGCTAATTGACTGGCTTTTTCTTGGTCAATATCTGTGACAATTATTGAGTTAGCTTTTTCTTCGGCCAAAGTGACAAGGATTGCTCGTGACGCGCCGCCTGCGCCAAGGACAACGGCGTTCAGCCCTTGCGGATTGACCCCTGCGTCATCGCGCAAAGACTCAACAAAACCAGGGCCATCAGTGTTGTAGCCGATCAACTTGCCGTTATCATTAACAATTGTGTTGACTGCGCCGATAACCTTAGCGTTTTCAACTACTTCATCAATTAGCTCCATGACTTTTTCTTTGTAAGGAATAGTGATGTTAAACCCAGCGAATTTTTTCCCTCTTAGTTCTTTGACTTTTTGAGCGAGTTCATTTAGGCTAACGTCAAATAATTTATATTCAAAATCAAGGCCGAGCTCTTTGAAAGCCGCGTTGTGCATGAGCGGTGAGAGGGAGTGTCCCAGTGGGTGGCCGATTAAGCCAACTATTTTAGTCATAATAAAGCGAGTATACCATAGTTGTCACTGTGAAAAAAGTAAGCTATAATGGAATGTCAAGGAGGAGAAATAAAATGCCTGAAGTATATATTATAGACGTGACTAACCGGGATGGTGTCCAGACTTCCCGCATCGGCCTAGCTAAACTGGAAAAGACCTTGATCAACATGTATCTTAATGAAATGGGGGTTTTTCAGAGTGAGTTTGGTTTCCCATTTACTCTCCATGAAACAAATTACATTAATGCAAATTTAGAACTCGCGGAAAAAGGGACACTTGCGCCGATCAGGCTTGAGGGTTGGTGCCGGGCGATCCAAAAAGATGTTGATTTAGCTTATAAGCTCTGCCCAAAAATTAAACATCTTAACCTTTCGATTTCAACTTCGCCGCTAATGCTGGAATTGAAGTTCCAAGGGAAGATGACCATTGAAACTGTAATTAAATCAATGATTAAAGCAGTTGAAGCGGCTAAGGCTCACGGTGCTGCCTCGATCGGGGTCAATGCCGAGGATGCTTCTAGGACCGGTATTGAAGACTTGATTAAATTTGGCGCGGTAGCTAAGGCAGCTGGGGCAGCCAGGATCCGGTATTGCGATACGTTAGGGGCCGATGATCCTTTGACAATCTACGCTAGGATGAAGGAGCTTGCCTCTAAAACCAAGATTGACTGGGAGATGCACTGCCACAATGACCTGGGGATGGGGGTGGCTTGCTCTGTTGAAGGGGCGAGGGGGATTATAGAGGGTGGCCAGGATGCTTATATTAACACCACAATCAATGGGGTGGGCGAGCGAGCTGGTAACGCTGATTTGCTGTCGGTTTTAGTGGCGCTAAAGTATTCCAGTGGTTTTAAAGATAAGAAGATGTTTCCTAAGGGAATTAAGCTGGATAAAATTTGGGCCTTTGCCAAATACGCTTCTTATGCTTTTGGGATTCCTCTTTCTGTTAACCAAGTTGGCGTTGGTGCCAATGCTTTTGCCCATGAGTCTGGTATCCATGCTGATGGTGCTTTGAAAAACCGTAAAAACTATGAGCTTTATGAGTTTGAAGAGCTGGGCCGCGGCGAGCCAGAGCTGGTTGACACCGGCCGGATGATCACAGTTGGCGAATACTCTGGGATTAAGGGCTTTATGAATGTTTTGGGCAAGCTGGAAGTTGAATTTAAGAACGACAAAGAGGCGGCTGATGTTTTGGAGCTAGTGCGTTATGCCAATGTTCACACCCAGAAGCCTTTGACCCGCGAAGAGCTGATATTTATTGCCAAATATCCTGATCAAGCGAGAAAGATTTTAACGGTTATTCCTCCGCAGACGTAAATTTAGGAGGCTAGAAAATGGCAAGCCCTAGGGTTGGGATCATTGTTGGTTCAAAATCTGATCTGGCTGTAGTTGAAAAAGCGCAGGAACAGCTAAAAGAGCTGGGGATTGATTCTGACATCACGGTTGCTTCGGCCCACCGCACCCCCAAAAAGGTTGAAAAATACGCCAGGGAAGCAGAAGGGAAATACGTTTGTCTTATTGCGGCTGCAGGGATGGCAGCTGCCCTACCAGGTTGCGTGGCTGCTCAAACAACCCTGCCGGTAATCGGTATTCCTATTAAGTCAAAAGCACTCGAAGGAATGGATGCGCTACTCGCGATTGTCCAAATGCCACCCGGAGTTCCGGTTGCTACTGTGGCGATAGACGGCGCCAAGAATGCGGCAATACTAGCGGCTCAAATTGCAGCGCTAAAGTATTCAGAAGTTACAGCTAAGCTCAAGGGGCTGAAAGCCAAGCTGGCGGCCCAGTAAAACATGGTAGATATTATCATTGTTATCGTGGTTCTGGTTTTTGTGGCCCTTGGCCTGCGCGAAGGATTGGTCAAGGCCCTCTCCAGCGTGGCAGCTATGCTTTTTGCGCTCCTTTTGGCTAATGCCGCGGTCAGCTCTCTTAATTTGTTGGAAGCCCAAAATATTTCCACGGTGATTTTGTTTTTATTGGTTACACTGGTTACCTACTTTGTTCTTGATCTCCTCTTGACCTTGCTTTTTAAGCGGGTAATTTATATCGCGATCCTGGGGCCAGTGGATAAATTTGGTGGTGGCTTAGTTGGTGGGTTTAAGGGGCTATTAATTGCTGGGGTTATTTTGCAGCTTTTGCTTTATTGTCCTTTTGAGGCTGCGACTAAAGAACAAATGCAGTCAGCCTATTTGGGCCGACTGGCTCGGTGGGCTTATGCTTGGGCCTATCCATTTGCCAAGAACTTTCGGCCTGAGGTTAAGGATTTTATCAAGGTCGAAGACTCAAAAAACAAGAAAGTTCCAGCCATAAAAAAAATCAGTACCCAAGAGCTCTCCAAAACTGCTGGCAAGATTGTTGAGCAAGCGAAAGAGCACCAGGCTGATGTGATTAAGTTGATAAAAGAAAACAAGCTTGTGCCTGGGGTGCCGGAGAAGTGAAGTTTCTGATCCTAATCGGCGACGGGATGTCGGATTTACCTTGCAAAGAGCTTAAAGGGAATACCCCACTTGAGGTTGCTAAAACTCCCAACCTGGATTGCTTAGCCCAAAACGGTGTTTGCGGTTGGGTGAACAATATCCCCAACGGCTTGCCACCTGGCTCAGATGTCGCTTCAATGAGCATTTTTGGTTATGACCCGGCCAAGTATTACACAGGGCGAGGTCCCTTGGAAGCAGCCAGCCTTGGGGTTAAGCTTGGTAAAGACGACGTGGCTTTTCGTTGTAATTTGGTCACTGTCAAAGACGGCAGGATGAAAGATTTTACCGCCGGACACATCGAGACGAAAGAAGCCAAGAAGATTATGCTTGAGCTGGGCAAACGGTTGGGGCGTAAGGGAATCAAGTTTTTTCCTGGCTTGAGTTATAGGCATCTCTTGATAATCGACAATCGAAAATGGAAAATAGAAAATAGGATTGAAACTACCCCTCCGCATGATATTACTGGGGAGAAAATTAAAAAATATTTGCCCAAATCTGATCTTTTGCTGGAATTGATGAATGAGAGTGAAGTTATTCTTCACCAAATGAAAAGTAAAGCCACGATGATCTGGCCATGGGGCCAAGGTAAGCTCCTTCTCATGCCAACTTTTAAAAAGAAGTATGGTTTAACAGGCGCGGTTATTACTGCAGTTGATTTGTTAAAGGGGATGGGAAAAACTTTGGGGCTTGAAGTCATCAATGTTCCTGGCGCAACAGGATACTTAGATACAAACTATGTGGGTAAGGCTAAATACGCCTTGAAAGCCCTTAAAAAACACGATATTGTATTTATACACGTGGAAGCGCCGGATGAAGCGGGACACGAAGGGTCAATTCCTAAAAAAATCAGAGCGATTGAGGATTTTGATCGGTTGGTGGTGGGGACTATTTGGAACGAAATTCGGAATTCGAAAATTCGAACATTCGACAATTCGAAAGAAGACGAATCTCGGCTGTCGAATATCGAATATCGAATTCTCGTTCTCCCAGATCATCCTACGCCGATTAAGTATATGACGCATACTAGGGATTCTGTCCCTTTTGTTATATGCGGGTTGTCGGTTTCTGGTCACCGGTCACCGGTCATGGGTTATAATGAGAAGGCAATCAAAAAATCAAAGATTAAGCTGAGGCAGGGACACGAACTGATGCAAAAGTTTATTGGAGGGAAGTTGTGAGGATTGCGATTGTTGGGTTGGGGCTAATTGGAGGGTCGATAGGGTTAGGCTTAAGACGGTCCTATGTCCGAGGCCAGCTGTCCGACGTCATTGTTGGTATCCCGCGCAGAAAAAAGACGATTGCAGAGGCGATTACACTTGGGGCAATTGATGAGGGGACGTTGGATATTAAAGAGGGAGTGGCTGGGGCAGACGTTGTGCTTCTTTGTACCCCAATTAGTTTGATTATCCCCAAGCTCAAAGAACTCGTGCCGGCCTTGAAAAAGGGGGCGATTGTGTCAGATGTAGGGAGCGTTAAAAGTGAGATTGTGGCCGCAGCTGCAGCGTTGATGCCGGCTGGCACTTTTTTTGTGGGGGGGCATCCCATGGCTGGCAAAGAGCAAGTTAAACTTGAGGCAGCTGAGGCAGATCTTTTGACTGATAAGGTTTATATCTTAACTGAAACACCGCAGACAAATAAGCCGGCCTTAAAGATAATGACAGAAGTAGTCACTGCTTTAAGAGGGAAGGTGGTAAAGATGGATCCCATGACCCACGATTTAGTAGTAGCGGCTGTTAGCCATGCTCCGCTGGCCATTGCCGCGGCCCTAGTTAATTCTGTAGCTGAGACCTCGCTGGCCTATCCGCAGGTCAAGAGCTGTGCTGCCTCTGGCTTTAAAGATACAACCAGGATCGCTTCTGGCGATCCAGTTTTAGGTGTGGACATGTTTACCGCTAATAAACTTGGTGTTTTAGCTAGTATTGGCGCTTTTAGGGTTGCCTTAGGCAAGCTTGAAAAAGCTATTCAGGCTGAGGATAAAGCGGCAATTAGCAAGCTTTTAGCCCAGGCTAAAAATTTTCGTGACGATCTTTATCAATGAGTAAAATTGTCGGATATACCCAATATAAAAAAAAGCTGCCAGGGTGGTTTTGGCTGGCTTTATTATTTTTTGCCCTACTCTTGTTTGTTCTCTGGCTGGTTTCCCTTAACCCAACTGCGGAGACGGAAAAGAAAACCACAACCACAACCCATAAAAAAGCAGCTACGACAACAACTACTAAGCAGCAGCTTAAACCGACAACTTCGACTGTGGTGGTTAAGTCTGTGCCAAAATTGGAGCAGCCAACCGTTGACAACAATATGATCAAAGTTCTTAAGCAAGATTTTTGCAAAATGCTTGAGGATCAGCAACCAAGGGAAATTGCTAAGACTTTTGCGCCGGAGGAGCGAGTGTATTGTTATACTGAAATTGAAGCTACCTCACCCCCAGTTGTAATCACCCAGGTATGGTTTGACGGAGCTGGCAACCGATATTTTGCCATTGACTTAGATATTTGGCGCCAGCCTGGCCGGACCTGGAGTATGATTACCCTGCCTCCGGACAGCGATGGAACTTGGCAGGTTAAAGTGATGGCCGGCGAAAAGATCCTTAGCCAACAAGAATTCAAAGTTGTGGCCAGGCCTAATTCGGTGAGCGAATGAAATGACACATTTAGTTGTTAAACCAGCCGACAAAATAACAGGGGAAATCCATGTTCCTGGCGATAAATCTATCTCCCACCGGGTAATTATGTTGGGGGCTTTGGCAAAAGGAGAAACTGTGGTGAAGGGATTTTTGCCCTCGGGCGATTGTTTGGCGACGGTTGAGTGCTTTAGGAAGTTGGGAATTGAAATGGAAAGTAGAATGTTGAACGTAGAACGTAGAGCGCAGGAATTGATAATACGGGGCAAGGGACGAAGAGGGCTTAGTCAGCCGAAGGGGATCTTGAATGTTGGTAATTCTGGGACAACGATCCGCTTAATGACTGGGATTTTGGCTGGGCAAGATTTTTCTTCTGAAATTACAGGAGACTCTTCAATTCAAAAGCGGCCGATGATGAGGATTGTGAAACCTTTGCGGGAGATGGGGGCGAATATTGAGGGTCAAGGGTCAAGGGTCAAGGGTCAAGAAGAAGTTTATGCCCCGCTTTTAATCAGAGGACAAAAGATTAAGGGGATAACTTATGACCTTCCAGTTGCTTCGGCCCAGGTTAAGTCCGCGATTATGCTGGCTGGGCTTTTTGCGGTTGGGACAACTCAAGTGATTGAAAAAAACAAGTCCCGTGATCATACCGAGCGGATGTTTGAATACTTTGGGATAGGTACAGGGTGTGAGGTGTCAGGGATGAGGGAATTTGAGGCTAGGGAGATAAATGTCCCTGGTGATCTTTCGTCTGCGGCGTTTTTTCTTGTGGCCGCGCTCATAACTTACAGCTCACAGCTCACCATTCATAATGTTGGCTTAAACCCCACCCGGACTGGGATAATTGACGTGCTTCATAGGATGGGAGCAGAGTTTGAGGTAAGGGATGAACAGATTATTTCAGGAGAACCGAGGGGGACGATATTCGTAAGTAGAACATTCGAACATTCGAACATTCGATTAAAAGGCATAAAAATTGATGGGGAGATTGTGCCGCGGATTATTGATGAGTTTCCAATTATCGCAGTTGCCGCTACTCAAGCTGAAGGAATCACTGAAATTCGCGGGGCTAGGGAGCTTCGAATTAAGGAATCTGACCGGATAGCGACGATCTCTTCTGAGCTTAGAAAAATGGGGGCGAAAATTCAAGAACTTGATGATGGGATGATTATCGAAGGGCCAACTAAGCTTAAAGGGGCCAAAGTTAAATCCTATGGCGACCACCGAATTGCAATGTCGCTGGCTATTGCTGGGCTAATTGCTGACGGCGAAACTATAATTGACGATACTGCGTGTATTGAAACCTCGTTCCCTGGGTTTGAGAAACTGCTTCATGAAACACTCGTTTAACTACCGCGTGATTTATAAGGACACTGATGCTGAAGGGGTGGTTTATTACGCTAATTATTTTGGTTTTTTTGAAAGGGGACGGACAGAGCTCATGCGGCAGATGAGGGTTGACTTTAAAAAACTGCGGGAAGAGGAGAAGCTTGTTTTTACGATCACTAAAGTCGAGTGCCACTATCTTGCCCCTGCTATATATGATGATGAGATCACGGTAACGACCGAGATTGCGGAAAAAGGCAAAGCCAGAATCATTTTTAAGTAGGAGGTTTTACGAGGCGCGACTATTTTGGTCAAGGGAAAGGTTGAGGCTTGTGCGGTGAGTACTATGACGTTTAAGACACAACGGCTACCAGATTTTCTCTGACTAGATCTTTATTTAATATGAGGTAGCTTCTGATTAGGGTAATAAGCTGATTTGGCACAGATGAAAACTTTGAGGCAGCTGGGTTCAGAACAAACTTGCCGAGATAGGCAAAACATTCTCCAGCAAAGATCAAAAATTTGAGCTTGTGTTAAAGTTGCTTGATTTGGTAGTTTCATAAGAAATATTGCTCAGGAAATTTTGTAACCTGAGCCAAAACAATTGACAGGAACAAGAGCAATAATAGAAGACAATTAAAGAGCCGCACTTTTCCCAGCCACATAGCCCGTGCTCCAACAAACCTGTAGGTTATAGCCACCGGTTGGGCCGTCCAGATCAAGTATTTCTCCAGCAAAATAGAGATTGTTAATTAACTTTGAGCGCATAGTTTTAGGCTCAATCTCCTTTAACGAAACCCCACCTGAAGTGATAACCGCCTTGTTAAAGCCCTCAAGGCCAGTGGCGTGGACTTTTAGTTCTTTGAATAAATGAAGCAAGCGCTTTCTTTCTTCTTTGGTGACGCTGTTAACGGCTTTGGTTGGGTCAAGGCCAGAGAGCTTGATAAAGACAGGGACCAGACTTTGCGGGAGCAAGTCGTCCAGGCTATTTTTAAACATAGAGTTACTGTATTTTTTAAAATCGCGCTGTAGCCTATCGTCAAGTTGGGGATAATCAAGGGTTGGCTTAAGATCAAGCCTTAGTTCAACTTCGCCGGTTGCCAGCAGTTGGCCGATTTTTTTGGCGAGGTCCAAAATGATCGGTCCACTCATGCCGTCATCAGTAAACAAGGCTTCGCCAAAACGTTCAGCTTGCTTTTTATTGTTTTGATAAACAGAGATCAGCGTATTGCGCAGCGACAAGCCTTTGGTCTCTTTAATCCAAGTTTCTCGGCATTTAATTGGGGTTAGCGCGGGCTTAGGCTCAATGACCGTATGGCCTAGCTCGTTGGCCCAGATTAGACCGTCGCCGGTGCTGCCAGTGGCAGAATAGGACAGGCCGCCAGTGGCCAAAATATATTTGTCAGCCAGAATTTCTCCCTTGGTGGTAAAAAGCTTGGTAATTCTGTTTTTGCTCTTGATAATTTTTTGGGCCTGGCCACCTTGAATTAGTTCGACTGGCTGTTTTTTTACAAAACTGAGCAGAGCAGCCAAAACATCGGCTGCTTGGTCAGAAACAGGAAAGACCCGCTTGCCCCGCTCAACCTTAGTTGGCACGCCCAAGTTCTCGAAAAACCCAATTGTATCTTCTAGGTTGAATTGATGCAGTGCTGAATAAAGGAATTTTCCACTTTGGCCAAAGGCAGCGATAAAGTCGGCTAAATTTTCTTCAGCCACGGTGATGTTGCAACGGCCTTTGCCAGTGAGCAGCAGTTTTAGACCAGGTTGGTCATTTTTTTCTAGCAGCACGACCGAGGCCCCAGCTTCGGCCGCCAGGCCTGCCGCCATCAGACCAGCTGGGCCAGCGCCAATCACTGCGACCTTATACTTATTTGCCATTTCACTATTATACAGGTAATTTTGAGGCGAGGATAATATTTTTGCCTTTTCGCCTGTCTTGAATTATCTTGGTGATGTGATAAAATCATCATATTATGAATAATAAACAAATTATTTTGGATATGACGATCAAAGAGGCCTTGGAGATCAAGCCACAAATCGCCCCAATTTTAATGGCTAAGGGCATGCACTGTTTAGGTTGTGTCATTGCTCACGGAGAAACTGTTGGCCAGGCGGCTGAGGTCCATGGGCTCAAGGCTAATGAGTTAATTAAAGAACTTAACGAGGTTAAATAATGAAACGTCTGGAAAAATGCCCGATTTGTGAAGGCCCGATCGATGTTGCAGAAAACGCTCGAGCAGGGGAGAGGTTCACTTGTCCCCATTGTTTTGCGCAGCTAGCGCTGCATAAGCATAAGGGGGGCTTGGTTTTGGGTTGTGTTTTTTGCAAGGAAAATGTTTTTGACCCAATGCGCTGTGGTGATTGTGAACGACGTTTGGAGAAAAAACGTTTGTTTGAAGAAGGTCGTTTATAGCCGGCAATCGGTAACAGGCAACAGGTAACCGGCAACATCCATAATCCCAGGAGGTTTGAAAGTGGCAACAGTGAAAATCTACTCAACCCCAACTTGTCCTTATTGTAAAATGGTCAAGGATTTCTTAGCTGAACAGCATGTTGAGTTTGAAAACATTGATGTTGCCAGCAACCAGACAGCGGCGCAGGAGATGATTGCCAAGTCTGGCCAAATGGGCGTACCGGTACTAGAAATTGACGGCCAGGTCATAGTTGGTTTTGATAAGGCCAAGATCAAATCAACCTTAGGTTTGTAAGGGGAGGCATAAATTATGGTGGTTCAAGTTGATCAAGCGCTTTGTTCTGGGTGTGGGCTTTGCATTGAGCTTTGTCCAGAGGTCTTTGCCTGGAGTGGCGACGGTAAGGCTGTGGTGCTTAAACAAGAGAGCACAAGCTGTAACCTAGAAGAGATCTCTGACCAGTGCCCAGCAGAAGCGATCAATCTCTGATCTTTTGCTGGAGAAAGAATAGGTTTTTAGAGTGAAATTATCATGCAAACTGGCCTACAGTTTTGGCGCGATTGCGACTGCGCTTTCTTACCAAGCCTTTGCTACATATATAATTTTTTATTATGTTGACACTATTAAATTAACCCCTTACTTAGCCGCCCTGGGCATGTTGATCTATGCTATTTGGAACGCGATCAATGATCCGATTGCTGGTTATGTTTCAGATCACACCCACTCAAGATGGGGGCGGCGGTTACCTTATATTGCGGTGGGAGCCATTCCCTTGGGCTTGTTTTTTTATCTTATCTGGTGTCCGCCTTTTACCGAATATTCTCAGGTGTTTCCCCTTTTTCTCTACTTTACCGCGACGATCTGCTTGTTTGATGGTTTTTACACTATTACAGTGCTTAATTGGTCGTCCTTATTTCCAGAAATGTTCCCGAGCCTAGCTGAACGATCTCAAGTCAATGCGTTGCGTCAGATGTTTGCGATGATTGGTTTGTGCCTGGGCCTGGTTTTACCACCGCTTATTTTTAGCCTCTTTGGCTGGGGTACGATGGGCCTGATCTTAGGGGCGGTCATTGCGGCTGCTTTTTTGGTTGCGCTTTGGGGCAGCCATGAACACCTTGAGTTTAGCCGGGAAAAACAACTGACGCTTTGGCCATCTTTTAAGGCTAGTTTGCAAAACCGTTCTTTCTTGACCTTTGCCCTGGCCAACCTTTTGGTTCAGTACGCGTTTACTTTGCTTTTGGCCACTACCCCGTTCTTTGTCAAATATGTCTTGCGTCTAAATGCTGAATTTACCGCCTTGGTGCTTGGCGCAGCTTTCTTAGTGGCGATTCCAATGCTTTTTGTTTGGGAGCCAGTGGTGATGAAGGTAGGGGCAAAAAAAGCGTATCTAGCGGCAATCGCTTGCCTGGCTTCGGCGCTGCTGCCGCTGGCGATTGTTCAGAATTTTGGGGCAACTTTGTTGACCGCGCTTTTTATTGGTGTGGGGATTGCTGGCTGGCTTTTATTGTCAGATGTGCTTTTGGCTGATGTGATTGACGAGGACGAAACTCGCACCGGTACCCGGCGCGAGGGCCTGTATTTTGGCCTGAATTCCTTTATCAGCCGATTAGCGATTGTGCTTGAGGCTTTAAGTATTGGTTATGTTTTTACCAATAGGGGTTACAACCCTTATGTTTATACTCAGCCCACTGATTTTTTGAGCGGGCTGCGTTGGTTAATTGCTTGGTTGCCGATCCTTGCTTTAGGCCTGACTTTTATACTATTATTATTCTATCCATTATTTGGCCAGCGTTTGCTGGACATGGAATCGCGGGTAGCCAAAATTCATGATAAAAAGGGGGTGACGGAGCATGGCTGAAGGACAAAAAGCAGTGGTTGATCAAGGCGTTTGCACAGGTTGCGGCATTTGTGTTGATGTTTGTCCCCATGGTGCGCTAGAGTTAGTCGATGGTTTGGCCAAACTGACCAAGCCGGAGCTTTGTGATGGCAGCGGCGAGTGTGTTGAGGCTTGTCCAGTTCAGGCGATCAGTCTTAAGTAACAGCCTTTTCTTAGGGCCCATATTCTGCTTGACATTCGTTAAGGACAGTTGTTAAAATGCCTTCAGAATAAGGGGCTTAAGGTTGCTAGATCATAACAAGCAAAGGAGGTGAAACAGATGAACAAGCAAGAACTCTGCAGTCAAGTTGCCAAAGAAACAAAGATGCCAAAATCTCACGTCATGTCAGTTATTGACGCTACTTTTGAAAGCATCAGTCGGTCTTTGAAAAAAGGCGGAGATGTTAGGCTGGTTGGTTTTGGGACCTGGCGGCGGCAAAAGCGCAAAGCTCGCCGCGGACGCAATCCTCAAACCGGACAAAACATTACGATCAAAGCCAGGAACGTGGCGAAATTCAGCATGGGTCAAAATCTATTCGATCTCTTAAACTGAGATCTTCTCCCCCTGTTTTCTATAGCTTTTACTATAGAAGATAGGGGGTTTTTCTTTTTCCCCATTTTTCACCTTCAGCGACCTGTCGTAATTGCGACGTTTTATTAACTAACAACATGTCCCGCCAGAGGTGGAACTACAACTAACAACTTACAGTTACTATTTATTATAAAATCCTCGAAAAGTTGTAGCGAGTCCCGATGGAATCGGGACGGGTGTGTTGTTACTTGTCAGTTGTTAGTTGGCCTGGCAATAACCTTGCTACTTGATTTTTGTTATGGGTAAAGAGAGTTATGAAATTGGGCAGAGGGGCGAGGATCTAGCCGCTGAATATTTAGCCAACCACGGTTACCACATCTTATCCAGAAATTTCCGCTCCCAACAAGGCGAGATTGATCTTATTGCCTCTGACCGTGACTTTATGGTTTTTGTCGAGGTCAAAAACTACTCATTTAGAAGTTTTGGCTTGCCTAGCGCGGCCATCCGCCGAGAAAAACGCCAAAGCATTATTCACGCCGCTAGAACATATTTGTACCGGAACAGGATCAAAAATAAAAATTGTCGTTTTGATGTTGTTGCTATTTATCGTCGCCTTGATGGCTCGCGAGTGATCGAGCTTTTTCAGAACGCTTTTTTTCTAACCTAGGGGGATGGGATGCTTGTAAAGATTGCCAGTGCTGCGGTTTTGGGGCTTGAGGCTTATCAAGTTGAGATCGAGATCGATTCCAGCCGCGGTTTGCCTGGCCAGTCAATTGTGGGCCTGCCGGATGCAGCGGTGCGTGAGTCGCGTGATCGGGTCAGGGCAGCCATTGAAAACTCAGGGTTTGAATTTCCGCCTGGATATTTCACCATTAATTTAGCTCCAGCCAACACCAGAAAAGAAGGGCCGCTTTATGACCTGCCGATTGCTTTGGGTATGTTGCTGGTGTCTGAGCAGATTACAGCTATTGAACTGGCCGATACGCTGGTAGTGGGCGAGCTTTCCCTTGACGGGGGTGTGCGACCGGTTAGTGGCCTTTTGGCAATTTGTTTTTCCCTAGCCAAGTCGCACCGACGGATCCTGGTACCCAAAGAAAATGCGGCTGAGGCTGCCTTAATCAAAGGGCTTGAGGTTATTCCAGTTAGCTCGCTAAAAGAAGCGGCAGAATATCTCAGTGGACAAACCAAGATCAAACCATATCAAGTTGATTTGGAAAAACTTTTATCAGTCCCAAGCGAGGACCTGCTTGATTTAATTGATGTCAAAGGCCAGGGGCACGTTAAAAGGGCGCTCGAGGTCGCAGCCGCAGGTGGACATAACATACTCCTGGTCGGTTCCCCTGGTTCCGGAAAAACCATGTTAGCGCGCCGCTTGCCGACAATTTTGCCGCCGCTCTCGCTTAACGAGGCCCTGGAAGTGACCAAGATCTACTCAGTTGTTGGGTTACTGGCGGAAAAAGGGTCCCTGGTTACGCGCCGGCCTTTTCGCACGCCGCACCACACCACGTCGGATATTGGGGTAATTGGTGGTGGGCGGATCCCGCGGCCTGGCGAAGTTAGTCTGGCCCATTTTGGGGTTTTGTTCCTGGACGAATTTCCAGAGTTTGACCGTCGGGTGCTAGAGGTCTTGCGCCAGCCGCTAGAAGATGGTCAAGTCACTATTTCACGTGCCCATTCTGCGTTGACTTATCCGGCAAAATTTATGCTGGTGGCCTCGATGAACCCATGTCCCTGTGGCCGGCTTTATGATGCCAAGCCAGGCTGCAGCTGCAGCCCGACGCAAGTGCATAACTACTGGCGCAAACTTTCCGGGCCATTGCTGGACAGGATTGACTTGCAGCTTGAGGTCAGCCGTTTAAAGGTTGACGAATTAGCCGCGCTGCCGCAGGGCGAGTCTTCGAAGATCGTACGCCAAAGGGTTATTGCGGCCCGCCAGTTGCAGCTTGATAGATTTGGCGGGCAGCAGGTTTTTTGTAATGCCCACATGGCCCCGCAGCAGATCAGAAAATATTGTTTTTTAGAGCCAGAGGCTAAGCAATTGCTCAAGGCTGCCATTGTTCATCTAAACCTAAGCGCGCGGGCCTATGACAAGATTTTGAAGGTCGCGCGGACAATTGCTGATCTAGTCGGGGTTAGCACGATTGAGACGCAACATATTGCTGAGGCGATCCAATACCGGTCCTTGGACAAAAAAGGGGGTGAGGCCCGTGTATAAGGTCCTTTATCAGTTGCCTTTTAATCACATTCGTGAGATTTACATGAAGTCAGATGAGCTTAAAGCCTGGCTGCGTTGGGCTTGGCTCAGGGAGAGGATCATTAGTTATGAGAAGGTACTTTAGGCCTTGGGGGATTAGGCCTTTAGGATCTTGTTGAAAGGTTATTATAAAGGGAGGTGAGAAACATGACAGAGAATGGCAATGGCAATGGTGGCAAAGAGATATTCAAGAAAATGGTCAGGGCTGGTCGGAGGACATATTTTGTGGCGGTCAAGGAAAGCAAGAACAATCATAAGTACTTGATGCTGACTGAATCAAAACTAGTTGAAAAAGACAAGTTTGATTACAACACAATTATGATTTTTCCGGAAAAAGTGGCTGATCTAGTGAAATCGCTTGAAGAGGCTAATCAAGTTTTAGTCTAACCACAATTAACGCCTCACCCTTAAAAGGGTGGGGCGTTTTTTTTGCTCCTTTTGTCTTTCGTGTAGCTGCTTTTTGAAAACGCGCAACTCTGGGAAGGCCTTGGAAATTTCAGTTGTTGACTCCCCTTGTCC
The DNA here is from genome assembly GCA_002774365.1 of Candidatus Saganbacteria bacterium CG08_land_8_20_14_0_20_45_16. GTDB lineage: Bacteria > Margulisbacteria > WOR-1 > O2-12-FULL-45-9 > O2-12-FULL-45-9. Next base: position 17,351 of record PEYM01000059.1, on the reverse strand, counting down.
AAGATGTATAATTTCATTAATAATTGTTTTATTAGGAGGCCTATATGAGAGAGAAAATTGGCGAAGCTGCTGGGAAGGTCTGGAAAAAATTAGGAGAAGCTAACGAGATCAATGTACTCCAGTTGCCCCGGTTGCTGCGCGAGGACAATGAAACAACCTTCCAAGCCCTAGGCTGGCTGGCCCATGAGGGCAAGCTTGTTTACCGTCGTGACAAGAACAAAAATTTTGTTTCCTTGACGCCTGAGGAAAAAAATATTTTCCGGACGATCAACTAACAAAGTATCACATTATAAATGACGCACTATGTTTGTATCCACGGCCATTTTTATCAGCCGCCAAGGGAAAATCCCTGGCTGGAGGAGGTAGAGCTCCAGGACCCTGCTTATCCTTATCACGATTGGAACCAGCGGATTACTACTGAGTGCTATGCTCCTAATGCTGCCTCACGTATTCTTGATGCTGACAAGAAAATTATCAATATTTTGAACAATTATTCTAAGATCAGCTTTAACTTTGGGCCAACCCTGCTTTCTTGGCTGGCCAAGAATGATAAGGAAACTTACGCGGCGATTATTGAGGCTGATGCCATGAGCCAGAAAAACTTTGCCGGCCATGGAGCGGCCCTGGCCCAGGTTTATAACCATTTGATCATGCCCCTGGCGAACCGCAAGGACAAAGAAACGCAAATTATTTGGGGCCTGGCTGATTTTGAGTACCGCTTTAAAAGGAAAGCCGAAGGCATGTGGCTGGCGGAAACGGCGGTCGACCTTGAGACCTTGGAACTTTTAGTTGAGCAAGGCGTAAAGTTTACTGTCCTGGCGCCTAATCAGGCCAAGCGGGTAAGGAAACTGGGAGCTAAGACGTGGCGTGACGTTTCTGGTAACCGCATTGACCCGAAAAGGCCTTATCTTGTTCCTTTGCCTTCGGGTAAGTCCATTGCTGTCTTTTTTTATGATGGCCCAATTTCCCGAGACGTGGCCTTTGGCGGTTTGCTTGGTAATGGCGGGGTTTTTGCCGACCGGCTGTTGGGGGCTTTTGTGGACAGCCATGAGCCGCAATTAGTGCACCTGGCTACTGATGGCGAGAGTTACGGCCACCATCATCGTTACGGTGAAATGGCGCTGTCTTTTTGTTTGTATCATTTGGAAGAGAATGATCTGGCGCGCTTAACTATTTATGGAGAGTACCTTGAGAAATTCCCGCCAGTTTTCGAGGCGGAAATTTTTGAAAATTCGTCTTGGAGCTGCGCGCACGGGGTTGAACGTTGGAAAAATAACTGCGGTTGCGCCTCTGGTCTTAACCCTAGTTGGCAGCAGAATTGGCGGGCGCCTTTGCGGCAAGCCATGGATTGGCTCAGGGACAGGCTGCTGGATATTTACGAAGCCAAAATGAGAGAGCTTGGGTTGGATCCGTGGCAGGCGCGCAACCAATATATTGAGGTGGTGCTTGATCGTCACGAAGATAAAACACGCTTGTTTTTTGAGCGCTTGGCCGGGCGGCCGTTATCATGGCAGGCTCAATCTTGTGCTCGTCAATTGCTGGAAATGCAGCGCCACGCGTTGTTAATGTACACAAGCTGCGGCTGGTTTTTTGATGATATCTCAGGCCTTGAGACAATTCAGGTTATGTCCTATGCTGCTCGGGCAATCCAACTGGCAAAAATTATTACTGGCACAGACCTCGAGGCTGAATATTTAAAATTGCTGGAGCTAGCCCCTGGCAACTTACCAGCGTTTCCAAACGGCCGGGTGGTTTATGAAAAAATTATCCAACCCGAGAGGCTTGATCTTTTTAGGGTTGGGGCGCATTACGCTGTTTCCTCGTTGTTTGAGAACTATCCTGAAAGCACCAAGCTTTTCTATTATTGGATTGATAAGATAAATTTTGATCGCTTGTCAAAGGGGAGTAAAACTTTGGTGCTAGGGCAAGCTCACATTTACTCAAGTATCACGGCGACAGAAGCAGACGTTGGTTTTCTTGCGATTCATCGAGGGGGGGGGGAGATATGGGGGGGGGTAGTGCAGCAACACGATCAAGTTTTGTTTAAAGCGCTGCGCTTGGAATTTAAAGAGGCCTTTCAAAAAGAAAGCGATGAACGCTTAAACGCGCTGGCTCATAAGTATTTTGATCATCACAGCTATTCGCTGCAACATTTGTTCCGTGACGAGCAACGCAAAATTTTAATGAAAATGGCTGGCCCGGCCTTAACTGAGATCAGGGAATCGCTGGCCAAGATTTTTGACCAACATTATAAAACAATGCGCGGCTTAAATAAGCTGCAAGTTTCCTTGCCAATGGCGCTTTATACTATTGCTCGTTTTGTGATCAATGACAAGCTCCGCCAATTGTTAGAGGCAGACAATTATGACCTGGTAGCCTTTCAGGAAATTGCCAAGGAGTTTTCAGCTTGGCCGGTAAAACTTGATCGTCAGACCCTTAATTACCATGCTTCAAAGGTGATGAGCCGGTTGATGTGGCGACATTTTTCGCTGCCGGAAAATCTTGGTTGGCTCAAGGATGCTTGGGCAGCACTCTCTATCTTTTTAGCCCCACCGCTTAAGCTTGAGCTCAATCTGTGGCAGGCCCAAAACCTTTATTTCAAGATTGGCCAAAAACTGCTAAACGAAATGAAGCGGCGCTTTGCCCAGGGCCAGCCTGAGGCCGAAGAATGGCTCAAGTATTTTTCGCTGCTTGGTGATGGTTTAGCTGTTAGGATCAATTAAGATGATAAAAAAACACGGCAGTGGGATTTTGTTGCATCTGACCTCTTTGCCATCTCCTTTTGGCATTGGTGATTTGGGTCCGGCCGCCTATGGCTTTGTTGATTTTTTAAAAGAAACCAAACAGTCCTTTTGGCAGGTCCTGCCGCTTAATCCAACTGACCTGGCGTTTGGCAGTTCTCCGTATAGTAGCCACTCGGCTTATGCCGGTAATATATTATTGATTAGCCCAGAGCTTTTGCAAAAGGCTGGGTGGTTGGCAGAGGCCGAGCTAGCTAATATTATCTCTTTCCCTGAAGAACGCGTGGACTTTGAGGCCGTGGTTCAGTTTAAGCTCAAATTGCTTAACCTGGCCTTTGCTAAGTTTTTGTCCAGCGGCCAGCAGCAGAAAGAGCTGGCAGGTTTTTGTCAGCAGAATGATTATTGGCTTGATAATTTCGCTCTGTTTGCTGTTTTGAAAGAAAAGTTTGGTGGCCAAACTTGGAACCTTTGGGATCAGCCAATTCGTGACCGGCAAGCAGCCGCATTGGGGGAGCTTAAGGAAAGATTTAAACAGGAGATCTTGCGAGAAAAGTTTTTTCAATATCTGTTCTACCAGCAATGGCACGAGCTAAGGAACTATGCTAATCGTCAAGGGATAAGCCTGATTGGTGACATTCCTTTTTATGTTTCCTATGACAGCGCGGATGTTTGGGAACATAATCAAATTTTTAAGCTTGATGAAAACAAATTGCCAACCCACGTTGCTGGGGTGCCGCCGGATTTTTTTAGCCGCACTGGCCAGCTGTGGGGGTCGCCTGTCTATCGTTGGGATATTTTGCGCCAGCAGGGTTTTGCTTGGTGGGAGCAGCGGCTTGAGCATAATTTTAGCTTGTTTGATATTGTCAGGCTTGATCATTTTCGCGGGTTTGTTAGTTTTTGGGAGGTTCCGGCTGGGGAAACAACTGCGATCAATGGCCATTGGGCGGTAGTCCCAGTTGATGACTTTTTAACTAAGCTTGTTGCCAGGTTTCAGGAGCTGCCTGTTATTGCTGAGGACTTGGGCGTAATAACTGATGATGTCAAAGCTGTGATGCAAAAGTTTGCCTTACCAGGCATGAAGGTCTTGCTCTTTGCCTTTAGTGAGAACCTAGACACTCATCCTTATTTACCCCATAATTATCCGATCGAATGTGTTGTTTACACCGGAACGCACGATAACAATACGGTCAAGGGCTGGTTTAAAAATGAGGCCACAGCTTTAGAAAAAAGGCTTCTGGCAGAATATCTGGGCCAGGAGGTGTCAGAGGAAACTGTTAATTGGCAATTGATTGAGCTGGCATTCAAATCATTGGCTAATGTCACGATTATCCCGCTGCAGGATGTTCTAGGTCTGGGGCAGGCAGCCAGGATGAACTTGCCAGCTAGTTCTGGAGGCAACTGGCAATGGCGTTTTACTGCTTCGCAACTAACCCCAGAGGTCAGGTCCCGCCTATTACAATTAACCATGGCGACAGGACGAGGTTAGTTCTTACCTTAAAACCGCCCCGGTATTTGCTGACGTAACCATTTTGGCGTATCTAGCCAACCAACCCTTATCAATTTTAGGTTTTGGTTGTTTCCATTTGGCCAGCCTTAGGTTGATTTCACTTTGTGCAAGCTTTAAAGTCAGCTTTCTTTTGAGAATATCTATTTCAATTGGATCACCGTTTTGCACAATAGCGATCGGGCCGCCTTCGGCAGCTTCTGGTGAGATGTGGCCAAGGCAAGCCCCCCTGGTTCCTCCGGAGAATCTGCCGTCAGTAATTAAGGCCACAGATTCGCCTAAGCCCATTCCAGCAATAGCTGCGGTTGGGGCGAGCATTTCTCTCATGCCTGGCCCGCCTTTTGGCCCTTCGTAGCGCACCACAACTACGTGGCCGGCTTTTACTTTTTTAGACATAATTGCTTTCATGGCTGCTTCTTCTCCCTCAAAAACAATGGCTTTGCCAGTAAACTTCATGCACTTAGCCGCGACCGCGCTTTGTTTGACCACGCAGCCATTGGGGGCAAGATTACCGTGCAGAATAGCAATTCCGCCCTCTTGGTGATAAGCGTTGTTTAAATTTTTAATGACATTGTGATCAATGACCTTGCCGCAGCGAGCCAAAGTTTTTATGTCTTGGCCAGTGACTGTTAAGTTGTCTTGAAGCTTGCTTTTTAAGACATTTAAGGCAGCTTGGACACCGCCGGCCCAATCAAAATCTTCCATAAAATGTTCGCCGCCTGGTCGCAAGTTGGTAATGTGCGGGGTTTTTTTGCTGACCTCATCAAAAAGTTCCAGTTTAATTGGTACTCCTGCGGCGTGGGCAATGGCTGGGATGTGCAGCACGGTATTTGATGAGCCACCCAAAGCATTGTCCATGACAATGGCATTGTAAATTGCTTTTTCATTGATGATTTTTCTCGCGGTAATGTTTTTTCTGACCAGTTCCACTGCTTGCTCGCCAGACTCAAAAGCAATCCGTTTCTTTTTAGCTGAAACTGCCAGGGCTGTGCCGCAGCCAGGCAAAGAAAGTCCCATGGCTTCGGTTAAACAAGCCATGGTGTTGGCTGTATAAAGCCCCTGGCAAGCGCCAGCGCCTGGACAAGTCTCCATTTCCAGACATTGCAGCTCTTTGGTGCTAATTTTGTTGTTTTGGTGAGCGGCGATCGCTTCAAAAGTATCGCGCACCAGCGAGCGTCTGATCATGTTGTGGTGGCCAGACAGCATTGGGCCGGCTGTGACGACAATAGTTGGGATGTCAAGCCTGGCTGCTGCCATGATCATACCGGGTGTGATTTTGTCGCAAGCGGTTAAAAGCACTAGCCCGTCCAAAGCGTGGGCTTCGGCAATTGATTCAACGCAGTCGGCAATAAGTTCGCGTGAGGGCAGGGAGTAGTGCATGCCGCGGTGGCCCATGGCAATGCCGTCGCAAATTCCAGGAATGCCAAATTCAAAAGCCTGGCCGCCGCCAGCGTAAATACCGTTGGTGATTGCTTCTGCCAGTGGTCGCATATCAACGTGGCCAGGGATTAAGTTGGTGTAAGAATTGGCAATCCCGATCCAGGGCTTTTTAATCCCTTTTTCGGTTACGCCTGTAGCGTGGACTAGTGCTCGATTAGGAACCCTTTCTAAGCCTTTTTTAGCGCGATCTGATCTCATTTTTCTTCCTCCTCTAGAAATTCTTTGATCCATTTTAATGCCCCGCGGGCTTGCTCAATTCCCTCGTGAATGACTGGCCGCCTGGCTTGCTTGCCCAGGGCCAAAAAATAAGCAATTTTACCGGCCCGGGTCTTGATGTTGGCGAATTTGGCTTGTTTCATGATGTCCTCGCTTAAGAATGGGACAATGCCAAAGGCGCCGATACCACTTAGCTCCATTAACTCCTTACTCCTTGGGCGGCGAAATTGTCACTAGGTCATTAATATTAGCATTTTCAAAAAAATAGTTAACTAGTGTTTTAAATTCTTGCAACTCTTTTTCGCCACCTAGCTTTTCGTCAACCAAGAGCTTTTTCTCGGCCTGGAGAAAGTTGTAGACGCAAAAATGCGCGCCAGCCTCTTTTTGATAGATCAAGACCCAATGTCCGCCATCAATGCCCAGGGCCATTTTGCTGCCATTGGGCAGGGAAATATCTTCACTGCGAAAAGCAATGGTACCCACGAATTGTTTGTCTGTGAAGTTGATATTTTCTAGACAGCTAACGACCTTTGACATTTTAGTTATTATACAGAAATAATGAGAGAAAGTGAAATTTCTCATGGCAGGGGACGAAATAGATAGTAAGGAAGGAGTATTATGGTTGCAATTGTGCCAAGAAAATTAGCAATAGCCATAAAAAATGCGATCAGACCTTTTATGATTTCTGATCCCAGGGCTTATTCTTATTTATCTTCAAACTTGAGATTACTGTTGCCAAAAGTGACCTTAAGCGGAAAACCCAATCCTCAAATTTCAGCGCGTTATGCCAGACCTTTTGTTACTCTATTAACTCTGATTGCCGGGGTAGCAGTTAGCGGAGACGATTTATTTCAAGCTTTGGCCGCCCAAGGTGTTTTTGCTTCAGTTGAAGCTGATGGGCCAACTGTTGATGAAGGGGATTATCGCGATATGGTTTGGTGGGAAGGGAAAATCCTGGCCCAAGATCATTTCAATGGCTCGTTCAACAGATGGGCGGGACTGCAAACTTTTACTCGATCACTATTAGCTAATCATCTCTCGGCTACAGGGAAACTAGATTTAATTGTTGGTGGAATAAGAACCGTTTCTCGTTGTAGCGGGGTCAGGGTTTATGAGTTGACCACTGATAGTAGCCGAAATTGGACAGAGATCTCTTTGGCTGGAGATGCGGCCAAGGTCTCATCTCGTTTTGCAGCGGAGGGGGTGCAGCCTGAACCGTGGGAAGAAAAAGCCTTTCTTCATCATACAATTCTGGAAATTTTGCGGGGGACGCTTTATGAGAGTGCTATTAGGGAGTATTTGCAGCAAGGAGCTTTCACCTTACAACACGGTGAAAACTGGGCGATTTTTTATATTCCAGATAGGAGTCGTTGTAACTTCATTGATGAAAATAAGATTGCGGTGGATGAGAAGACTTATGGCCTAGGCAATGTTGATGAAATTGCCTTTTTAATAATTGGTGATCCAAGAAATGATCAACGTGTTAAGGTTTTTCAGCTCACAAAGTGGGGAGAAGGCAGCAGCTTGTTAATCAATGATCCCAAGGTTGATTTGCCAATGCTTAAAGCGTTAGCAGAAACTTTAGCTGAAGATTATAAAAATGAAAAACTGGTTGGGATTGATGGTTTAACTGGCTTGTGGGCTAGGTCAAGACTAAAAGAGAAATTGGTTGAAGAATTGGTCCGTGGCCTGCGCTCCTCAAAACAATGCTTATCTGTGGTAATGTTTGATCTTGATCGTTTTAAATTGATCAATGATAATTATGGCCACTCATTTGGTGACGTGGCTTTGCGACAGCTAGCGAAAGCGGTAAAGCAAAGGGTGAGACGAACTGATGTGATAATTCGATATGGTGGGGAGGAGTTTTTGGCAATCTTGCCAGAGGCTAATGTTGAGAACGCTGGTGCGTTGGCAGAGGATATTAGGCGGGCGGTTCAAAAGATCAAGTTGATGTATGGAACTCAAAGGGTGTTCCTTTCTGTTAGTCTTGGCATTGCTGGGATTTCTGGGAGTGAGGCAATTAAAGAGCTGCTCTCTTTTTTGGAAAGGGACGGTGGGGAAGATAGTGATGCTTGGCTAGTCAAAGCTGCTGACCAAGCCTTGTATCGAGCCAAAGAAGGGTGTGGCGATAATCCTGGCCGCAATCAGACAGTTGTTTTCCAAAGGCCAAATGAATTTCAATATCTCAGGACGCCAGAGGATGGAACCAGTTGTTGATAAGATAATTATCGTGTTATAATCCTCGCATAATGCTACGTTATTTAACTGCTGGTGAATCGCACGGTAAGGCCTTGCTAGTCATTGTTGAGGGGTGTCCGGCTAACCTTAGCCTTTCTGACGCTGAGATCAACAAAGAGCTGGAACGGCGTCAGCAGGGATATGGCCGCGGGCCGCGGATGAAGCTGGAGCAAGATAAGGTTGAGCTCTTTTCCGGGGTCAGACAAGGCAAGACTATTGGCAGCCCAATCGCCCTGCAGATACCTAACTGCAGCACTGAATTTTTTGAAAAAGCTTTTACGCAGCTTCGACCAGGCCACGCGGATCTAGCCGGGATCCTAAAGTACAACCAAAAAGATGCCCGCAATATTTTAGAACGTTCTTCTGCCAGGGAAACAGCAGCTAAGGTCGCGGCCGGCGCAATTGCCAAGCGCTTGCTTTCTGAATTTAAAATTAGCCTTTTTAGTAAAGTGGTTCAAATCAGCGGGGCGGAAAACGAAAAAGACTGGCCAACTTTGATTGATCAAGCGGCTGAAGCTGGCGATACCTTGGGTGGGGTTTTTGAAGTAACAATTACTGGTGTGCCGGCTGGCCTGGGCAGTCATGTCCAATGGGACCGTCGGCTTGACGCTAACCTGGCCCGGGCGCTGATGGCAATCCCAGCAGTGAAAAGTGTTGAGATTGGCTTAGGTCTGGCCGTAGCAAATTTGCCAGGCTCTAAGGTTCATGACGAAATATTTTATAGTAAAGATAAAGGGTTTTATCACAAGACAAACAATGCTGGTGGGATTGAGGGCGGGATGTCTAATGGCGAGCCAATAGTTTTGCGAGGTGCGGTTAAGCCGATTGCCACGCTCAAAAAACCCTTGCAATCTGTGGACCTGGTTTCTAAAAAGCCGACCCAAGCCTTTGTTGAGCGCTCTGATGTTTGCGCAGTTGAACCAGCGGCAGTGATTGGCGAGTCTGTGGCAGCCCTGGAGATTGCTAATGCCTTGCTGGAAAAATTTGGCGGGGATGTGCTTGAAGATATTCAAACAGCTTACCAAGGGTATCTTGCCAGAATTTAATTGACCAAAATCACCCCATTTGGTATAATAAGCCTTTGCGCGTATAATATAGTAATATAGTGAAAGGAGCCGTTAACTTGGCAGCAAAGATAAAACTACAGAGAAAAGGGGCCAAAAATAAGCCGTTTTACAGAATTATTGTTCAGGATGAATCAGAGGCAAGGAATGGTGGTGCGATTGAAATTTTGGGCCAATATGACCCGCTTAAGGAACCAGTTGTTTTTACTGTTGACAGAGAAAAAACCTTGGCCTGGATTGCCAAAGGTGCCATGCCCACAGAAAAAGTCCGCATTTTATTAGGCAAAGCTGGCCTGCTCCCGCCGGTTGATTTGGCGGCTTTGCATAAAAGAAAACCTAAAAAAGAAGTTGCCGAAGCTGCAAAACCAGCAGCCCCGGCACCAGGAGGACCCCCAGCCGCGGTAACGCCGTCGGAAAAAGAAGGGGGTGACCCTGCGCCTGAAAAAGCTTAAGTCTGTACCAAGGGAGGAACGCTTATTATGAAAGAACTCGTTGAATATATTGTCAAGGCTTTAGTCGATAACCCAAGCAAGGTAGAGATAAAAGAAACTTCAGGAGAAAGCGTCATCATCATTGAGGTCAAGGCTGCACCGGAAGATGTGGGCAAGGTAATTGGGCGTGAAGGCCGGATTGCTAATGCTATTAGGGCGATTGCCAAGGCCGTGGCTGCTAAACAAAACAAAAAAGTCAGTGTTGAAATTTTGACAGAAGATAAAGCGCAAAACAAAACAATTTAGTTTTATTTTAAGGAGGGTTAAACATGGCAGAAAAATCACAAGGCAGTGCAGTTGAGTTGAAAAGAGTTGTTATGGTGAAGGCGATTGTGACCGAGGCTTTTAAGGTAAATTTAGTCAAAGAATTAGAGCGAGCGATTGGGAATATTGAGAATCAATCTTCCCAAATTACTGAACGGGGCAAGGCTTATCTGGAAGAATTGAAGAAAAAAGGCTTAATGCAAAAAGCCGCGGCCTTTAAGCACCAGGTTGAAGAAGAGCGCAATAAGCAAGCAGCAGCCAAGTCAGATTTACTCATGAAGATCGAAGAGGCCAAGAAGCTGGAGCTAGGCTCAGAATTTGTTCAGGGCCCGCTGGAAGGGCCGGTCAATGTTGAGATTGGCGATAACCTTTACCGCAAGGTTGGCGGCGCTGAGATCATAGTTAAAGACGGGATTGTACAGGAGATCCGTGGAGTTTGATCTTCTAACCCTTTTCCCTGAAATGTTTCGGGGACCACTTTCAACAAGTTTACTTAAAAAGGCCTGCGACGCGGGCCTTTTAAGTTTTAATCTTGTCAATATCCGCGATTTTGCCACAGATAAACATAAAACAGTAGATGATACACCCTATGGCGGCGGAGCTGGGATGGTGATGAGGGTGGATGTGGTGAAACGAGCAGTCGAAATTCGAAATTCGAAATTCGATAGTCGTATTATATTGATGTCACCTCGTGGAGCGAAACTTACGCAAAAAAAGGCCCAAGAGTTAGCTAATGAAAAGCATTTAATCCTTATTTGCGGGCATTATGAAGGGGTGGATGAGCGGGTGCTTGATTATGTTGATGAGGAGATTTCGATTGGCGACTATGTATTAACCGGCGGCGAACTGCCCGCGATGGTCTTAATCGATGCTGTGGCGCGCTATATTCCTGGCGTAGTCAAAGAAGCGGACTCTGTTATTAATGATTCGTTTAGTAACAGCTTGCTTGACTATCCCAGCTACACCAAACCGCCAGAATTTGAAGGAAAAAAAGTTCCCGAGGTCCTTTTGTCCGGAAATCATAAGGCAATCGAGAAGTGGCGGCAGGAGCAAGCCTTAAAATTAACAAAAGAGCGGAGGCCTGACTTACTTGGCTAATGTTTATTTGGCCCTCTTGCATCACCCTGTCTATAACAAACGCCAAATGATTGTTTCAACCTGCATTACTGGCTTTGACCTGCACGATATTGCGCGCGCGGCTGTGACTTATGGCGTGAAAAAATATTATGTAGTTAATCCCTTGCCGGCCCAAAGGGCCTTTGCTCAACGGATGCTTGATTTTTGGTCTGATGAGGAAAGCCTGGAGTTTAATTGGACCAGGGCCGAGGCGTTTAAGCTGATCTCTATTAAAGAAACCTTTGAGCAAGCTGTTGAAGATGTCACCAAAAAAGAGGGGAAGAAGCCAATTATAGTTGGGACATCGGCTAAGCCACAAGGGGGGGCGAAATTCGAAGATTTGAAATTGGAGCTTAGAAATTCGCAAGACTCGTATCTCATAGTTCTTGGTACAGGTTGGGGGATAGTGGATGAATATTTTAGTAATTTTGACCTGGTTTTGGCGCCAATTGTGGGTCCTGGCGACTATAATCACTTGTCGGTCAGGTCAGCGTGTGCTATAATATTAGATCGGTTGTTAGGTCGTTAGGCCTGTGGCCCTTTAGGTATTTAGGAGATTGAGAGGATTAAGATGAGCAAAATAATTAATGAAATAGAGAGCAAACAGATAAAAAAAGATATTACAGAGTTTAAGGTTGGCGATACGGTCAAAGTCTTTTCCAAGATTGTGGAGGGTGGAAAAGAGCGGTTGCAAGGTTTTGAAGGGATTGTTATTAAGCGTCAAGGACCTGGGGCTAGAGAAGCCTTTGTGGTGCGCAAGATTGTTCAAGGAATTGGAGTTGAAAAGCTCTATCTTTTGCACTCGCCTAGGGTTGACTCTATTCAGGTGCTTAAAAAAGGCAGGGTACGCCGGGCAAAGCTGCATTATTTACGTGGTCGGGTGGGTAGTAGAGCAACTAAAGTTGCAGAGGAAAAAGTGGTTGCAACTGAAGGTGCCTTGCCAGGGACCAATTAGGTGCGAATAAAGAACTGGTTCTTTGATTGGACAGAAACAATTGTTGTTGCTTTTATTTTGGCCCTGATCATCAGGGCTTTTTTTCTGCAGGTTTTTTGGATCCCCTCAAGTTCAATGGAGCCCACCTTAAACATTAATGAGCGGATCGTAGTTAATAAAGTGGCTTATCACTTTCGTCAGCCAAGACGGCAAGAGATGGTGGTTTTTCGACAAGTGTTGCCGCTGGCAGCCAGGTCCCAGGAAAAGAACGATTTGATCAAGCGGGTCATGGGCTTGCCAGGCGAGGCTTTTGAGCTTAAAAGCGGTGCTGTTTATATCAATGGCAAAAAAATTGATGAGCACCATCAACTCAATCAAGACTATGCTGATTTTGGGCCAGTGGTAATTCCGCCAGGCAATTATCTTGTTCTTGGCGATAACCGCCCTGTTTCTGCTGACAGCCGCTTCTGGGGGTTTCTACCCCAAGCAAATTTTATTGGTCCTGCCTTTCTACGGCTCTGGCCGCTAAGTAAGTTTGGCTTGCTCTAGGCCTGGCTGCGCGCTAAGATAACTCCATGGACTTTGATTTTGAGACAGCTTTGTGGCGTCAGGGCTGGCAATTTATTGCTGGTATTGATGAGGCTGGCCGGGGGCCTTTGGCCGGCCCGATTGTGGCCGCGGCTGTGATCTTGCTGCCTCACAGCCGTTTGCCAGGCTTAAACGATTCAAAGCTTCTCAGCGAACAAAAACGCGAACAACTCTATGGTTTGATTTTAGAGCAGGCGTTAGCAGTTGGGGTGGCAGAAGTTAGCCATAAGACGATTGACCGCTTAAGGATTGGCCAGGCCAATACCTTGGTCATGGAAAAAGCTGTCAAGGCCATTGGCTTTAAGCCGGACTATCTGCTGATTGATGGACGAAGCAGTCTTAAGAAGCTAGCAATCCCGCAGCAGGCGATCATTGATGGGGATGCCTTGTGTGCCTCAATTGCCGCGGCCTCGGTTATTGCCAAGGTTACGCGTGATCGAATTATGCTCCGCTATCACCTTAAGCATCCACAGTATAATTTTGCTGGCCATAAGGGGTATGGGACCCGGGAACATTTTCGGCTGCTGAAAAAATATGGGCCATGCCCGATCCATCGCAGGAGCTTTGCGCCAGTGGCGGAGCTAATCTGAATTCTTGCCGCTAAGCAGGAGAAAGAGGATAGCGGCGCGGACAGCGACACCATTGGTTACTTGTTCTAAGATAACATTGTTTGAGCCATCAGCAACTTCTGAGGTGATCTCAATCCCGCGGTTAATTGGACCCGGGTGCATGACAACAACATCCTTGGGTGCTTTTTTCATGCGCTCGGCATTCAGGCCAAAAAGTTTGGCATATTCTTCAATTGAAGGGAATAAACCTTTTTCCTGGCGCTCTTTTTGGATGCGGAGCATGTTAATAATATCAGCGTCCCGAATCTCAGCGTCAAAATCACAAGAAACCCTGACTCCCATTGCTTCAAGGCCAACAGGGATCATTGTTGGCGGGCCGACCACCACCACCTCTGCCCCCAGCTTTTTTAAGCCCCAAATGTTTGACCTGGCGACCCGCGAATGAGCAATGTCCCCAACAATTAGGACCTTTTTGTTTTTTAGATCGCCTTTTTTTTCTTGCATAGTGAAAATATCAAGCAAGCCTTGGGTGGGATGTTCGTTAAAACCATCGCCAGCATTGATAACTGATGATTGGCAGTTTTTGGCTGCCAGGTGCGGTGCTCCACCCATGCTGTGGCGGATAATGATCGCGTCGCAGCCCATAACCTCAAGGTTTTTGACAGTATCGATCAAGTTCTCGCCTTTAGAAACGCTGCTGGACGAAATAGCGACATTTGTGACGTTAGCCGAAAGGATCTTAGCTGCCATGTTAAAAGAGGTCCGGGTCCTAGTGCTTGGCTCGTAAAAAAGGGTGATGATGTGTTTGGCTAACAGGGTAGGGACTTTAGGGATTGGCCGGGCCGCGACTTCTTTCATGGAGCGGGCAGTGTTTAGAATTAATTTAATCTCAGAAATGGAAAGATCCTTGAGCCCGAGGAGATCTTTTTTAGCGATCGTTTTGACCTTGTTCATGTCGATTGTTAATTAATTTTATTTATTATATCATATATTTGACTGTTATGAAACTTTTCCTCAAAATACTTGCCGCGGCAATTTTTGTGGCCTTACTTGTTGTTATCTTGGTGAAGCGAGAGCCGCAAGTTGAAAAAACAGCTTTTATTATGGGGACCCCTGTGCGCCTTCAGGTCACTGGTAGAAATGCCGCCAGCCTTATTGATCAAGCCTTGGCTGAAATGCGGCGGCTCGAAGGGATGTTTGATTGGCACAAGCCTGAGAGCGCCATCAACAATATCCATCCTTACGATAACCTACCAGAGATCAAAGAGATTCTTGAATTGTCGGCCAGGATTAATGAGTTGTCAGGCGGGGGCTTTGATATTCAGTTTGCTGGTCAGATGAACTTAGGCGGCATTGGCAAGGGATATGCCGTAGAAAAAGCGCGCCAGCTCTTACTGAACAAGGGAATTAAACGTGCTATAATTGATATGCGTTCGTCGATCGCGGTAATTGGCGACGGTTGGAAGATCGGGGTTTTGGACCCGCGGACCAAAGAAACCGAGTGCTTTTTTAAGCAAATAATTTTAAACAATGGAGAGGCGCTTGCGACTTCTGGCCAATATGAGCGCTTAGGTCATATTATTGACCCGCGGACCGGCCAGCTGGCCGATAAATGTTTGAGTGTGACGGTGGTGGGGAAAGACGCGGCCCTGGCAGACGCGCTGTCAACCGCGATTTTTGTGCTTGGTCCGGCCAAGGGTTTAGCCTTAGCTGCTAAACTGAGGGTTGGCGTATTTATCGTAGATAAGAATGGGGAAACTTATGATAATCTTAGCTCTAAATTGCGGTAGCTCATCAGTTAAATACCAGCTCTATTCGTGGGAAGAGCGCCGTGTTATTACCAAAGGCATGATTGAGCGGATTGGCCAGGAGTATCCTGACCATAAGACCGCGCTGGAACAGATCATTGATAAATTGACCACTGGCAGCTCTGCTGTCCTTAAGAGCTTAAGCGAGATTTCAGCGGTTGGGCATCGGGTTGTCCATGGTGGCGAAAAATTTAAGAGCTCGGTTTTAATTGATGCCGAGGTTTTAGAGGCAATTAAGAGTGTTAAGGATTTGGCCCCCCTCCACAACCCGCCAAATATTGCTGGCATAGAAGCAGCCCAACAGGTGATGCCCAACATTTCGCATATTGCGGTTTTTGATACTGCTTTTCACCAAACAATGCCCGAGCATTCTTATCTGTATGCTGTGCCTTATGAATGGTATGGTATGTACGGGGTACGGCGCTATGGTTTTCACGGGACATCACACCTTTATGTTTCGCGTCGCGCCGCAGTCTTACTGGATAAAAAGCCGGCCGAGGCCAATTTAATCACCATGCACATTGGTAATGGGGTCAGTATTGCTGCGATTGAAAAAGGTGTTTCGGTTGACACCAGCATGGGCTTGACCCCGCTTGAGGGCGCGGTGATGGGGACTCGCTCTGGTGACATTGACCCAGCCATTATTCTTTTTATGATTGAAAAAGAGGGATTTTATGTTGATGAGATCGGTTCAATTTTGAACAAGAAGTCTGGGTTGCTAGGCATTACTGGAAAATATTTTGACCGGCGGGACATTGATCGGGCAGCGGCCGAAGGCGACAAGCGGGCCCAACTGGCAATTGAGATCGAGGCTTATCGTTTAAGAAAGTATCTTGGCGCTTACCTGGCAGCCTTGGGCCATGTTGATGCCATTGTTTTTACTGCCGGGGCTGGCGAGCGTAATTGGGGCTTAAGGGAGCGGGTGCTTCATGAGATGGGACGATTTGGGATCAAAATCGACCATAAGCGAAACGAGAAAGCGCGTGATGGCGAGACGGAAAGCTTGATCTCAACTGATGATTCACCTGTTAAGATTTTTGTCATTCCAACAGATGAAGAGCTGGTTTTTATTGAGGATGTTGTGGCAATCCTTCAGGGGCGCTATGATATGCACACAAAATTTAAGTACTCTTTTGAAGACCCGAAGTATAAAAAAAAGGGACTGGGTACTAGGGAGTCGGGATTGCGTGCTGGGGATGAGGTGTGAGCGGCGAGGGACAACTTATGAAAAAAGAGAATTTTTATCCTTTGACTTATCTGCGAGAGGTTGCCCAGCTGCGGTGCGGGGCGAGAACGTTGGCTGACCATCTAGAGCGGAAAATTGATTACCCTTGGGACTTGATCAAGAACTTAAAAGAGGACTTGGAGGCTGATTTTAGGGTGCTGGGTACTGGGTGCTGGGGGAAGGTTCACCCTTCGGTTGTTCTTTTAAACGAGCAAAATATTTTAATTGAAAAGGGGGCAGAGATAGAGCCCTATGCCGTGCTTGACGCAAGGTCTGGGCCTATCTACCTTGCCAAAGGAACAATTGTCAAAGCTGGGGCCAACTTGCGTGGGCCGCTTTCAATCGGCCCTGAGTGCCGGGTGGGCGGAGAGGTTGTTCACTCAATTTTTCATGGGTATTCCAATAAAGGACATTATGGTTTTATTGGCCATTCCTATATTGGTGAGTGGGTGAACCTGGGGGCAGGGACAACTAATTCTAATTTAAAAAATAATTACGGCACGGTTAAAGTCCCGGTTAACGGCCAGGAAATTGATTCTGGCGAGCAGTTTGTCGGCTGTTTTATCGGCGATCATGCCAAGACAGGGATTGGGACGTTAATTACTACCGGCGCTGTAATCGGGGTGGGGGCCAGTGTTTTTGGGGGAGGGGTGACGCCGAAGTATGTGCCCAATTTTAGTTGGGGGACAAAAGATAAATATAAATTTGACGAGTTTATCAAAACCGCGAAAATCGTTATGGGGCGGCGGGGTTTCGGTATTACGCCTATGTTGGAACAATCATTCCGCGATCTTTACAAGCAGACTGTTTGATTGATATACTAATTACGTTAACCTTGCCGGATCGACTAATGGTAGGTCACTTGCCTTTGAAGCAAGCAGTCTTGGTTCGAATCCAAGTCCGGCAACCATCTCGAACGATTTTGAATAGCGGGAAATGGATTGAATGGATTTTTCAAGGTAAACTCAAGGTTTTTGCCCCTTAGTGTTAAGTTCGAAAGTAGAAAACCTAACAATTGCCGTTTCTGCTCGACTTTGGAACTTTCAAACAATTCATATGCTCGTGAGGCCATATTTATCAAGTAAGACAGCGTTGTAGCGAATTGCTTGTCGGCTACTGTCCCCACAATCAATATTTATTTTAATATTTTCTT
>PEYM01000100.1:5743-6322 GCA_002774365.1 Candidatus Saganbacteria bacterium CG08_land_8_20_14_0_20_45_16 | reverse complement strand
AAAATGTTATTGTAAACGTTGACAATTATGCTTTTAATATAATAAAATAAGTAAACGATAACAAAATTTAAATATTTTACAATAATTATAAAAACTGATAGAGGTAAAGGTTTATAGTTGAAAGTTGACATAAAAACAGTTGCTGATAAAGCAGGGGTATCTACTGCAACTGTATCAAGGGTCTTAAGAGATTACCCTGGAGTTAAAGAAAAAACCAGAAAAAAAGTATTAAAAGCCATAACTGATTTAAACTATGAAGTAAACGCAGTTGCAAGAAGTTTAAGACAAAGAAAAACTTATACTATTGGAATAATTGTTGGAAATGTCCTTTCTCAGTTTTATTCAATTATTGCCAAATCTGTTGAGGATGTAGCACAAAAAAATGGCTATAATATGATTTTATGCAATGGTGACGATGATCCACAAAAAGAATTGAAATATCTTAAAGTATTAAAATCTAACAGGGTAGACGGAATAATTCTTACACCCACAGGTAAAAATGCTGATTATATTAACCAGCTAATTAATACAGATACAAAAATGGTTCTTCTGGATAGATTAATTGATGGTGTAGAATGT
>PEYM01000100.1:0-5682 GCA_002774365.1 Candidatus Saganbacteria bacterium CG08_land_8_20_14_0_20_45_16 | reverse complement strand
AGGGATATAGAAAAATTAGGCGGCCTGATCAAAGCCATGCCCTGGACAGCCTTGTTTTTTCTTATTGGGGCCATGGGGATTTCCGCCCTGCCGCCTTTAAACGGCTTTGTCAGCGAATGGCTAACCTTAATCGCGCTTTTAGGCGGGGCGCTTAACTTGTCCGGCGGCTTTGCTAAGCTGTTTTTCTGTTTCTGCGCCGGAGCGCTGGCTTTAACTAGCGGTCTGGCCGTGGCCTGTTTTGTCAAAGCCTTTGGCATAACTTTTTTAGCTAAGGCCCGCAGTCAAGAGGCCAAAGCAGCGCGAGAAGTTTCCTGGCTGATGAATTGTGGCGCTGGTTTTCTGGCAATCCTAACTGTTTTGCTGGGGTTGGGCGCGGGCTGGGTCTTAAAATATTTGACCAAAGTTTCCGGTTGCACAACTGGCCTTGACGTGAGCTCAATGAGCTTTTCATTGAACAATTTTACCTTGAGCCCGCTGGCGCAAAGCGCGCTTTATCTTTCGCCGCTCCTGCTCACGTTGATATTTCTTGTTGTTATATTAGCTGTTTTTATCTTGTTGAATTTGGTCTTTGGCAAAGCCAGGGTGCAAAGCGCGCCAACCTGGGACTGTGGCTATTATAAATTAACTCCCAGAAACGAGTATACCGCCACTGCTTTTTCCAAGCCTTTTCGCCTGGCTTTTAGCTTTTTCCTTCTCCCGTACCAGAAGAGTGAAAAGACCCAAGACTCCCCATATCATGTTAAGTCGTTTGTTTATGAGACAGGGACGAAAAAGATTTTTAGTGAGTATCTCTACGCCCCATTGGTCAAGTTAACCTTTGATCTTGGCAAACTCATGAAAAATATCCAGCAGGGGAGCGTGCATCTTTATTTGAGCTATATTTTCGCGGCTCTGCTTTTATTGTTAATTTTTGCAAGGAGATTTTAAGTGCTGCGCCTACTTTTGGTAATAATGTTCGCGCCACTGGTCAGCGGGTTTATCACCTGGCTGAAAAATAATTTGCGTTTGCGCCGCGGGCCGGGGATCTTTCAGCCTTACTATAACCTGGCAAAATACTTTAGCAAAGACGAGGTTGTGGCTGACAGCGCTTCCTGGATATTTCGCCTGACCCCTTATGTTGTTTTTAGCGCGACATTGAGCGCGATCTTTTTTTCCGCCACCCCTAACGGCTTGATCACGCTACTTTTTATTTTTTCGCTGGCCAGGTTCTTTTTGGCTTTAGCCGGGCTTGACACGGCGAGCGCCTTTGGCGGGATGGGTTCATCGCGCGAAATGTTTATCTCCAGTTTGGTTGAGCCGGTGGTGATTTTAGCGGTTTTTTGTCTTGGCCTTTCTGTTAACGCGCCGAGCGCGGTTTTTTTAGCTGGAGCAGCTTTGTTTTTAGCGACTTTGGCGGAAACCGCCCGCATGCCGGTGGACAACCAGGAGACCCATCTTGAGCTGACAATGGTCCATGAGGCGATGCTCCTTGAATATTCTGGCCGCTCCCTGGCCTTGCTGGAGCTGGCGGCTCAAATTAAACAGCTCATCTTCTTTTTGATCATTGCCGGCTTGATTTTCTCGAATCTTTTTTTACTGCCGGTCATCGCGATCTTAGTTGCCCTGGTTGAATTATCCATGGCGAAAATGCGGCTTTTTCGGGTGGTTGATTTTGTCGCTTTTGCCGGGGTGCTGGCTGTTTTGTCAATTATTATGAGTGTTTTAGGAGCGTAATTAAGCATGGAATTATTATTGCTGCTCGGAATATTAACCACGGCTTACGCCATGCTCACGGCCAAGAGAATGAGCGCTTTGATTGCTAATTTTCGGCTCCAGTCATTACTGCTTTTTATTATGACTTTTATGGAGGCGTTAGCTCACGGCTCTTTTAACTTATATCTTGTCGCGGCGCTGATCTTGGCCCTTAAAGTGTTTTTAATCCCTTTGGCCCTTTTCCGGATGCTTAAGCGTCTTAAGGTTGACGAACATGTTGGTTTTTTTATTAATCCTTTGCTGTCGCTTGCCATCAGTTTAGGCTTAACTTATCTTGCCTGGGTTTTTGTCAGGCAACTTTTTCCGGACAGCGCCATCGGCTTTGTTTTAGCGGCCGCGATCTCTTTTGCTGTTATGCAGGTTGGCGCGATGATCATGGTCGCAAGGATCAAGGCCGTAACCCAGATCATCGGTCTTATGGTAATTGAAAACGGGATCTTTCTTCTGGCTTCCACTGTTACAGGAGGGCTTTCTCTGGTCGTGGAAATGGCGGTCTTTTTGGATGTCTTTATCAGCGTAATTATCCTGGGGGTATTTGTCTACCGGATCAATGAATTATTTACAGGGATAGATGTTGATCAATTGAAAGGATTAAGGGGATAGAATGAACTTGCTCTGCACTATTTAATTATCTTCGGTGATTTCCTGCCTTGGGCTAAAAATCGCGGGAATTAAGGTTCTGCCATAACGCCTTGCAATTTCCATTAAGGTGGAGAAATCCGCTTCTGTTGGCGGGCTTATTTCTAAGGCGCGGGCTAAAGTGTCCAGATAAAGATTGGCGGTAGCTGGAGGAAGCCCTGGTTCAGCCAAAAGATCGGCGTAAAGCAGGTCAGTGAGCGATGTTTCTGTTGGCGCGTGGCTGTATTGAGCGAGAATTTGTTCGATTTCTGCGCGCAGTGGCGCGCCTAATCCAAAGCCTCGCTCTTCGCTTGCCAGCTGATCGCGCAAGTCTGCCAGAATTAATTGAGGCCAAAGCCCTGGCCAGTGTCTTAAGCCGAGCAAGCGGCCGGACTGATAAATAGGGCCGGCAATTTGGTCTGGCGTCTGCCCATTGGCGAGCGCCAGATCAAGCCGCAGTTGGTTATAACGACTTAGCATTTTATCGGATGTTAAAAAACCCGATGCGGTCAAACTTGAAAGCCGAAAAGTTTGATTTTCTTCTCTGCCCATAGCTCCAACAACTTCTTCCAATTGCCAGGGTTGCTCGAAATCGGTTCTTCTAAGCAGGTCTATGGCAATTTGCTGGCCAAGGCCATCCGCGGATAAATGTAAAAGAGCGCCGAGAAAATTTAAATCAAGGCTAAAAATATTGTGATCTGAATCTGTAATGGTCTCATGATAGCGCCTGGCCGCTTCTTGCGCCAGGGGACGAAAACGAGGCTCGATTTCCTCTAAAGCCAGGGTTGTTTCCAAAAGATCTCGATAATAATCATCTTGTTGAGTTAGATCAACATACGTAGCAGCTAGCATTGTTTGCAAAGGGACAAAAAGATCATCAAGATACGGGGCAAATATTTCTTGCCGGACATCTGGCTCAAATAAGGGCAAGACCATGCGCAACCTGCCTGTTAGATAAGCTGGATTTGGATCATAGTCAAGGAATGCTTCTCGCATAAGCTGTGGTGTGTGATTTAAATACAGTAAGTAATTTAAGTGGCTTTCGGAAATTTGGGTGTGGACCCCCAGGATTTGCCCTTCAAAGTCTCTATAATCATTGGCGTGGCTAAGAATATTCAACCAAATGGCTTGTGCTCGTTGTCTTAAAGTGGGATTGCCTGTTCTGTACGCCAAATAAGCCATAAATTGCATTGAGCCATTGGTTATTTGTTGACCGGTCAAATAATTAAAAGTTGACGTGACTTGGTTATCGTGTGCTAACGAATTAAAGAAAAATGGTAAGAAGTTCTGCTCAAAAACCGGACCCGCGCCAGAGTGACTAGCAAGGAATTGACGGATAAACTCCGGATCATTGGCCACGCTTCTGATTTCCGGCCGATCAACCAAATCTGTCAGCGGCCTTCCTCCATCTTCATTGAAAGCTTGATGAATTCTGACTGCCAGATAATCTGCTGGAGTGAGCCAGCCGCGCTCATAATAAGTGTCAACGTTTTCTGTCATCTCATAAGCACGTATATAACCGGAACGAATATTTGAGGGGGTACTTGGATCATTGAGCACCCCTCTGATCCTTTGATGAACCTGGGCACGGATAAATTCATAATTTTCTTCAGAAAGATTAGTCCTCCAGTGATCGCCCAGCCATTCTCTAAAATCCATTTCTATGAAACTGTTATGCAAACCTCGTGCCAAATCTGATCTTGCCGCGTCCGCGAGAAAAACAGTAATTGCTAAATCAAGATATTGATCCCCAAGCGCGAATCCCACTTCAAACAACCTGTTTCTGACCGCGTTTCTTTCAAAAGACAGTTCTCTGAATTCCGCATCAAGCCTGGTTCTAAGCCGCCAAAAGGTTTCCGGCGTATCCGGCCAATTGTGAATTTCAGGTACATACGGATTTCCTCTTACTTCTTGGCTATTGCCGCTTGCTCTGGCTGGCCCGGCCGCGGTGGCGTCAAATCTTTGCCACTCTCCGTTTTCCAGCAAAACCTCAACCCGGCGGTGATAAGAGCCGGTGTTAAGCTCATAAAGATAACCTTCGACAACCCGTGAGGGGATACCCGAGGAGCGCAAGATGGTTACCAGAGCCAGGTTAAAATCTTCGCAATCGCCTTGGCCCAATCTAAAAAACGCGTTGACCATGGAGCCCGCGCTATCCCTAAGCTCTCTTTCGGTTGCCGGCGAGGTGTCATAGGTATAATGAGTGGAGAGATAGTTTACGATTGCCGTGGTTTTTTCCCTCCGTGTTCCGTCTTGACTAATAATTTGTTCTAATTCCCGCGGTAAATTAAGCGGCTCGGCCGGACGGCTTTGTTGATAATGCCTGGTCAGCGCTTGATTTTCTGGTTGATTAGATCTCTTTTGCGGATGAATGGTGAATCTTATTGTGCCGTTTGTGGCTTGGTTAAACTCAACCCTGGTAAAACCAAAAGCATCGGTGGTTACGCGCTTGACCAGAACCGGTTGATTGTTTTGGTCAAAAGCCTGGATACTTTGAGGGTTAACGTGAGCATTAGCGAGTCTTAGCAATCTGACTGCTTGACCTGTAACATTGATTTCAAGCTCAACATAACGTTCCGGATCAAGTTCTCCTTGAGGATCAATCGGTGGTTGACTGGACTGGCTCAAATCATCGCCATTGATCACATCAAAAACCTGGGCCTCGAAATAGCCGTCGAGAACACCCTCCCTCTTCAGCACTCGGCCGATTTGAAGATTAACTGGTTCAGCCAAATTGCGCTCCGCTCTTTTAGCCGTACTGGCTGGAGTGCCGGTTAACGCTCCGGTTTGTGTTTGGCTCTCTAATGGTTGAACGGCCTGTTTTTCCAGATTTTCTCTAACTTCTGGTGATTGGAGCTGTTTGGTAATTTGTTGTTCCTGCGGTGGAATCCGTAGCAATGCAGCTTGTTTTTCTCGGTTGGCGACTTGTTTTTGCGTTTGCTCCCTGGTGGCTCTTAATGATTTATCGCGTTGTTGGGCCAGGTTTGTAATCCGTTCAAAATTGCTTCGGTTTAACTGCCTGTCTGCTGGCAATTTTTCCGCGTCTCTGGTCGCACTGTTTTCAATATCAATATTATCGAGTTGATCTGGCGCCGCTATTCTGGCTGGTAAATCCGGTGTTGGTTGTGTTGTGCTTATTATCTCCTGCTTGGCCGCGAAAATAACGCAGGTCAAAGCAACCGCGACTATGGCCAGATAATTAATTGAAGCGCCGTAAGCCAGGCGAAACAAAAGCCGCAGAGCTGATTGCGCTTCTTGAATTGCCCTTTTCGCGCTTTCCCTGCGCCATTTGAAAAAGCCATTCCCTTTTCT
>PEYM01000015.1 GCA_002774365.1 Candidatus Saganbacteria bacterium CG08_land_8_20_14_0_20_45_16 | reverse complement strand
AGGTTTATCCCAAAATATGCCGATTTCTTGCTAACCAAAACCGGACATTTTCACTTTGCCCAATCCGGACATTATCACGTTGCTGCTACAGTTTTCCCTTCTACATTGTTGTCTTACTAACTTTTTGTTATAATGAAAATCAAATGGTTGCCAAAGAAGTCTACCAAGCGTTAGGTTTAACCGACGCGGAATATAGCAAGATTGAAAAAATTATGGAGAGGGAACCGTCCCCGACTGAGCTCGCTATGTTTTCCGTCGAGTGGTCAGAGCACTGCGGCTACCCTCGCTCAAGAGCTTTGCTTAAGAATTTCCCCAAAACCGGTAAGTATCCGGGCATGGTGGGGGAGGATTCCGGTGGTTTTATTTACGATGACATTGCCATCATCTTTAAAATGGAAAGCCACAACCATCCGTCACAAGTTGAGCCCCGGCAGGGAGCGGCGACGGGCGTGGGCGGAATTATCCGCGATATTTTTACCGCCGGCGCCAAGCCGATTGCTTCGCTTGATTCCCTGCGTTTTGGCCCTTTAACCGAACCATATAACCGGTATCTGCTTAAAGGGGTTGTGGACGGTATTGCTTTTTATGGTAATTGTTTAGGTGTCCCAACTGTTGGCGGCGAAGTTTATTTTGACGAAAGCTACAGTGGCAATTGTTTAGTCAATGCGATGAGCATAGGAATCTGCCATAAGGATAAATTGGCTCGGGCGATTGCTGTTGGGACTGGTAATCCCATTATGTATGTTGGTTCCAGCACTGGCAAAGACGGTATTGGTGGCTGCTCGGTTTTAGCCTCTGCAGAATTTTGTGAGGGTGAAGAAAAGCGGCCAACTGTTCAGATTGGTGATCCATTCACTGAAAAGTGTTTGATTGAAGCAACGCTTGAGATGATGGAGACTGGCTGTGTCCTTGGTATCAAGGATATGGGGGCGGCTGGCTTAACCTGTTCCTCTGCTGAAATGGCACAGGCCGGCGGCGTTGGGATGGAGATTGATTTGAATAAAGTTCCGCTGCGTGAAGCGAACATGGAAGCTTTTGAAATTATGATGTCCGAGTCTCAGGAGCGGATGCTCGTTTGCGTTAAAAAGGGTGAAGAAGCTAAAGTTGAGGCGATTTTTAAAAAGTGGGACCTGCATGGTGTTGTCATTGGTCACGTAACAGATGATAAAAAGCTGCGAGTGAAATATCAAGGCGAAGTTGTAGCAGATATTAATACCGAAGCCTTAGCCCAAGCTCCACTATATACTATGCCTGATAAAAAGCCTGATTATTTGGATAAACTTCATGCTTTTGATTTTAAATTTCTGCCAGAACCCAAAAATTACAATGATGTTTTGCTAAAACTCCTTGCTTCCCCTACCATTGCCAGTAAAGAGTGGGTTTATGAGCAGTATGACCATATGGTGCAGACGAATACAGTGGTACTTCCTGGGTCGGATGCGGCGGTTTTGAGAGTTAAGGGCGAGGGACTGGGGACTAGGGACTGGGGATTGGGGGCGACGACTGATTGCAATAGCCGTTATTGTTATTTAAATCCTTATGTTGGGGCGCAAATTGCTGTTGCTGAAGCAGCTCGCAATTTAGTTTGTTCAGGCGCGGACCCAGCGGCAGTAACAGATTGTTTAAATTTTGGTAATCCAGAAAAGCCTGACCGCTATTGGTACTTTAAAAATTGCGTGCAAGGAATTATTGATGCTTGCAAATCGTTTAATATTGGGGTTATCTCCGGCAATGTCTCTTTTTATAATGAAAGCCCTAAAGGGGCGATCAATCCAACCCCAGGCATTGGCATGGTTGGCATCTTGCCTAACATTGAAAAACGCTGTACACAAACCTTTAAGAATGAGGGGGACGTTATTCTTTTGCTTGGCGAAACCAAGGATGAACTTGGTGGTACTGAATATCTAAAAATTATCCATGGTCAAGTTGCGGGCGATTGTCCAACGCTTGATCTTAAAAAAGAGAAAGCTTTGCAAAAGATTGTGTTTGAAGCAATTCAGCAAGACCTATTAAATTCTGCCCATGATTGTTCAGAGGGAGGCTTGGCCGTTGCATTAGCGGAGTGTTGTATCTCTGATAAACGCAAGCAAATCGGCGCCCGAATATCGAATATCGAATCTCAAATATCGAATATTCGTCCCGATTCTTTGTTGTTTGGGGAAAGTCAGTCCCGCGTGATTGTTTCGTGTGCAAAAGACAAGGTTGCAAAAGTTAAAGAATTGGCCAAGCAAAATGGGGCGGCGTGTTGCGAGATTGGGGTTATTATTGGGGATAATTTAAAGATTGACGGGGTGATTGATCTTCCAATCTCGAAATTACTTGAAAGCTGGCAAAATGGGTTGAGCGTTTAGTTGTAGATGAGGTATCCATAGGTATACACCCTCACTAACAAGTCAGAGAGTGGGATGATAATATCATTAGCTGAAAATGTTGCTTGGGCATCCGGAGGATCAAGATTAAGCGCGCGATAAATCACGTTGTCGCCAGCAAGTAGAACCGGATTGCTGTCGTAAGTTCCATGAAAAACAATTTCCCCGCTTAGGAGTCCTTTAAATAAAAGTTTTACTTGTCGGCTTGCTTCTGGCGCCAAATCCAGTGTGTCGATTAAGAGAGATAAGCTGTCTATGGCCAAAAATATGGCTGAAAATGGCGGGTAACTTGTCATATCAAGTTCGTCTACTTCTAAAAGATTATGCTCGGCGAGAAAATCGTTTGACGGGCATCCGCCTCTGCGCCAGCATATATTTCAGACAGGGAGAAATCTTCAATGGTTAATAGTTGATTTGAGCCCAAGATTGCTAATAAGCTTAACTATGATCTAGAAGGAAAAAGAAGATATCATGTTTTTGGCAGGCAGGGGTTGACCACTTAGATACTAAGCCTGCTAACGTATTAATTATGGATGATGATTTCTCTAAAGTAAAATTGATTGATTTTAATATTACTAAAAGCCGCAGTTGTAACTTGCAATTAATGCAAGCATCCAGTTTGGTTAGCACGCTGGCTTATATGGCACCTGAATTAGTCAAGGGAAGAAAAAATGTTGGGAGGGGAAAGCCTGACTATTAGGGCCGTAATGTTGTTTGGTTCTCTTTTGTAAAATCTATAACTTTTGAGGCTTTGCCTTGTCTTGTTCTGCCAGGCATCACAAAATCAACCTTATCCCCAACATATTCCCTGGCTTGTTTGGTGGTCAGGGCCGGGGGAAGGCCGGAGAGGTTGGTAGAAGTGGCGGCAATGGGGCCGACTTTTCTTATTAACCTTAATATGGTTTGATGGTCTGGGATACGTAGACCAATAGTTTTTTTTCCTTTTTGGGCTGGAACTATTAACGTATATGGTCCTGGCCAGTTTTTTATGGCAAAGGCCAAGGTTTTTTTGCAAAATTTCCCCAATTCTTGGGCTTGTTTTAAATTTGCCACCAAAATTTGTAATGGTTTGTTCTTGGGCCGCTTTTTAATCTTAAAGATTCTATTTATTGCTCTTGGCTTATCAAGGCAAGCGCCTATGCCAAAGACTGTTTCGGTTGGGAAGATAATAACCCCGCCTGATTTAAGTGTTTTGATGGCTGTTTTGAGCTTATTCATCTAATCATTATAGCATTCCCTTGCTACAATGGCCCAAAACCGCTTGACAACCCCAGGATCTGTTTTGTATTATTATATTACTAGAGTGATAAGTCATAAATTAAAAGAATTTGAGGCTTTTTACAAGCAATTTACAGCTCGTGAGTATAAGAAAGGGGAACTGCTGATTCGGGCCGATGATGATCCGCAGGGGATTTTTTGTTTAACTAAAGGCTATGTCAGGCAATACACTAATTCCAAAGCAGGTTTTGAGCTAACGCTTCACATTCTTAAGCCGCTCTCATATTTTCCTATGGTCTGGGCAATTAATGGGACCCCCAATGTTTATTATTTTGAAGCCTTAACCTCTGTTGAGGTGAGACGCGCCCCCAGGGACGAGTTAGTCAATTTTATCAAAGATAAACCAGGTGTTATTTTTGGTTTGATGAGCGGGCTGCTGGAAGATTATGCCGAAACCCTGACCCGAATTGAGCATTTGGTCTTTAGCGACGCGCGGCGTCGGGTGATTTCGATATTATTGTATATAGCTAATCATTTTGGCGAGAAGCGCGGAAGCGGCATTTTTGTTAAGCATCGTTTTACCCAGCGGGATGTTGCGACCTTGGTTGGAGTAGCTAGGGAGACAGCCAGCCTTGAACTGGTAAAACTAGAGAAAAAAGGCTTTATAAAATATATTGATCATTCTATGATTTTTGAAAATATTGAAAAACTAGAGTCTGAACTGCTTTAAAACCACGCGAAGTCGAAACATAGACCAGTAATTAGTAATCCCGGTTACACCCATCTCTTAAGCCATATTACTGCGCGCTTTCTTGTAAATACCTATACTTTGATTATTACTTTTAAATAAAGTAGAGAAAAAAGACATACTATAAAGTAGTCAAGTAGAAATTAGTTATCAAGGATCAAGCCCAAATGGGCAGGGACATTGAAAATTTAAACGGCAAC
>PEYM01000057.1 GCA_002774365.1 Candidatus Saganbacteria bacterium CG08_land_8_20_14_0_20_45_16 | reverse complement strand
CTCATCTTAAACCTTGTTTTTTCCTGTTTTAACAATAGTTTCCTGCCTTTATGGAGCCATTTTTACCCACTCGTTTCCACGATGACCCATTAATTAAAAGATGAAGAGCATCAGCCAGCGCTTGCGAATTACCTGGCTCAAACAAGAGCCCATTTTCCATATTAGAAACTGCTTCAGGCCCACCACCTATGTTTGCCACTACCGGTGTTTTTCCACATGCCATTGCCTCCTTAATACTTTGTCCCATACATTCAACAATTGTTTTAGGTGAAGCGACCAAAATATCCGTGCTGGCATAAAAAGATGGGAGATCTTCTTCCGAGACAAAACCCAACAGCTTAACTCTGTTCATGCCCAATTTTTCAACTTTCTCTTTTAAATAATCGAAGTCTTCTCCAACCCCTCCAACAAGAAAATAAACCTGATTTCCCACCCCTAATAAATTTAACGCTTCAAGAAAAGTATCTACTTTTTGACGCAGAGCCAGTCCGAGGATAGAAACAACCACCCCATTTAAGGGGACTCCGATTTTTTTTCGATAAGAATTACCATCCAAATTGGGTCTAAACACCTTAAGATCAATTCCAGCATACACCACGCTAGAACGTTTTGGATCTGCCCCAAGGTTTAAAGCCCCTTTAAGGCAATGCTCACTAGTTGATAATATCCACGAAGCCCGACCAAGAATAAATTTTGCCATTCGCTTAAAGCGCCGATGCGCTTTTCCAATCAACCAGGTTTCCCCATACGAAACTACTACAGAAGGGATATTCAAAATATCTGATTGTAATATGGCTGATAATCCAGTAACACCAGCATGATGCGCATAAAGCAAATTAATTTGGTGTTCCTTGATAATTTTCGCCAAAGATGAATTATATTGGTAAAATTGTATATAATTTTTTATCCTCATAAAAGGAAAATGCCGATAATACATCGCTATTTTCTTAAAGGGGATATTATTTACCCCTTCAATTTTTCGGTAGTCAATAAAGGTCGCCCCCTCAGGAGGTTGGGGATTATCTGGTATCCTGTGAGGGATAAAAAACACTTCAACCTCAGCATCTTTCCAATAATGTAAGTTATTCATTATTAACCTCGTCACTCCCCCATGGGGAGGAGGACAAGGCCCAATAACACCAATCCTAATTTTCTTTTTATTTGGCAGACTCATATTCTATAGAAGGTCCTTTCAGCAAAAAACTTACTATTTTCCTAGCATCACTCGCGGTTGTTCTTAAATTAGTAGGTAAATTACAGATTTGGGATGCACATTTCTCGGCTACAGGGCACTGGCCAAAAGTATACCCAAAAAGGCTATGATCAATTATCGGTGAAGAAAGTGGAGCAGCAAACCATTTATCCAACTCAATCCCTTTTGTCCAAAAAAAATCAAGCATATCCTGACGATTGTCTACCAATATAGGATACCGAATAAGATTAACGCGGGCTTCGGGTTTTATTGGGAAAGCAGATAATTTCCTCACATCTCTTAAACCCTCATAATAAACAAGTGCAAGTTTTTTGCTATTATCAATTATTTTATCTAGTTTTTTCCATTGACGCACTAACACTTCCGCTTGTTGACCAGAAAGCCTAAGCAAATAGTTCTCTGGCATTTTAGCATGCTCTTCTTGAACGGATGTACTATTTTTAAAAACCTTTAGTTTAAACAAAAAAGAAATTAAATATTTTCCCAGGTTAAAAATGACAGGGCGATATAAAAGACCGGATAATCCCAGCTGCAATAAGATATTGCTCGCATAAAAAACCGGCTGTTCCGGAACCTTTTCATAAAAATCTTGCTGTTTTTTAATCCCATTTAGATTATCCGTATTAATTAAAAGCATTCCTCCTCGACAAGAGGTAATGGTCTTGGAAAGTTCAAACGAAAAAATGGCAGCATCTCCAAAAGTCCCTGTTAATTCCCCTTTAAAACGGGTTCCCAGCGAAACCGCACAATCCTCAATAACATATAAATTATGTTCTCGGGCAATTGCCAATAATTCGTCGATTTGGGCAGGGATCCCAAAGGTGTGCTGGATAATCAACACTCGGCTTTTATTGGTTATTTTTTCTTTTAGCAATTTGGGATCCATACAATAATTCGCTGGGTTTATATCTATATAGACCGGCTTAAGGCCTGCCTGAACAACAGCATTAGGGACTACTTCACAGGTAAAACCAGTAACAATAACTTCTGAACCAGGCTCAAAACCTAAACATTTTAAATGGCCATATAAAGCAGAACGAGCACTCACATAAAAAAATATTTTCTTGTCCCCAAAATCATTTTGCGCTAATACCCTTAGCTTTTCACCCCCTTTACTTGCAATGGGTAAACCCAATAAAACAGCAAAAGAATAAAAAAGGGCTAAAAAAGAATCTGCTGCATTAAGCGTAGCAAAATAAAAGCCTATATTTCGCTTGCCTAAAACAAAATTAAAAACACTTTTAAAAAGTTGACGCATTTCCCCTCCCACATAAAAAATACATTAAAAATTGTTTTTTATTTTTCTAAATCTAGCAAAAAAAGAATTAATTTGGCCCTTAATAAAATTAAAAATGAGTGAAAAATCTTCGCTGGTTGGAAGCACAACCTCTCTTAGAGGCACCTTGGAAATCCTGTGAAACACAAACATTGCAACTAAAGAGCGGATTATTAAAGTAAATGAAGCGGTAACTGCCGCTCCAATTACTCCATAAATAGGGATAAAAATAAATCCCAATATTATCTGAGAGATTAAAGGGACAATTGAAATAGCCAGGTCAATTTGCGGTCGTCCAATCCCCATAAAATATTGGGTAAACATGGCACTTGCACCAGATAAAACCAATCCAGGAATCAAAATCCAAAAAGCGATAGAAAGCGGCAAATAATCCTTGCCATAAAGGACTAATACAACCGGTTTAATTAAAAATATTCCAGCAATTGCAGCCAACACCATCAAAATTAGAGATACCCTAAAGCTTAAAACCGTTATTTTAGCAGTATTATTATCATCATCATTAAGCTTGGAAATTCTTGGATATAAAATCGTACTGATTGACTGCGGAATCTTTTGCAATAACAAGGCTTTATCTTGTCCCATCCTAAAATAAGCTACTTGTGCAGGCAAAAGGTAATAAGCGACAAAAAGACTGCTTACATATTGGTTTAAAAAGCCAACAATGCCAGACAAATACAATTTATAGCTAAACTTAATCAGGTCTGCCATTATGCCCAAATCAAAGCGGGGAACTATTTTCTCTTTTTTTTGTATCTTCCAGGCGGCAAACATTACAGACAAAATACCCGCAAACAATAAAGCAAAAATCATACCAAAGAGCTTCGCCTGGAAAAAAACAAGAAAAACAATGGCGAAGACCGAACCAAGTATCTGCTGGATAAAGACAAAAGCATTGTAAGCATGAACATCTTCCAGGTAGATTAAGAGATACGAATAATTCATCCCAATAAATCGAATAACCACAAAAATCATCACCAAATAGATTAAAGAGTTCGGAACAATCGCATTTTTAAACAGAAAAGCCTGCACAAAATTAATCTGCCAAACCACCAAAACAAAAAAGAGGAAACCAAAAAACAAAGATACCACATTTATGATAAAGGTCATCTCGCCCAAGCTGCATCTTTTTTTTCCCAAAAAATAAACTGCAGAAACATCAAGTTTCAACCTGCCAAAAGCTTCTGCATAAGAAGGGATCATTAAGCAAATAAGCCAAATCCCCATTTGAACTGGGCCCAAGGTTCGGGCAATAATTGCGCTAGTTACAATGCTAATTGCATAGACAAACAAGTCTCTGCGAAAAAGGATAAAAGATTTTTGCGCAATACTCATATCTATATCTATTCCTTTAGATCTTTTTTGATCTTATCCCACTGTTCTGGTTGGAATGGCACATTAAGATTAGAACAAAGCTTCCTCCACCGTTCATACATTTCAGGCCTATATACATTAGGGATAAATCCGATTTTCAAGAAGGTTTTAATGGCCGCCAGCCGATGATCATCTGTAGTAACATATATGTTCCCATAATTGATATCAATTAAACGGTTTGTTGCTGCAGAGGCAACAATATATCCAAAGCTCTTTCCACGATACCTTGGATCAACAGCCAACCAATCAATCCGACCACCGCATTGATGCTCAGCATCACTGACATGACGAGCCATCATCATAGCCACAATTTTATTGGTTTTACTCTCAACCAAGACAAAAGCCCCGTTAGGAACACACAAATACAGGGCCTGTTGCAAAACATCAAAATTCCATTTTTGAAATCCAGCCAATTGCATTAATTCAACTATTTCAGCTCTATCATCATTACTAAAAACACGCAAGCAATATCCCTCCAGCATAGCATAGGCCCTTTTTCCTCTCCTGTTTAATGGCAAAAATAATTCCAGCTGGAATGACTTGATTTCCTTTTTAAAAAAGGATTTTAACCGTCTAATAATGTTTTTAAATTTCGTTTCTACAATATCAAACACTAAATTTTCTCCTAACCCAATTTATCGATACAACTCCCTATCTTGTTGTCAACAGCTCTTCAATCAACCCCAAAAAATCCTCTACGTAATGCTGATTCTGATAATCAAATCTATCAATAATATTTTTCCATATATGCTTATCTATCCCCGGATTATTCAAATACTTATTAATTAATTCTCGCATTTGCTCAAAAGAAAAAGCCGTGGGAATTCCCAGATTAAAACCCCCCCAGGAAGATACACAATAAGCATCTTAATTAAATCGGCAAGAAACAGAATAATTTTTTGCATTAAGCAGCTCCTTCATCATGCATAATTTGAGCATCTATTGTCTAATAGATGCCCTCGATTGCATACAACCATAATCATAACCAAACAATGAACAGATAAGATTCAATTTAATTCTAATTA
Source organism: Candidatus Saganbacteria bacterium CG08_land_8_20_14_0_20_45_16 (assembly GCA_002774365.1). Taxonomy (GTDB): domain Bacteria; phylum Margulisbacteria; class WOR-1; order O2-12-FULL-45-9; family O2-12-FULL-45-9. The sequence continues at coordinate 10,727 of PEYM01000057.1, read as the reverse complement.
ATTATCCCCCAGTAAGAACTTCTAGTGAATTCATAAAGTCATTAATATAATTACTATTCTTGTAATCCCAACGCAACAAAATCCTTTCTCCTGCTTGAATCGGTTTTTCTGGGCTAGAAAGAACCTCTTTAATAGTCTGCAGAAGCTCACTAAAAGTAAAAACCTTCGGCATTCCCAAACAAAAAACTTCACAGACATCCCCGTCACTAACACGCGAACGTAAAAGGGATTGTTTTTGGGGACTTACATCCCCATCAGCATAATTAGCAATGCAAGGAATTTTAAAATACGCCGCATCTAAAAACATGGAGGTAAGTTTAGACATTATAAGCAAATCAATTGAATAAATACCGTTCAAATATTCAATAACATCTTGTTTTATATTGGCAGTTAGAAACTGAGAAACACCTATAATTGAAAATGAGGGGTACTGCAATTCAACCAAGTCATTAGATTTATACCGATTCTCAATCTCAATTAATTCATTATCGTTAGTACAGACTGGACGATAGATCAACCGCGATTTTGGCAGAATTCCCTCCCTAATTGCTCTTAATATGTTATCAATTGCAATAAATTCACTCGCTCGGGGAAAATAGGTTGAACTTAACCCTGCATACAAAATAACCTTTTGGGATTCTGTTTTTCTTTGGGGGTTAAGAATCTTCGCAGAAAAAATAGAGTCGATATTCCTCAACCATAACATTCCTAATCGCAAAATCTTTTTTGGAGAATACCCATGATATTTAACAGCAAATTCCTCTTCAATTGGCCCTTGAGGACAAATTTTATCAAAACAATTAATTAAGTACCCACCTATTAAAATCTGATCCGTAGTAAATGGCACAAATATAGACTTATATCCATATTTCAAGGCACAACCAGCAAGAAATCTTTCCTGATACCCCCAACTAGCAGTCTGAATTAATATCACCTTTTGATAAGAATGAGTATATTTCAAAATGCTTCTAGTATTATAAAAATAATTCACAAAAATAATGTCTATTAATTTCCAGACCATCCCAAAATAACCGAGAAAACCCAAAATAAAGCTCAACAACCTATGCTTTAAAACCCTATTATTACTAACAAGAGGTTCAAAATAACCTTCTTTTACTAAAGTCCAATAATTTTGCAATCCTTTATGGCGAAATCTAAAATAATAACCGTATCTCCTTAATTTTTCAGACAAAGAATACAGTTTTCTAACGACGGGCCTTAGCTGAGAAGCATCTTTCTTAAAACACATAAAAGAAACATTGGGACCACCAAATTCTTGCTGAAAATTATACTGATCTGCTAGCGGACTCACAATAAGAACATCGTATTTAGATTTCATGCTCTCATATATTTTAGAACTAATAAAGTTTCTGGCATTTCTAGTAAATGGCACCGAAACTATAATTAAACTTTTCTCTGCCTTTTTTTCCTCCATTTTAAAAATCCTTTCTCTTTATGCCCAACTAATAGAGACAAACATATGAATGATATATAGATCCTTTAATATTCAATAATTTCCCCTTTAATCACTAGTGTTTACTATCCCATACATAAAACCATCAACATACTTAGTCGGACCAAATTTCCCTCTATCTTTTAATCTCCCCTCTTGTCTAAATCCGACTTTCTCAAAGAGTCTTTGAGAAGGCACATTTAAAGTACTTATCCCTGCTTCTAATCGATGCAATTTCAATTTGTTAAAAGCAAACTCAACAGACAATGAAAGAGCCTCACTTCCATAACCTTTCCCCCAATAAGCTTTGTTGCCAATGGCGATACCAATAACACCTGTATCATGTAACCAATCAATCCAAGAAAAAGTAATATTACCAATATGCTCATTGCTGGCTATATCAAAAACACCAAGTAAAAGTCGATCTTTTGCTTGCTCGTAACTTTGAATATAGGCACTCACAGTGGCCAGGGTTTGCCTAGTGTGCTTTATATCAAGGAAATGATTGACTTCGGAATCATTGAGCCAATCTACATATGTCTGGGAAATGTCCGCCAATGTCAATCTTCGTAAAAAAACTCGCTTGCCAATAATATTTTCCTCTTTTAACAATCTTTCCATGACACCCTCTTTTCTTGACTAATCAACCCATCCTCTACCAATAAGAACATACTCATTCTCCTCTGCCTTTGGATCTCTGGCAGGTAAGATCATAAATTTACATTTTTCTTTTTTCTCCAATCGAACATTATCCACGCCTTCATCGTGAACATGCTCTAGGCTTGAATCTTTGAGTTTCCACTGACCATTACTATTTCTATGCCATATACGGGAATCCCGGTGTCTATCAATCTCGCTCCAGAATTCATCTTCTTTCACGCCAAGCCATTTCAGAAAAAGAGGCAAATCATTCGGTTTTACATTTTGATATTTACGAACCATTGCTATCCCCTCTTCTCGCGTCATACGCTTTAGCCTAATTTCACGGCTGGCGTGGTCAGTTACTTTACCATAACCCCATTTAAGGAATTTAATATAATCGTGAATCCCGGAATAATGAAAACAATCTACATCATTATATGTATCAAAAGTCCGTTGCTGGACCATGGTCTCATATCTATATGCTTCAATCATTTGTTCATGTTGTGCTTTAGAATCCCAACGAATATAATTATTTAGATAGATCCCCCTCACCCCCACAGCCTCAAGTTCTTTGTCATGAGGGTAAACATATGGCTCAATATCCGAAAGAGTAACTTCTTGGCTTTGATAAGCTAGAGCTTCGGCCTCTAAGCTCATCAGATCATGTTCTTTCCTGTATTTTCTGGTCATCTCCACCTCATCAAGGTGCGAGAACATCCCTACCTGATCACAATCTTGATGTGCACCCCAGACAATAAGAGGAATTCTAAATTTGACGGCTGTTTGAACTGGAAAAACAGTGGTTCCTGCTAAGCAGTGCCAATACATACTCCCCCTTTTTTTAAGCGACTCACGAGTAATCCTTTTTACTCTCTCTGGACTAACAGTTAAATTTATTATGTCACAACCAAAAAGTGTTCTTAAATAAGCCAGATTACGGATCCCCATTTTTGTATTATATTGCTTGTTATAAGAAACCAATAAAGGATGCATTTTAAAAATATTCTTAACTATGTGCACAATAAAATAGGAATCCCTTGCCCCAGTAACAGGTATTATGCAATCATGAATATTACGAGAGGTGGACCTAAATTCATCAAATATTTTACCCAACTTCTCTTTTCGTTCCTGCCAATCAAGAATATCTTTCTCCTCGTGGATTCGACACCCACTGCAAACACCTTGTTCATCAAAAGTAATATTTAAAGGATGATTTTCTGGATAAAGACAGCGTTTACAATACCTCATATTACTTCCTCCGGAATATACTCAAAACGCAGTTTTTCCAGTACCGGATCTTCAAGTTTTTGGACTCGTCCAAGTTGGTCAAAGTTAAAATTATTATAGGTTGCATATGAATCGAGACGAATATCGGCTTGGGCAGCTTTTAGGAATTGTTTTACAGCTACAACACTATGCTCTGTATAATGAAAAAAATTAGCCGCGGCCACTGCCGAAACATCAAGTTTCATTGCTTCCAAAAAATGTTTGGGATGGCTGACTCCCCCACAAACAATTACCGGGATATTTACCGCTTCAACAACTTGTCTAATAAGGTCAAGATCATACCCTTTTTTTGAACCGTCACGATCAATGGAATTTAACAAAATTTCGCCTGCCCCATATTCTTCTGCATAATAATCTTTGTTATTTGTCAACACTATTCCGCCCTCACCTGTCGTAATATGTTTTACAGCATGAAAGCTTAAAACCGTCATATCAGAATACTTACACGAACCTATTTTTGACCCTTTATACTCTGCCCCTAAAGCATGACAAGCATCTTCAATTACTATTAGGCCATGTTGCTGAGCAATAGATTGAATCTCTTCCAACTCACAAGGATTGCCTGCAAAATGAACTGGAATTATGGCTTTTGTCTGGGAATTTATATGTTTTTCAATTTCTTTAGGTTCAATATTTATTGTTTGTGGATCAATTTCTGAAAAAACCGGTCTCCCTCCACAATATACTATACAATTTGCAGAAGCAACAAAAGTAATGGGGGAAGTTATTGCCTCGTCTCCAGGCCCTATGCCTGCAACAAGACAGGCAATATGGAGAGCAGCGGTACCCGAATTAACTGCCACAGCATATTGGGCCCCACAGTAACGAGCAACTTTCTCTTCAAATTCTTTAACTCTTGGCCCTTGTGTCAAATAATCTGAACGCAAAGCCTCTGTAACTGCTTTTGTATCAGCATCGTCAATCCATTGGGTTGCGTAAGGAATTTTAAGCAATATTATTCACCTATCATCTCTTGTAACTGCGGGATTGTAAGCCATTCTTTGTTTGTATCACTACTATAATAAAAACTATCGGGGACTGATTTTCCCTCCATATGATTACCATGGTCCCACCAAGTAAAAGCAGGCTTAATTACATAAGCATCATCAAGTTCAATCGTATTATAAGAATCATCAGCTGAAATCATAACTTCATGCAGTTTTTCTCCCGGACGAATACCAATAATGGTTGTTTCACACTCTGGCGCAACAGCTTTTGCCAAATCCATAATATTCATACTAGGAATTTTGGGAATAAAAACTTCCCCCCCATGCATTCTCTTTAGATTTTTCAGAACAAAACGGACCCCTTGCTCCAAAGTAATCCAGAACCGTGTCATTCGTGGATCAGTAATGGGGATTACTCCTTCTTTTCTTTTTCCCCTGAAAAACGGGACAACACTCCCCCTGCTTCCAACCACATTCCCATATCTAACAACAGAAAACCGCATTTCCGCAGAACCAGAATATGCATTTGCTGCTACAAATAACTTATCAGAACATAATTTTGTAGCCCCATAAAGATTAATCGGGTTACATGCCTTATCTGTACTTAAAGCAATAACTTTTTTAACCCCATGTTTAATCGCACACTCAATAATATTCATAGCACCGATTACATTGGTTTTGATTGCTTCTCCCGGATTATATTCCATGGCCGGCACTATTTTTAAAGCTGCGGCATGTATTATATAATCTACCCCGGACATAGTCAAAGAAAGCTGCTCCTTATCCCGCACATCTCCGATAAAGAATCTTAAGACATTCCAATCTTTAAGTTGCTCTTGCATCTCAAATTGTTTCATTTCATCTCGGCTGTAAATTATAAGTTTACGAGGCTTATGCTCTTTTAATACAATTTCGATAAATTTTTTACCAAATGATCCTGTACCACCAGTAATTAAAATCGTCTTATCGTTTAACATTTAAACAACTCATTTTTATCCTCTATAGAGAATTTTATTTTTTTCTAATCACCGAACAAATATATTCAATCTCATCATCTTTCAAGCTAACAGATGTAGGCAAATTTATCCCTCTGACTGACAAACCCTCAGCTACGGGAGCATCTAATGATTGCCTATGCGGAGGCTGATTATGAACACATGGGAAAAACGGCCTGGTTTCAACTCCTTTATCAAACAATTGCCCCATTAATGTGTCTCTATCCATCCTGTATTCCTTATCCACCAGGATCGAATACATCCAAAAAATACTTTTACACCAATCTGCCTCTGGCGGCAAAGATATCCCTTTAATCCCTGCTAACAACTGGTTGTATTTTTTTGCTATCCTGCGTTTCTTTTCTATAAATAGGTCCAACTGCTCTAACTGTGCCAAGCCAATCGCCGACTGAATATTGGTTAGGCGATAATTAAAACCAATTTCAGGATGAACATATCTTTCAGTTTTAGACATGGCCTGACTTTTTAAAAATTGGGCTCTCTCATAGTAATCTTGATTATTAGTGGTTAACATCCCGCCCTCACCAGTAGTAATAATCTTATTGCCATAAAAGCTAAATACCCCTATATCTCCTAAACTGCCAACTTTTTTTCCTTTATACTCTGCACCGTGCGCTTCTGCAGCATCTTCAATGACAAATAATTCATGTTTTTTAGCCAGTGCTAAGATTGGGTCCATATCTGCAGCGTGCCCATAAATATGGACCGGAATTATTGCCTTTGTATTTTTATTTATTTTCTCTTCAATTTTATCGGGATCTATACACCAGGTTGAATCTTGTGAATCAACAAGAACCGGTTTTGCACCTGTATAAACAACTGCATTGGCAACAGCAATATAGGCAAGTGCAGGGATTATGACCTCATCCCCGTTGCCAATCCCCAAAACCTTTAGGGCCAAATGCAAGGCCACGGTCCCATTTGCCACAGAAGATGCGTATTTTGTACCACAATATTTTGCATACTTTTTTTCAAACTTGTACACATATTTGCCTTGAGAAGAAACCCAACCCGACTTTACGGCATCGGTTACGTATTCAAGTTCCTTCTCTCCAATAGATGGTACTGCCACAGGAATCATGTTTTTAAGCTCCTGGTCAATATTTTTGTTTCACTCATATAATTAGAAGCATCCCAAGGAAAATGTTCTCCTTTTTTAAATCTTTCCCACCGTAACAAGTCTTCTTTAACCATAATTTCTACCAGCTGGTCAAACTTGACCTTGGGCTCCCAGCCCAATTTGTTTTTTGCTTTTGATGCGTCCCCTAAAAGCAAATTAATGTCCAAAGGCCTGTTGTACTTTTTATTAATTTTAACGTATTTCTGCCAATCCAAATTAACCACACTAAATGCTTTCTCCATAAATTCTTTTACAGAATGAGATTCATTTGTTGCTATGACAAAATCGTCAGGCTTATCTTGTTGCAATATAAGCCACATTGATTCTACATATTCGGGAGCATATCCCCAATCCCTCTTTGCATCTAAATTACCTATTTCAATAATATTGTCTATCCCCAATGCAATTTTAGCTACTGCATTGGATATCTTTCTGGTCACAAACTCCAAGCCCCTTAGCGGGGATTCGTGGTTAAAAAGAATCCCATTGCATGCAAAAATATTATAGCCTTCACGATAAATCTTTACCGTCCAATAACCATATAGCTTAGCAGCCGCATAAGGAGAAACCGGATGAAATGGCACATCTTCATTTTGCGGCGACTGATTGACATTTCCGTATAGTTCGCTAGTTGAGGCCTGATACATCCTGACTTTAGGGTTAACCTGTCTTATTGCTTCTAAAACACGCATTGTACCCAATCCGGTTATTTCTCCTGTTCCTATTGGCTGTTCAAAAGACGCTCCAACAAAACTCTGGGCAGCTAAATTATATATTTCATCGGGTTTGGAAATTTCCATTGCTTCAACAATAGATGTACCGTCAAGCAGGTCTGCGGGGATCAAATTGATACGATCGGCAATATTCAAGCTCTGAAGACGCCAAAAATTAGGGGAAGAAAGTCTTCTGTAAGTCCCAAAAACTTCATATCCTTTTTCAATTAAGAATTTTGCTAAATAAGCCCCATCTTGTCCGGTTACTCCTGTAATTAACGCTCGTTTACTCATAACTTCACCTTTTATCCCTTCTTATTCTCTCCTCAACCTTAAAACTAATCTCCGTTGCCTGGATCTGCTGCCAAAGAGGGATTGGCCACTCTCCGCCATTTAAAATAGTATTGGCAAAAGCAACTAGTTCTTCTTTATGTCCTTTATCTATCACCTTGGTATTTACCACCGGTTTTTTACTGGCATTGATTGTTAAAGTCTTATAATTATCAAGTAATAAGACCTTTCCATCAAAAAAGAGTTCCATTTTTTCCTTGGGATAAGTAGAACTGCCAAGGGCCGTATAAATTAAATTTGCTACAGAACCATCTTCAAATTGGATCGCTGCAACAAAATTGTCATTTTCGGAATAATAAGCACTCTTTGTCCTGATTGGTTTAACATCAACATTCTTTACCTTTGCACCGGTCAAGAAAGTAAAAAGATCATAAATATGGCAAGCCTCCCCTATATTTCTCCCGCCCCCTTCTTCTGTATGCACCCAGTGATCAAGCGGGATATAGCCTGCATTCATTACATAGTTAATTATCATTGGACCAGACCGTTCTTGGGTCAAAGTTTTGATCTTTGCCAAATAAACCGAAAACCTGCGGTTAAACCCTGTCAAAAGAACAGGTAACGCTGCCGTTTGATCTGTTTGATAAAATGCTACAATTTGGTCCAGTTCCTGTTGCTTTAATGCTAAAGGTTTTTCTACTAAAACATGCTTACCTGCTTTTAAAGCCTTCAAAATCAATTCTGCATGTAAATCATGTCTGGTAGCAATGATAACTGCGCCAATGTTTTTATCATCCAGTATTTCTTGAAAATCAGTTGTAGCATATCTTGCTCCAAATTGGCGCGCAGTGATTTTGGCATTTGCACCGCTTTTGTTTTGCACTGCTTCCAAATGATAAAGATGAGAAAGGCTTTTTAAATTGGGCAAATGCGTTTCTTTGGCAAAAATCCCCGCACCCACCACTGCAACCCCTATAGTCTTATTTTTATTCGCGGGCTTATATAACGGATTTGCAATTTTTCTTGATATCTCTTTGTTTGGTCCTTCGGAATAATCTAGTAAAGTTATGACCGGCTTTTTACCATTACTATCAATTGCCCCATAAGCCTTGTCCGCATCATTAATATCAAAGACTTGTTCTATTAAAGGTTTTATATTAATGCTACCGTCTTTCAATAGGTGTAAATAGGCCTGCATGTTTCGGTTTTCCGTCCAACGGACATAGGAAATAGGATAATCAAGACCTTTGTCTTCGTAGTTGGGCTCATATCGCCCAGGGCCATAGGAAGTGGATATTAAAAAATCTATCTCTTTCTGATAAAAATCTTCCCGCTTTAAATCCAGCCCCACATCCCCAACCAAAACCACTCTCCCTTTTTTACGGCACATCTTAAAAGCAGAAGAAACCAATGCACTTGAAGAAGTCGCAGCGGTAATAATTGCCCCATCCACCCCAAAACCATTAGTAAACATTTTAATTTGGCTAATCGCATCATCTGACAAAGAAGCCGTGCTCAAATCCATACCAAGAGACCTTGCAATCTTTATCCTGTCTAAATCAAGGTCAATCCCTATAACATTACAACCACTCGCTTTAAGCAATTGGACTGTAATTTGCCCCAAAACCCCTAAACCAATTACAACAAAGGTTTCTCCAAGAGTAGGAGTTGCTCTTCTTATTCCCTGCATAGCAATTGCCCCCAGAGTAGTAGTAGATGCTTCTGGAAACCCAACTCCTTCTGGAATACCCGCAACTAAATTACGCGGGACACACACTATCTCTGCATGATTCGCTTCAGACCCAGCACAAGCCACCTTATCTCCAATATTAATATCGGAGACATCTTTACCTTTGTCTATAACCACACCAGAACAGCTATAACCAACAATTGTAGTTGCCTGTTTTGCCGCCCCTACTAAATTAATCGCCTTATTAATCCCCTGATTAATCGCAATATTTAAAACTTGCTTAATTTTTTCCGGCTGCCGCATTGCCCGTTTTAGCAGAGACTCAGCAGAACCCGCAATAACCGCGCTTTCAGTTCCAGTACTAATACAAGAATTTGCCACCTTTACTAATACTGTTCCGCTTGTTACAACTGGCGCAGGAACTTCTTCAACCAAAACCTTCCCTTGTTTAATTAAAACCTGTTTCACAATTGCTCCTTTAAAACCTTTATTATCCTCTCAGCAGCTTTGCCATCCCAAAACTTTGGGATCAGGCCAGTTTTACCTTTACCATTTATAATTTTTAAGCTCTCACTAATAATTAATTCCCTATTTGTTCCTAAAAGCAGATTAGTCCCTTCGGTGACTGTTACAGGCCTCTCTGTGTTTTCTCTTAATGTTAAACAAGGAACCTGTAAAACCGTTGTCTCTTCTTGAATCCCGCCAGAATCAGTTAAAACAAACAAAGCCTTGGCCATAAGGCCTAAAAACTCCAAATAAGACAAAGGATCAGCAATTTTTATCCCTGGCTGCTTGAGTTTCCCATCGAGGCCAAAAACCTGTATTTGTTTCCAGGTCCTAGGATGAACAGGAAAAACCACCGGCACCTTGGAAGAAATTTCTACAACAGCCTCAACAATGCGGCTGAAAGACTGCCGATCATCTACATTAACAGGTCGATGCAAAGTCAAAACAGCATAAGGTCCGGAAACAATAGACGGAAAAACTGCTTTCTGCTTAAATTTTAAAAGCGTATCGATCATTACATTTCCCACAAAAAAGATCTTTTCACTGGAGATCCCTTCATTTTTAAGATTCTCATCCGCATCAACAGATGTAGTAAATAATAAATCTGAGATCGAATCAGTCAATTTGCGGTTGATTTCTTCCGGCATGGTCCGGTCAAAACTGCGTAGTCCTGCTTCAACATGCGCAACAGGGATTCGCATTTTAGCGGCAACCAAGCTACAGGCAAGAGTAGAATTAACATCTCCCACTACTATTACCAAATCCGGATTTTCCTTAAGACAAACTTCTTCAAATTTAACCATAACATCCGCGGTCTGCACAGCATGTGAACCAGACCCTACCCCAAGATAGATATCTGGGGAAGGAAGTTCTAAGTCAGTAAAAAAAGCGTCCGACATGTTTTTATCATAATGTTGGCCGGTGTGAAGAATTAGCGGATCAAAATATTCACTCTCTTTAACCTGCTCATGCCAAATCGGAGCAATTTTCATGAAATTTGGCCTGGCACCTACAACATTAATTGTTTTTAGTTTTTTCTTCATGAAATTATTTAGTACCTA
>PEYM01000089.1 GCA_002774365.1 Candidatus Saganbacteria bacterium CG08_land_8_20_14_0_20_45_16 | reverse complement strand
CCCTGCGGTATCCTTTTAAAGTAATTATACTGTCCCGATGGATTATCCCTTTGCCTGCTGCCGTAGCTCATAGCCGCCTCCCTCTTTATTACCTAATATTTATTATATAATATACTAGGTTCAAGCGAAAAACGCAACGCTGGCTCAATTATTTATTTGGGGGGCTGCTTTTTGCTTAGCTATCGGTAAATTCTAGAACTTTCAATTCCTCTGTGCCCCTTTTTTTCTCATATGGCGGACATCTTCTCTTTGTTAAGAAGGAGAAAGATAATAATTATGTGCTAAAATAATAAGCATGTGGAGTCAAGCGGACTTAAATTTCATGCAGCAAGCCCATGCCTTGGCTAAATCGGCCGAAGGGCGGACTACCCCTGACCCAATGGTCGGGGCGGTTCTGGTCAAAAAGTGTGGGGTGATTTCAGTTGGCTATCATGGTGAGGTGGCAACCCCGCATGCTGAGGCTTGGGCAATAGAGAAGGCAGGGGGAAAAGCGAAGGGGGCCATCATCTATGTTAACCTTGAGCCTTGCAGCCATTACGGGAATAATCCCCCCTGTGTTGACGCAATTATTAAGGCCGGGATAAAAGAGGTTGTTGTGTCGATGAAAGATCCTAATCCCTTGGTCAATGGCCAAGGCTTTAGAAAGCTCCGGCGCCATGGGGTTAAGGTTCGGGTTGGTTTACTCGAAAAAGAAGCCAAGCAGCTTAACGAGGTCTTTGTCAAATATTTTACGACCAAGTTGCCTTTTGTCGTTTTAAAATCTGCGATGACGATTGACGGCAAAATTGCCACCAAAACAGGGGCCAGCCGTTGGGTGGCAGGGCCAGCCAGCCTAAAATTTGCCCATCACCTGCGCAATGTTTATGACGCGATCTTAGTGGGGATTAATAATGTCTTGGTTGATGACCCAGAGCTTACTACTCGTTTAGTTGAAAAAATTAAAAATCCCATTAGAATAATTTTAGATACTTATGCGCGTACCCCGCTCAAAGCGAAAACTTTAAATGGGGAGGCTAGGACGATTATTGCCGTTGGGCCAGCCGCGCTTAAAGAGAGGCTGAAAAAACTTCAGGCCAAGGGTGCGGAGATACTTGTCTTGCCTGAAAAAAAAGGCTTAATTAATCTTCGCGAGCTTCTCAAAAAGCTTGGCCAGCTGAAAATAACCAGCCTCTTGGTTGAGGGGGGTGGGGAAGTTAATGCTTCTTTTCTATCTGCCAAGTTCGTTGACAAGGCTCACTTTATCATCGCCCCTAAGATTTTTGGAGGACGAACTGCTAAGACAGGGGTGGAGGGGGAGGGGGTTCAACTGCCAGCACAAGCAATTAAACTAAAAGAGGTAACTTGCGAAAAAGTCGGCGAAGATTTTCTAATTTCTGGTTATTTCTAAGCCCCGCATTCAACGCTCCCCTTTTCTAAAACCCCTAACGCGTGTTTGATAATTGGCTCGACTATTTTGAGGCATTCTTTAACTGCTTTTGGGCTCCCTGGTAAATTTATGATTAAGCTTTTTTTTCGGTGACCAGCGATAGCGCGGGAGAGCAGGGCGGTTTTTTTAATTTTATATGACTCGCTTCTCATAATTTCGGCGATCCCTGGGATTTCCCGGTCAAGAACTTGTTTGGTTGCTTCTGGGGTAACGTCGCGGAGTGACAGCCCTGTGCCGCCGGTGGTTAAGACTAGATCACATTTTTTTTCATCAACAAAATTAACAATCGCCTCAGAAATATCTTTTACTTCATCAGGGACGATTTGGTATTCGTAAGCGTCGGCTTTTAGGCTGGCGCGGATTGCTGGGCCGCTTAAGTCTTCACGCTCGCCTTTGGAACCTTTATCAGACACAGTAATTATTCCTAATTTCACTGAATTACGTCTCCTGCTTTAACTTTACTGCCCTTCAATACCTTGGCGAAGACCCCCTCTCTGGGCATAATGCAGTCGCCTGTCTGATGATAAATAATACAGCGCTCCACGCACTCTTTGCCGATCTTGGTGATTTCTAATTCTGTTTCGCCGACTTGGAGCTTTTGGCCGATGGCTAGTTTTGTTAGTTCGATCCCCTCGGTAATGATATTTTCTCCAAAAGCGCCGTCTTCTAGTCTAATACCCTTGGCAATTTGTTTTTGGATTGATTCATTAGCCAGTAAGCTAACCTGGCGTAGTCCACCCTTAGCGTGATAATCATTTTCAACCCCAAGGTCTTTGATTAAATTAATTGCCTCAACCCTAGACTTTGGACCTCGGACAGAGCTTATACAGACTGCTTTGATTTTTGCCATAAATAAATCTCCCCAATTTTCATTTTTTTGTCGACAGCTTTACACATATCGTAAACTGTTAAAGCTGCGACTGAAACTGCTGTTAGGGCTTCCATTTCTACCCCTGTTTTGCCCGTGCATTCAACTTTAGCCTCAATATTAATTTTATCTGCTTTAATCTCCAGGTTTACGTCAATGTTGGTTAAGGGTAGGGGATGGCACAAGGGAATTAGGCTGCTGGTTTGCTTGGCTGCCTGGATCCCGGCAATTTTAGCCACGGCCAGGACATCGCCTTTTTTCATTTGGTTAGCCTTGATGAGCTTGACTGTTTCTTTGGCAAGAAAGATCGACCCCTTGGCAATGGCAATCCTTTTGACATCAGGCTTACTGCCGACATCTACCATTTTAGCTTTGCCTTTTTTATCAGTGTGACTAAATTTAGCCGCCAATTTGGATCATCTCCCTTTTTAGCGATTTATGTCCCTTTTTCGGCTTATTAGCAATTGCTTTTTTAAGTCCTGCCTCAAACCCTTCTTGTCTTAAGTTTATTTCATCGTCTGAAAAGAGACAAGAGCGAATCTTGCCGTCAGCCGTGACCCTTAAGCGATTACAGATGGAGCAATTCCCTCCATCTCCCCCTTCAACCCCGTAATAATCACCACTTTTTAAGTCCATTTTTTTGATAAAGCGGACCTTCATATTATTATCAGCTGCAAACTCTTTGAGGTTTTCTTTTTCATCCTCATTAAAACCATCGATAATAACAACGTTAAGTTTGGTTTTTGTAAAACCAGCTTCCCCTGCGGCCTTAATACCGGCCAAAACTTGATTTAAATCTCCGCCGCGCGTAATTTCCTTATATCTGTCAGGTTTGAGCGAGTCCAAACTAATATTTAAGCGACTTAATCCGGCAGCTTTTAGCTCCTTGGCGTATTTATCAAGCAGCAAACCATTGGTGGTCATCGCGAGTGTTTTAACCCCGTTAATTTGAGCTATTTTCTGGACCAGCTGAACAATTCCGCGTCTAACCAGGGGTTCTCCACCGGTTAATCTGAATTTATAAAAGCCGAGCCTGACCGCTGTTTTAACCAACTCTTCAATCTCTTCAAAGCTTAAAATCTCCTGGTGTGATTTTAATTTAATGCCTGCCTCCGGCATGCAGTATGTACAGCGCAGGTTACAGCGATCAGTTACTGAAATCCTTAAATAATATATTTCCCGGTTAAATCGGTCTAACATTGACCATTGCCCCTTTTTTTACGTTTTTAATCCCGTTCTTGATTTGCATAATTCCATCAGCTTTTGTTAAGGCTTGCATATGGGCAGAGCCGTGGAAAACTAAGGGTGCTGCGAAAGTATCGGGAACCTGAGACTGAAAGTCTCGGTTCCCTCTCGTGATTTTTATTGGATAGTATTGTTCTCTCTTAGTATCCCTGCGCTTAAAATCTTTAAGCAGTTTCATCGGCGTAAAATTGTCTTTTGTCCTGCGGCCGACGATTTTATCAAGGGCAGGGACGACAAAGAGTTCAAAAATTACCAGGACAGCAACAGGGTTGCCAGGCAGGCCAAAAACAACCTTTTTCCCTTTGGTGCCAAAAACAGTTGGTTTGCCTGGTTTGATCGCCACTTTATTAAAATGGACTTTAACCCCACAGCTTTTCAAAACTTCGCGCACAAAATCATAATCACCAACAGAAACCCCGCCGGAGAGCAAAAGAATGTCTGCTTGTTTTAAGCCTTTTTGAATTAATTTCCTGGTAGCCACAAAATTATCACGGGCAATGCCTAAGTATTGTCCGTCTATTCCTTGTCTTTTTAATTGCAGCAAAAGCATGGAGGCATTACTGTTGCGGATTTGGCCGGCTTTCGGCTTGTGGTTTGGCTCCACCAATTCTGAGCCTGTAGAAATTACGGCAACTCTTGGCTGACGCAGGACTTTAACTTTTGTTTTGCCAACCGTGGCCAGCATCGCGGCTTCTTGAGGGCGGAGTTTTGTCCCTTTTTTGAGTATGAGTTGCCCTTTTTTGATGTCTTCGCCGGCTTTTGAAACGTTGGATTTTAAGGAACCCGAGAGTAAAACTTTCGGTTCCTTAAATGTTGAGGAACCGCGACTTTTAGTCGCAGGTTCCGAATCTTCGACTTTAATAACTTTGTCTGTTCCTTTTGGCAGCATTGCTCCTGTCATAATTCTGGCGCATTGACCAAATTTAATCATTTTTTTTGGAACTTTTCCTGCAGGAATATCTTCGATAATCTCAAAAGCTTTTGACTTATCCTTTGAATTTACTGCAAAACCATCCATAGCCGAGCGATCAAAGGGGGGCATCGCTATATCGGAATAAATATTCTCTGACAAAACTCGACCAAGTGTTGCGGAAAGAGGGATTTTTTCTGTCCCAAGGCTTTTAGCATGCTTTAAAACGATATTTAACGCTTTGGCTGCTTTTATCATTCATTTTCTCCATTCGTTTTTGCGGAACCTGATCCGCCGCGGCGGATCGGTTCCTTACCCATATATCTTTTATCAATATGATTTTTTTCTTGATTTTCTATATAATTAATTAGTGCTGGTAATTTTTCTTCGGTGATCTGTTCGCTAAAATATGATCGCCCCCATAATTTTCTATATTCATAACGATTCGTTCTGAACTTTTTGAAGAATTCCCTGGAAGAAATCCCTTTAAGCATTCTCATGACATATTCTATTTGATGCCTTGGTTCAAACTTAAGTAATATGTGCACATGATCAGCTAATATTTTACATTTAAGAATTTCAAAACCCTTTTGATTGCAAATCTCTTTAAAAATAGTATAAAGAAAATCTACAGAGTCTTTGTCTATAAGAATAAAACGCCCTTTGTACGTTCTAAAAACATAATGATAAATGACTTTTTCGCTCATTTTTCACCTGGAACCGAGGCTTTTAGCCTCAGGTTCCAAAACAGAACTTTCATTAGTCCTAATTTCTTTGCAAGGAACCCGAGAGTGAAACTCTTGGTTCCTTGGCTTGATGCCGTCTTCCATCGTGATAACTTCATCAGCTAAGCGATAAGCCAATTCCAACTGATGGGTGGCTAGGATAATGGTGCAGCCTTTTGCCTTACTCTCTATTAGTAGTTTCTCAAAGATAGCAATGCTTTCTTCATCAAGATTGGCTGTTGGCTCATCCAGCAAAATTAATGGGGTGTCTAAAATTAAGGTCCTGGCCAAGGCGACTTTTTGGGCTTCGCCGCCGGAAAGCTGTTGCGCATTTTTCTTTAGTAAATGAGAAAGACCCAAAAGTTTAGCTATTTGCTTTACTCTGGTCCCGACACTAAAAGTGTCGGCTCCTCTTTTGTTTAATTTTAGACCGTAAAAAATGTTTTTTTCAACATTTGTATTAAAGAGATGCGGCTTTTGCAGGCAAAAGCTTATTTTGTGTCCGGCCAAAGAGATAGTCCCCTCTATAGGCGGGGCAAAGCCGGCGATTGTTTCCAGTAAAGTAGTTTTTCCGGCGCCGTTTTCACCGACTAAGGCATAGATCCTGGCTTTTTCAAAAGTTAAGCTTACCCCTTCAAAAACTATTTTTTCACCATAACTTTGTTTAAGGTTTTCCACTTTATACATTTTATTTTTCCGCCTGATAACTAAAATATTGGACACAGCCGTTAATTGTTAGCGCGATTAATAAAAGAACAAAGCCCAAAGCCAGGGCCAGGGAAAACTCGCCTTTTGAGGTCTCCAGCGCAATGGCGGTAGTCATAGTTCTAGTCACCCTGTAGATGTTGCCGCCCAGGATCATGGAAATGCCAACCTCGCCGATAACCCTGCCAAACCCCGCCATCAACGCGGCCAGCAGCGGGGTTTTTATCTCCCATAAAAGGGTTTTTATCGCCTGGTAGTGATTGGCGCCCAAACCATAAGCGGTTTTAAGAATATGCTTGTTGTTGCCCTGCGCGGTCGAAAAGACCATGGCCGTAATAATTGGACAGGCCAGGATAAACTGGCCGATTATTATGGCTGACGGCGTAAAGAGCAAGCCCCATGAGCCCAGCAAAGCCTGACGGGTCAAGAAAGAATAAACCAGGAGGCCGACCACGACGGTGGGGACCGCCATTAGGGTATTAAGCAGGGTGGCAATAATTCTTTTGCCTTTAATATTTTTGATAGCCAAAAATAAACCCAGAGGGACACCAGCCAGGGTAGCTAAAAGCGCGGAGGTTGTGGCCAATTTGATCGATGTCCAGACGATAAAATATACATCAGGATCAAAACTGGCGATTAACTCAAACGCTTTAGCTGCCGACTGGCTGATATAGTTCATCTTATTTTATTGCTACCGGAATAAACAACGGTTGGCTATTGATCTGGAAATCTTTAATGATTTTTTGGCCGTCGACAGAGGTGAGCCAGGCAATCAAGGCCATGGCCCCCATATAATTACTCTTTTTATGTCTGGCCGGGTTAACCGCAATAACCCCATAAGGATTAAAGAGTGAATCTTCTCCTGCAAAAACGATTTTTGAATCTATCTTATTCATATATGCCAGGTAGGTAGCCCTGTCAGCCAGGGTGTAGCTTTGTTTTTCATTGGCTATCTGCATTGTCGCCCCCATCCCTTGGCCAACAGCGTTGTACCAGCTCCCGCTTGGTGTAATATTGGCCGCTTGCCAGAGCTCTTTTTCCTTTTTGTCAGTCCCAGAATCATCTCCTCTTGAGATAAAAACAGCTTTTTTGGTAGCGATTTTTTCCAGGGCTTCGGCTGCTGTCTTAGCAGATCTTACGCCTGCTGGGTCATTTTGTGGTCCTAAGATCACAAAGTCGTTGTACATGACATCTCGCCGGTTAATCCCAAAGCCATTGGCTACAAATTTATCCTCGGCAGTGCGGGCATGGACTAAAACCACGTCAACATCGCCGTTTTCTCCCAGCTTAATCGCTTTGCCGGTCCCTACGGCAATAACATCAACGCGCGCACCATATCTTGATTCAAACGGTGGCAAAAGTTTGGCTAAGAGTCCAGAATTATCCGTAGAAGTTGTCGTGGCTAGTTTAATGACATCAATAGCCAGGGTAGGGGAAATGAAAAGAATCAGGGCTAATAAACTTAATAAAAACTTTTTCACTTGTTGCTCCTTTCCATAATGGGAGGTCAAGCTGTTGCCGGCTTGGCCCTATCGCCCTGCCCCTCCACATGGGAGGGGCAGGGTCGGAGTTGTATAATTTAGATAACTACCCGGGCTTGCAGCACCAAGGTATTGTTATCAACAGAGACAGTCTCTTCACCGATCATGTTGTAGTTGATCATTAAGCGAGACTTTTCATCAAGATACTTGTTTAAGCCAACTGTTAAGGTGTTAACCGCGTTGTTGGCGACGCTGGTGTCAACATCATAAATTTCGTATTGAACTAATGGTTCTAGGTCCCCGATCTTTTTGCTGATTTGCAAATAAGCATTGCTGATTTTTGTTGATATCCCTGGTGTCCCGCCCCAACTATCGCCGCCAACATATTCGGCAATTACATCATTTTGGGCAATCGCAGATTTTAAATAAGCACCATACGATTGTAGTGTGGTTGCGGTGCTGCCAGTCCCATAATATCCAGAAACCCCGACTTCAGCTACAGGCGTAGGGAGAATGACCCTGGCAGCAATATCTTTTGATTTGTTGCTGTCTTGGCCAGAGCGGTTGCCGTTGGTTAAGCTAGCCATAAAAGAGGCTTCGCTAACTTTGCCAAGCAACGCCATCCCAAAATCCCGATCAGCTACAATAACATTGTAGTGAGAAGGATAAATGATTGTTTTATAAGCGCCTGAATCATAGGCAAAAGGGACTAGAAATTGTCCGGCGCGGACTTTAATTGCCCCCATATTTAATTGTCCATAGGCGTCGGCCAGGGTGACAGCTGGGGTGGCGAGTGATAGGCCCGCAAAGTCGGGTTGGACTACAACAAACAGGTCATCTGTTACGTTGCCGGAAATTTTTATCCTGGCTCTGGCAACTGTAAAGGTATCGTTAGTGGCGTTCTGGTTCATGGTGTATCTGGCCCGAAAATCGCCGTTGACCTTCAAGGAACTTAAATCAAGAGCCAAGCCGGCAGTTGACAAGACAAAAAGAACCAAAACAAATAAAGCAGAGATCTTTTTCATTTTATCCTCCTAAAAAAAATAGGCACAAATCAACTGGTTTTTGGCTATCACATCCCTTTCTCGTCTGGTTATTCTTCCGCTCCCAAAGTTTTTAGTTGCGCGTACGTAAAAACAGGGCCGTCGGTGCAGCAGTATTTATGGCCAATAATGCAGTGGCCGCATTTACCAATCCCGCATTTCATGTGCATTTCCATGGTGGTGATAATATCATTCGGCCGCAGGCCTTTATCTTCCAGGGTCAGGCTGGTAAATTTAATCATGATCGGCGGCCCGCAGAGATAAGCGATTGTATTTTCAGGATTAAAATCGAGTTTTTCAAAAAGTGTGGTCACTAATCCCACATTGCCCTGCCAGCCGGCTGCCGGAGAATCCACGGTTTGTAGCACTTGAACATTCTCGATCCGGTTCCAGGCGGCAAGCTCATCGGTATAAACACAATCTGTCGGGCATTTTGAGCCGTAAAGCACCCAAATCTTACCGTAATCTTTTCTGTGGTGGAAAATCGCGTTCATGACCGAACGCAAGGGGAGCAGTCCAATGCCGCCGGCCACGAAAATAATGTCTTTGCCTTTTAATTCTTGCCAGGGGAAAGTATTGCCATATGGCCCGCGCACAAAGATTTCATCGCCAACTTTCAGCTGATGCAGGGCTTGGGTTAAACTGCCGACTCGGCGCACCGCGATTTCCAGCGCGTCGCCCCTTTCAAAGGTTGAAGTGATTGAGATGGGCGCTTCGCCAATGCCGAAAAGCGAAACCTCTACAAATTGTCCGGGCTTAAATTCAAAAGCCTGGCCGTCACTAAATTTTAAGGTAAAATGGCGGACTTCCGCGTTAAGGTCTTTGATCTTGACAATAGAGGCTGACCGCGGAAGGTATTCGTTACCGCTTTGTTCTTTTGTTTTTACACTGGTTGTGAATTTGCTCATTTTTGTCCCCCCTTTAGCTTAGTGACCCAATGACTTCTTTAATATCAATCTTGACCGGGCAGGCATCAAGACAGCGTCCGCAGCCCAGGCAGCCGGAATCGCCAAATTTTTCCTTGTCCCATTCAAACTTGCAGAAATAACGGTTTCTGGTGCGTTCGTCTTTTTTTGGTTTAGGGTTGTGGCCGCCCGCCATTCTAAAATAACCGCCCAAAATACAAGAATCAAGAACGCGTTTTCGCGTGCCGTCGCCGTCCTTGGCATGGTCAACCACATTAAAGCAGGTGCAGGTTGGACAGGTGTAATTGCAAGCGCCGCAAGAAATACAGCGGTCGCTGATCTCAATGATCATTTTTTCATCAAGCGCTTCGCGGCCCATCTTATCTAAAGCCCTGGCTTTATTAATCTTTTTGTCGACAGGGAGCAGGCTAGCCTTGTTTTTTACCTCATTAAACGCGTTAAGATCAGCTTCAGTCGCGGGTTCAAAAAGGGTTTTGTTGTCAGCCGCGATCTTGGCGCCTTTTTTACTGCCAACATTGACAAAAAAAGTTTCTTTCCCAACATTAGTTAATTGCAGGTCAAAGCCATCTTCGGCGATCGGCCCATGGCCCATTGAGGCGCAAAAACAAGTTTCATTAGGTGGGGTAGTACAACCAATGGAAATAAGGGTCAGCTTTTCACGCGCCTGATTATAATAGAAATCGCTAAATTCCCTTTGTCCAAAAAAAACATCGTTATAAAGAATCCCTTCAAGGTCGCAGGTTGGCAGACCAAAAATAATTGTTTCTTCCGAAGCGTCAATGCTTTCCAGCGCTGCGCCGCCCTGAGTTTTTTTGAATTTGATCATCTCTTCGATTTGGCCAAAAAGCACTTCTCTTACCACTGGCATCAAAGGTTTAAAATGTTTTATTATGACTTTACTGGCATCCGTGACCTTTTTCAGATAAAGGTCGCCATATTCGTCTTTTTGCGGAGCTAATAAATTAGCTTTGCCTTTTAGATTATCTAGTAATTTAATTATTCCTTCATTTGTCATTTTTAATTGGTCATTTGACATTTTACTTGTCCCCAATCTTAACCGCGCAAACTTTGTATTCGGGAATTTTGGCAATTGGGTCAAACGCGTCAATTGTCAATCTGTTAGCCGCGGCTTCCGCGAAATGAAAAGGAATAAACACAGTGCCTGGTTTGATCTTGTCTGTTACCTGGACACGCGCCGTAATTGTACCCCGACGGGAGGAAACGCTGGTCATTGACCCGTTCCTGACATTGTATTTTTTCGCGTCCAGCGGATTGATTTCCATGAAGCATTCCGGAATTTCCCGCTCCAGGGTGACGGTCCTTTTAGTCAGGGTGCGGGTATGATAATGGAAATATGTCCGGCCCGTGGTCAGGGTCAGCGGATATTCCTCATTTGGCATTTCAGCCGGAGGTTTATACTCAATCGCGGCAAAAGCCCCTTTACCTCTGGTAAACTTGCCGTCCTTATGTAGAAAGGTGGTGCCGGGATGGTCAGCGGTTTGGCAGGGCCATTGCAAACCAAAATTCTCTTCAAGCCGATCATAAGACATGCCGTGATAAATTGGGGTAACAGTAGCCAATTCCGCGAAGATCTCTTTAGGCGACTGGTAAGACATTTTGTAGCCGCAACGGCTGGCAATATCGCAAATAATCTGCCAGTCTTGCCGGCTGCTACCTACCGGGCTGACTGCTTGGCGTAAACGTTCGACTCGGCGTTCGGTACTGGTAAAAGTGCCGTCTTTCTCCGCAAAGCTTACTCCTGGCAGCACCACATCGGCAAATTGGGCGGTTTCAGTTAAGAAAATATCCTGCACCACCAAAAAGTCCAGGGCTTTATAGGCTTTTTCAAGGTGATTAATATTAGGTTCTGATACCATGGGATTCTCACCCATAATATACAAGGCTTTGATCTTGCCCTCGAGCGCGAGGCTCGGCACCATTGTAACCGTTGCCCCGACTTTGTCAGGTAGATTAGATATCCCCCAAGCCCTTTCAAATTTTTCCTTGTTCTTGGGGTTAATTACTGCCTGGTAGCCGCTGTAGACATTGGGCAGGGCGCCGACATCACAGGCTCCCTGGACATTATTTTGGCCGCGCAGAGGATTGACGCCGGTGCATGGACGACCGATGTTCCCTGTCAGCATGGCCAGGTTGGCAGTTGACCTAACGTTGTCAACCCCGGTGGTGTGCTGGGTGATCCCCATCGAGTAAACTATGCTGGACTTGCGGCTCTGGGCAAAAACACGGGCGGCTGCTTTAAGTTTTTCCGCCGGGATGCCGGTAATTGTTTCCACATATTCCGGCGTGTATTTTTCAACGGTTTTTTTGAGTTCCTCAAAGCCTTCAGTGTTATTCTTGATAAATTCCTTGTCTTCCAAGCCTTCTTTGATGATGATATGCATCATCCCGTTCATCCAGGCGACATCCGTGCCGCAATTTTGCTGCAGATGGTATTTCGCGTGCCGGGCAAGTTGGGGCGCGCGGGGATCAACGAGAATGATAGTTGCCCCTTTTTTGGCGGCCTTAATAATGCGGGAGCCGATCAGAGGATGCTGCTCAGTGGTGTTTGAGCCTGTGATCAGAATAACTTCACAATCCTCAACTTCATTAATAGAATTGGTCATGGCACCCGAACCAAAAGAGGCAGCCAGGCCGGCCACGGTTGAGGCGTGGCAAAGTCTGGCGCAATGGTCAACATTATTGGTCTTAAAAACAGCCCTGGCTAGCTTCATCATCAGATAATTTTCTTCGTTAGTGCATTTAGCAGAGGCAAAAAAAGCCAGAGAGTCTGGTCCGGAATCTTGGGCGTGCTTGGTTAATTTTTTAGCGACTAAATCCAAGGCTTCAGCCCAACTTGCTTTTCTGAACTTGCCATTTTCTTTTATTAATGGGTCGGTTAAACGATCGGGGTGATGGACAAATTCTGAAGCGTTCCAGCCTTTAACGCAAAGAGAACTTTGGCTAATAGGGTGCTTTTGGCTTGGCACAAGCCCGATAATTTTGTCGTCCTTAACTTTGAAGTAGAAACCGCAGCCGCAGCCACAATAGATACAAGTAGTTAAAACGTGGTTTGTCTCTGACATTTACTGCCCCTTTCAAGATTTTAGCGGCTTGACACAAGTTTGTGAATCAATTCACAAACTTTATATTATACTATTTGTGAGGAGCTGTCAAGGCGGAGTAAAGGTTTAATCTCATCCCCCGCGCGAACCCCGCCAACGTAATATTTAATTGCTTGGCTAACTTTATAGCCATATTGGTGGGGGCGGAGCGGGAGACAATGAGGGGGACGATGAAGAGCCACGGTCTTAAGGCTTAAGCAGTCTCATTGTTCTTTCTATCTCAAGTAAGGCTTTAAACGCTGTTGGCGGACGATTCATAGGATCAAAGGCGGCCAAAAATTCTAACAATTCAATGAAAACTGCAGGAAGCCCTGATTGATGTAGCCGATCAAGAAAATCAGCATGTTGGGCTTGTAGCCGGGACTGGGAATCCCTACAAGTTTGGTTTTTTAACACCGTTTGCTTGCTTGTCAGCTCAAAAAGGGTACCGCCTAATGAGAAGATATCTGCGCGGGAGTCAAGGGAGTAGCCGAAAAGGCCTAGTTCTGGAGCTGCTAACCCACACGTCCCGACAACTTCATTACTTGTGTGACCTTTATATCCAGCGCAATTAAAATCAAAAAGTATTGCCCCAGTCTCTGTCGCAAGGATATTTTCTGGTTTTATATCGCGATGGACCAGACCTTTTTGATGGATAAACATTAAAGCAATAGCTACCTCTCTGGCGATTTTCAGGGCTTGAAGCGGGGATATGACAGGCTCGTTTTGGCCACTGTTTGACAACGGGATTGATTTGATCAAGGGAAGCTCTAGGCCTTTTTCCCAATATTTATTACAACAGTTCGCAACATTCACAACCCTGATAAGCTGGATGATATATGGGACTTCCGTAAATTTGGCAAGAGCATCTGCTTCTTTGTCTATAAGGTCAGGCCGACTAACTTTGATAACAGTTTCTTTGTCACCTGATTCGTAAAGATAAAAGATCGAATGTCCAGAATCCCATGGCCGCATCCTTTGGCAAGTAGATAAATTTATTTTTTGGCGAGTCGTAGTTGTGACATCCATAAAGATATTTCGGTTGTTTTTGAGGAAAATTTCAGTCAAAATACTAAATTGGGGTGTATAAGTTTAATCTCATTCCCCGCGCGAACCCCGCCAGCTTAACAGCCATATTGGTGGGGGCGGAGCGGGAGACAATGAGGGGTGAGATACCACCGCTAACAACGGTGGTGGATTCATTATATATAGCAAACTTATTGCCAGGAAAAAAACCTAAAATCAAATAAATATGTAGCAATCAATTAATTATAAGGCAAAAAAAAGACAGTTTTGTGGGGATAAACCAACTAGATTCCAGATTGATGAAACCATTTCTGCCAAGCTTGGCGGCTATTAGAGGGGAAAGAAAATAATTTTTCTACATCTTTTTTGTCGGGCAAGAAAGATACCATCTTATTGTCAAATTCGTTCATTCTATGTCTCTACCTTAAACGGTAATCTCGCCAAATATTCATGGTAACGAGTAATGATTTCTTCAATATACCCATCATCTCTTGGCACTCGCGCTTCAAAACCTTTCATATATCTGGCAAGTGATTCTATCGATGCCGTATCTATACTGTTTTTCATGCGCGCCTCAAACACTTCAAAATAAATATTTTTATATCCTTGTATCTCATTATTTGAAATTACCCCTGGCCACAAAGCATTAATTGTCAGCATAACTTCTGTATGTAATGCTTCGTCGTATTTTTCTGTGCCTGGACCATCAAAGTGATTGGCTAGTTTCACAACTAATTCAACCGAATCACGATCAAGACGCCGAAAGTTATCCAGAAAGAATGCTCTATCCTCCAGCGCCCAACTACCACCTAATTGAGGGTTAAGAAGCTGATTCTTAAAATCCAACTCAAGTGTTATATCCGCGCCTTGAACCATTTTTCTTAGAGCTCTGATTGTTCTTTCCTTAATATTAATAAAAGGGGAAAGTAATATTGCTAAAAGTTCTTTCACATCTTCTCTTTTTTTTGCGTCCAGGGGAGAGGTCTCTGGTAAATATTCAAGTGATATTGGATTAAAAGCGCGAAACTCTGGCTTATCAAAAAATGGATCATCAGTTCGCGCGTCATCAACAATAAACACAAATTTAAACCTTGAATCGGAAAATATTTTCCCGTTTCCAAACGTTCTAGCGTGCTCACTTAAAGATCTTTTGTTACATAAAACAATCAACAAAGCGTTCTCTGATTCAGTTAAGATACTTTTTACTCTTTTTGCTCTCTCAAAACCTTTGTGATACATTTCTACAAGAGTCTCATTATCCAAACAGCTCGTAGGAATAGATTCATCGGATAACTTATCGATTACCGCTCCATATTCAGTTAGAAAATCATCGTGGAGAATTGCCCTTACTCCCTCTGTTTTCCAAGATCCCAACACAATACCAGAAAGAATATCTCCAAATACCAAGATCATCTCCCTGTCGGAAGCTGAAAACTCTTGCCCTGCCTGAAGAATCAACTCGCCTCTTCTAATCCAGCGATCACTATTAGCACTAATCGCTCCACCTTTTTTCAGCTCCCGATCATCAAAAAATATAATATCTTTAGGGAGTTCCTTTAGTCCCAATTTATCCATAATTCTTGGACAAATGGCCGGAGTCAACCTTAAAGCAGCCTCATTATCATAAGCAGAATCTAGATCGATCCATATAGTTGGATCATAAGAAGTATCTATTGAGCCAATATCCTGGAACCGATCTAATAGCTCTTGCTTTGCTGCTAAGACCACCTCCTCTTCGGGTGGCAACAATCCTAAGTGTCTCGTTGCGTTTTCTAGCAAATCAGCTCGCACCAGCGGAGAAACATCTGCTACTTGTACTACACTCCCATCATCCGTTACTGCCTTAATCTCTACAGTATTTGCCCACCTGAACGCCTTCTGTCTTGCCGCCGTGTTCTCTTGTCTATTATGTTGTAGAACTTGATAAAGCTGAGCACTTAAAAACGCTGCCGCCTGATTAGCAGCAGCATTGTCTGGCGCCTTAACCAGACCTCTAACTTCATTTGGGGTAAAAAAAGGATCAGGAGTTAAACGATTCGCCTCTCTCAACGGCACTCTAGAAAAACGAGATATGTGCAAACGATGCATTCTATGTATTTCTAAATTTATTAATCCCATTTTTTTCCCCTCAATGTTTTCCTAATTGAACATAGGCCTCGTCCGCCTGCGGCGGACTCGCCGCTTCCCGAAC
>PEYM01000088.1 GCA_002774365.1 Candidatus Saganbacteria bacterium CG08_land_8_20_14_0_20_45_16 | reverse complement strand
TTTGAATTTTTAGACGAGAAAAGCGTCTGCGACAACAATGTAGTGGCTAAGAGCCCAGAAAGGCAGGTTATACATCTTACCAGAAGATCCCGCCCAATCTCTGTATAGTCTATTATTGTGCGTACGTAATGCTACATAAAGAGGGTTATTTTGCTGGAGCTTGAGCTTCATTATAAAGGAGAAAGAAAAAGCATGAGGTATAAGCTGTGCGCTGTGGATGGGTTTTATAATCAATAATCAATTAGCTTTGTTTGATTAAATGGTTGGTCTTTGTTCATGATCAGGTTTTTTGTTTTGTTCTATTTGGTGGAAGGTGCCATGGGCGAGCAACCAAGCTCATCTTCTATTTCTCCAGCCCTAGCGATTGAAAAGCCAGCGAAAATACAGGAGCATCAGGCAGAGCAGAAAAAAAACACGACGGGCGGCTTGATAATCATGCTGTGAACATAAAAGCTATCTTTTGGGGCGATCCGGCGAATGGTTGCTTATGAAGGAAAATCTAAGAAAAGGATAGGACTTAACGTCTGATTTCAAGGATCCGCATTTTTTTGTCTATCCTGCGGTTAACGTTTAACGATCGAAATAGATTCCAATGTAATCTTTAAGAGCTTTTTTAATTCTGCCTGGCTGATACTAAGCGGCGGCATCAAAACTATGACATCCCCCAGCGGCCGCAAAATAGCCCCGCGTTTTCTGGCTTCAAGAATTACCTGATGTCCGATCCGCTCTTTAAAAGAATAACCCTGCAGCTCAATCCCGACCATAAAACCAAGCTGTCTTACCTCTTTAACGTTTTTCAGCGGCTTGAATTTCTCCAATTCCTGCCGTAGCAGTTTAATTTTAGCTTGCAATTTTTGAAGCGTTTTTTCCTGCTTGAAGATTTCCAGATTAGCCAGAGCTGCTGCGCAGGCCACAGGATTACCCGTATAAGTATGGCCATGAAAAAAAGTTTTTAGCTCCTCATGTCCACCTAAAAAAGCGGCGTAAACTTCCTGCGTTGTCAAAGTCGCGGCCAACGGCAGGTAGCCGCCTGTGATCCCCTTGGCCAGGCACATAATGTCCGGCGAAACTCCCTCGTGCTCGCAGGCAAACATTTTACCGGTGCGGCCGAAGCCGGTTGCTACCTCATCAACAATCATTAGAATATTATATTTATCACAAAGCCGACGTACGGCTTTCAATAATCCCTCCGGCAACAGCAGCATTCCTGCCGCTCCCTGGATGAGAGGCTCCATAATAATGGCGGCAATTTCCTGGTGGTGTTTTTTCATCGCCTGCTCAATTGCCTTCGTCTCTGGCCGAACCTTAATGCTTTTAAAAAGCAGAGGTTTGTATATTTTGTGGAACAAATCAATCCCACCGACGGAAACCGACCCTATCGTGTCTCCATGATAGGCGTTATCCAAAGTGATGAATTTTTTCTTTTTTGTTTGTCCTATTTGTTGTTGGTACTGAAACGCAATCTTAAGCGCAATTTCTACCGCGGTTGAACCGCTGTCAGAATAAAAAACCTTGTCGAGTTCTTTTGGGGTAATTTCAACTAATTTTTTTGCCAGTTCAATCGACGGGACACTCCCCAATCCCAAGAGGGTGGTGTGGGCAATTTTATCAAACTGTTTTTTGATGGTCCGGTTAAGTTTTTTGTGGCGATGGCCGTGGACATTGACCCAAAGGGAGGAAACGCCGTCAATGTATTTGTTTCCTTTTGTATCATAAAGATAAACGCCGTCACCACGTTCAATGATCAGCTGGTTATTTTCCAGCCAGTCTTTCATCTGGGTAAAGGGATGCCACAAGTATTGTTTATCGGTTTGTTCTAGGTTAGCCATGGTACTTTTGCCAGGATTGGAATTTTTGTTAGCTCAAAAATAATTTCAGCATTGCTTTCTTCTGATAATCCCTTCCCCCGATAGCCATTCATAATTATACCCTGAATTTTGATCCTTCGTTTTTGCAGGGCTTTAACGGTTAACAATGTATGAATGATGGTTCCCAGTCCGGCCCGGGCAACAATAATTGTTGGTATGTCCAGTAGTTTAATTAAGTCCGCGACCATAAACTCTTCCGTGATCGGGACCTGTGCTCCCCCAACCCCTTCAACAATTACCAACTCGTATTTTTTGTTTAAGATTGTGAATGCTTTCACAATCTTTTTAAGTTCGATTTTTCGTTTGGCTTTTCTGGCTGCGGCTAAGGAAGAGAGGGGGTAGGGGAGTGAGATTGGGTTGATGAGAGAAAGCGGATCTTTTAATTTCAGCAATTGCTTAACAAAGACCGCGTCATTATCTTTTCCACAAGAGATTGGCTTCATGTAGCCAGCGTTGATCCCCTGGTTTCTGAAGAAATTAACCAAACCCGCAGCAATTAAGGTTTTCCCTACTTCGGTATCGGTGGCGGTAATAAAGATGCCAGGCATTCCAACTCCTCCTTATTATGTATTGCCGAGACAGTAATTCTTAGTCTGCTTTGGCCTTTGGGGACAGTTGGCGGGCGGATGCCGGAGACAAGCATTCCCTGATCAAAAAGTTTTTGCGCGATCTCCATAGTTTTCGCCGCGTCGCCGATGATGATTGGAATGATAGGACTCTGAATAGCCAAGGAACCTGAGGCTGAACGCCTCGGTTCCTTGGAAACCGCGACGTTCAGTCGCAGGTTTTCAAAATATCTGACATTGTCTCGTAGCTTCTCAATTAACTCTGGTTCTTCCTCAATAACCTCGAGTGCGGCGATCGCCGCCCCGCAGGCGGCTATAGGTAAAGCGGTGGTGTAAATAAAGCTCCTGGCTTTATTTCTCAAATAATCGATCAAATCTTGTGAACCGCAGACAAAACCGCCTAAGCTGCCCAAAGCTTTTGAGAGTGTTCCCATTACAATATCTATTCCATCGGGAATTTTCATCCCAACCGCATGCGCATCATCAATCATAGTGATAGCTTGATATTTTTTTGCCAGTTTAGCGGTTTGTTCTAGCGGCGCAATGTCGCCGTCCATACTAAAGACGTGGTCAGTAACAATTAGCCGTTTCTTGTATTTGCCAGACTTTTGCAAAATCTTTTCCAGGGCAGCCATATTCAAATGCGGATAAACCTGGAGCTTGGCTTTTGAAAGGCGGCAAGCGTTAATAATCGAGGCGTGGTTCAAGCGGTCAATGATTACTGTGTCATTCTCATCAACCAAGGCAGTAATTGTTCCCAAATTGGCCATGTAGCCGGTCGGAAAAACAATGGCTGCTTCGCGCCCCTTGAAATTAGCGAGTTTTTCTTCGAGTAATTCGTGAATAACAGTATTCCCGCAGATCAGGCGCGAAGCCGTTGCCCCAAAACCAAACTCTTTGATAATCTCGATTGTTTTTTTGATAATTTTCGGATGGTTGGCCAGCCCTAAATAATTGTTTGAACAGAAATTTAAATACTCTTTGCCATTGATCGTGATTCTTGCGCCGGAAACTTTTTCAATAGTCTTTAATTCCCTGTAAAGACCAGATTGTTTAAGCGTATTTAATTCTTCATCTATAAATTCAAGCATATATTAATTCTAATGCTCGAAAACCTGAGAATGAACTTCTCGGTTTCCTCGCATTTTGGAAACCGCCCCGATCCGATCGGGGCAGGTTTCATTGTCTATTTCCAGCCCCAAATCCTTTATCATCTGCAAATCTTTTTCTGGCGCCTGGCCCTTGGTTGTTAAGTAATCCCCAACCAAAGTAACGTTAGCCCCGGCTAAAAACATTAACGGCTGGAGTGACCCCAGCGCTTTTTCCCGACCGCCAAAAATCCCGAAATCCGCCGTTGGCAGGATAAAACGGTAAGTAGCAATTAATCGTAAAACCTCCAGCGGGCGCATCGGTCGATAAGTAGCCGCGGCTGGGGTACCGGGGATCGGGTTTAAGATGTTGATCGGTACAGATTCAACATTTAATTCTTTTAAAGTAAACGCCAATTCAATTCTTTGTTCTAAACTCTCGCCTAAGCCAAAAATCCCGCCGGAGCAGACCTCAAGCCCAATCTCTTTGGCGGCCTTAATCGTGGCAAGGCGTTCTTCGTAGGTATGGGTGGTGCAAACTTGGTCAAAAAAACTTTTTGCTGTCTCTAAATTATGATGGAGCCGCTTTAGACCTTTGGCTTTAAGTTCCAGCAGTTCTGGTTTAGTTAGCGTTCCAATTGAAACACAGCGGTTAAGTTTGGTCTCCCGGCAGATAATTTCTAAACTAGCCCCAATAGTTTGAAGCTCTGCTTTGGTTTTCGTCGCCTTACCAGAGGTGACCACGCTAAAGCAAGTCGCCCCCATATTTTTTTCCGCGGCTTTGGCGGCCTTGATGATTTCTTTGCTTGAAAGGAGGGGATAGCTTGGCATATTGGTTTGATGATGAGCAGATTGAGCGCAGAAAGAGCAGTTTTCCGAGCATTTGCCGGATTTGGCATTAACAATGGCGCAGAGCTTGATTTTATTACCTTTATGCTTTTGCTTTATCTGGTTAGCTTTGAGCATCAGTTCGAAGGTTTCGTCGTCACCGGCTCCGATGATTTTTAGCGCGTCTTTGAGGTCCATGCCTAAATTATAACATAGATGTTATAATGGCTATATGGTGCAAGTCCTTTTGTAGCAGCAACGTGATAATGTCCGGATTGGGCAAAGTGAAAATGTCCGGTTTTGGTTAGCAAGAAATCGGCATATTTTGGGATAAACCTCT
>PEYM01000135.1 GCA_002774365.1 Candidatus Saganbacteria bacterium CG08_land_8_20_14_0_20_45_16 | reverse complement strand
ATTTAAACCTCCTACCATGTGGTGGGGAACATTATATCTCATATTTCAAAAACCCACTATTGCGTATGACCCCAAAAAACATGGTAACCGCCTTCTTCTTCTGTTTCAAAAATAATTGTATAATTATAAGTCATCTAAAACACCTCTTAATTCCAATCTTACATTATCGACTCTGCAAAATCAACAATTTTGCCTCATCATTGGGGTTTGGGAGGACATCACCTAATCCTAACGTTTAACTTAGCTTGAATCTCCTGGCAAATCTTCTGGTGCAGCTCATTAACCTCATCATCTGTTAAGGTACACTCAAGATGGCGAAAAACAAGGCGGAAGGCTAAACTGTCTTTATATTTATCAAACAAGAATACATCTTCAATTAAATCTTCCCCTATTTGCTTAATGACTGCAGCAATCGTTTCGCAATTAATCTCTGGCGGTGCAATTAGAGAAATGTCCCTGGTCACTGCTGGAAATTTTGGCAAGGTCTGATATCTCTTTGATTTCTGGCTGGCTTTAAACAAGGCCTCAAGATCAAGTTCAAAGAAATAGACCGGTTTTTCAAGCCCAAACTTGGTCGCAATATCAGGATGGAGTTGTCCCAAGTACCCAGCTCCCAGCACCTCTCCACCCTTACCCTGTTGGACCAAAGGGTTATTCGTCTCCACAAACCTGGCCTGCTTCACACCCAAAGCCGCAAAAAGGTTTTCCAAAACCCCTTTTATATAAAAATAATCAATTGTCACTTTATCAACCGCGCTTAAAAATGGTGAGCCAACCGCTGCCCCTGCCACCACCCATTTCTCCTGCGGCAGATTCTTACCTGAGGACTTAAAGATCTTCCCGACTTCAAAAACAAGAACATCCTCAAGCTGACGGTTGAGATTGTGGGCCAGAACATTTAATAAGCTGGGCAAAAGAGCTGTTCTCATAATCGAGGCCTCAACTGTCATCGGATTATCAATTTTCACCGCCCCGTCAACACTTTCACCGGTACAAGCAAATTCTGGTGGACCGACCATACTATAAGTTGTTGCTTCATTGAGGCCACAACCAACCAAGATTTCAGTTACCTGACTGCGAAACTGATCAAATTTGTCGACTTGCTTACCAGGAAAAGAAGTGTTAGGCATGGTCACTGGCATCTTGTCATAGCCATAAATTCTGGCAATCTCCTCAATTAAGTCAGCTTCGCGACAAACATCTTGCGCTCGAAATAAGGGAATTGTTACTTTACTACCAGCAACTTTAAAGCCGAGTCGTTTCAAGATCGCCAACATCTCTTTGACTGAGTACCTAGTCCCCAGCACCTGATTCACTCGAGCTGGCCTTAAAGTTACAACTTTTGGTTTCTTTGGCGTCCCTTTCTTGTCAATTTTTCCTTTTAAGACTTCACCCTTGCCTAATTCCGCAATCATCCCGGCCGCCCTATCCAAAGCCTCCTCTACCCCATGCCAGTCAACCCCATGCTCAAAACGGATGGATGAGTCTGAACGGAGTTTTAATTGTTTAGAAGTTTCGTAGACAGAGATTGGGTCAAAATAAGCTGATTCTAACATAACAGTAGAAGTTTCGTTTGTTACCCCAGTATTAGCCAGCCCCATTACCCCAGCAATGGCAATTGCCCTTGATGCGTCAGCAATCACCAGCATATTATTATTCAGCTCATACTCTTTTTCATCTAGGGCCAGCACTTTTTCTTTTGGCTTGGCTGGCCGGACAATAATCTTTCCCCCTTCGATTAAAGCAGCGTCAAAAGCATGCATTGGCTGGCCAATCTCCAGCATTAGATAATTAGTGACATCAACCACATTATTTATCGAACGAACCCCAGCTTTTTCCAGCCGATCCTTTAACCACTTAGGAGAAGGGCCAACCTTAACATTCTCAACCACGCGAGCCATATATCTGGGACAAAGCTTTTTTTCCTGAACTTCCACACTAATAACTGTATTAACTTTTTTAGAGGTTTCCTGGATATCAAATTTCGAATATCGAATATCTAATTTTCCAATTGCTCCCACTTCCCTGGCCACTCCCCTAATACTCCAACAATCCGCTCGATTCGGCAAGACATCAACATCTAAAACATCATTTTCAAGAATAGTCTCAAGACCTGCCATGGTCAGCTTGTGGGCCAATTGTTCTGGTGTCACTTTAAATTTTATTAATTCTTTAAGCCACTCAATTGGAACTTTCATATAATAGTTATACCTTCATTTGACATTTTTAATTTGACATTTGTCATTATCAGAATTGCTCCAAGAAACGCAGGTCGTTTTCATAAAACAAACGGATGTTATCAATACCGTATTTCAGCATCGCGATCCGCTCAATCCCCATACCAAAAGCAAAGCCAGTAAACTTCTCAGGGTCGATCTTAACCCCTTTGAACACATTGGGATCAATCATTCCAGAACCCAAAATTTCTAGCCACCCCGTCCCTTTACAAAGACGGCAACCTTGGCCATCACACATCACACATTCAACATCAACTTCAGCCGAGGGCTCGGTAAACGGAAAAAAGCTGGGACGAAAACGGACATTGCGCTTCCGGCCAAATATCTGGCGCAAAAACTCGGTGAGTGTCCCTTTTAAATCGCCAAAAGTAATGTTTTTATCAACCAAAAAACCTTCGAGCTGATAAAAAACCGGTGAGTGGGTGGCGTCAGAATCCCGGCGATAGACCCGGCCAGGGACAATAATAGCCAGCGGCGGCTTTCGCTTTTCCATGACCCGGATTTGAACTGGCGAAGTATGGGTCCTTAAAATCACGTCATCTTTAATAAAAAAAGTTGCCCACATATCTCGAGAAGGATGGTGAGGAGGAATGTTAAGGCCGTCAAAGTTATAATACTCCAGCTCAACATCCGGGCCTTCAGCAATTTCATAGCCCAAACAGATAAAAATATTTTTTGCCTCGTTCATCACTTGAGTTAGCGGGTGGATTTTCCCTCGCTTAATTCCCTTACCAGGTAAAGTTATATCTATTTTTTCAGAGGAAATCTTTTGCTGTTGGGCTGCTTTGACCAGGGAGTTTCTTCTTTCATTAAGCGCTTGCTCAAGCCTTTGTTTGGTTTGGTTAACTAATGCGCCAACTTGCGGTCTTTGTTCTGGCGAAAGGGTGCCAAGTGAGCGCAAGATATTGGTAAACTCACTACTTTTGCCAAGATATTGGATCCGAACTTCTTCAAGTTTTTGCAGGTTTTCCGCTGAATTTATCGCGGAAAGCGCCTGGGCTTCAATTTGAACAATTTTCTCTTGCATTAAGAAAAATTATACATCAAAAAGAGGCGCGTTGTCTAATAGCTTCGTAAAGCATAATAGACGCGGACACGGCAACATTCAAAGATTCAGCCTTGCCTAAAATTGGAATTTTTACCGCTTCATCACAAAGCTTAACAATTTCAGCAGGCAGTCCTGCCCCTTCATTGCCAAGCATAATCGCCACCCCACCCTTGTAGTCAACCTCAAAATAATTCTTGGTAGCAGACAAAGAGGTCGCCACTGTTTTAATCCCCTTCTTTTTAAGCTGGGCTAATGTTTCGAGAACATCATCAACCTCAATAATTGGCAGATGAAAAAGCGAGCCCATAGTCGCGCGGATAGTCTTACTATTATATAGGTCAACAGTCCCTTTGGAGAGAATTACGCCCGAGGCGCCTGCGGCATCAGCTGTCCTGATAATTGTTCCCAGGTTGCCGGGATCCTGGACTTCGTGGCAAAAGACAATTGTCCCATCTGTCTTCAAATCAGCCAACGTGTATTCCCGCATCTTCACCACAGCCAAAATCCATTGCGGAGTTTCAACCTCGGATATTTCAGAAAATTCTTTTTTGGAAACTTTAAAACACTGGGTATTTTTACTTTCTAATTCCTTAATAAGAGGTAAATTTTCAGCATAGAGGACAAATTTAATATTCGCCGCGGCTTCTTCAACCAGATGCTGGCCTTCGACCACAAATAAGCCCTCTTTTTTCCGGCTGCGGCGTTTTTCGAGAAGGTTTTTTACTAGCCTAAGTTTTTCTTTCATCACTTAATTATACAATAAAAAACGGCTGGCCATGACGACCAGCCGCCTTATTCTTATCCCAAAAAAACTATATCAATGATTCAGTATGCTGCAATCTAAGACGTTCCAATTTGGCTCCATAAAGCGCCCCTGCGGTATGCATACCATATGAAGTACAATTAACAATCAATTGTAAATAGTACTCACCGGGCAATAGCTCTTGGCTAATGGTTTGAACTTCATATCGAACATGATCTCCCCCCAACATCCTAAAATATGCTCTAGAATCCCCATCGGCTAAAGCAGGACTTGTGCCATTAGGAGACACGGATGAGAGTATCATAGATCGATCATCGGCCCCACCAGTCGCCTTTTTTCTGATCTCCAAAGAGAAGTTAACAGAACTATTGCTGGAAGCACCTTCATTAATCTCAAATAATCGCCCTGTCGGCAAGCTGATATCAACAAAAGCCTGAAGTTGATTGAGCTTGTGAGGAGGAGCGGTAGTGCGAACTTCAACTGGAGTAGATTTATAGATAACCATAGCATAATCTCGAGTCGTGCGCCACCCTGTGCCAATACTCTCCATCCAAATATTCCCATTAATATCATTAGAGGCGGTAGCCTGGCCATAAAGGTATGGCGTTATGACACGAAATGGCGCGGTTTCGTCAACTCCATAGCGCCAAGCTACTTTGCTTGCGCCAGATCCACTAGCAGTACTTTTCGTTCGGTCAGCTGGCGCAGCTAAACAAATCGAAGAAACAAATATCATCATTAACAAACCAATAAATATCTTTTGCCTCATATCTAGACCCCCTTTACAAAATTTAATTAAACGTTTCATGATCAATCAACAGTTTCCGCGTGTCGCAGATTCATTCTGTTCACAACAGCTCCATAAAGAGCCCCCGCGGTATTCAGGCCAAAAGAACTGCACTTCAGGGTCAATTTTAGATAATACCGGCCAGGTGGCAGGTCTTGGCGAAGGGTTTTGACCCCATATTTAACTTGATTTCCACTCGTAAAATAAAACATTCCTGCAAAACCGTCAATGAGACCAAAAAGAGAGCCACAAAGAGGTTCGGGAGATATTTCCATGGGTAAGTCCCTAGAACCGCTAGCCGTTTTATACATAATCTCTAGGCAAAGATAGACTTGACTATTATTAAAACCATCACCAATCCTAAATAATCGTCCGTTCGGCAAACTAATCTCAACATAGCCATTTAACTGGTTTATCTGGCCAGTGGGAGGGGTCGACCGAACCTCAATTGGAGTAGATTCAAAAAAAACCTCAACATAATCCCCACTACCAATGCCACTGCCAAGAGTTGACATCCAAACATTCCCATCCCTGTCATTGGTCGCGATAGCTTTACCGCCACGCAAAGGCATTATAACTCGAAACGGCGCGGTCTCATCAACCCCATAGCGCCAAGCTACTTTGCTTGCGCCAGATCCACTAGCAGTACTTTTCGTTCGGTCAGCTGGCGCAGCCAAACAAATCGAAGAAACAAATATCATCATTAACAAGCCAATAAATATTTTTTGCCTCATAAATAGCCTCCTTTTTAAAAACATAAATCCAAGAGTCTTTAACTTCAAACAATTTATTTAATTCTGTCCATCACCCCCCTTGCTATATTATCCTCGACCCACTTCGGCAAAAATTTCACAAGACTTTCTTTGCGACCCTCACTACCAAAAAATTAATTTAATATATTCTAGCACATCCGCCACTAGAAATAGAGAGCCCGTGACCAAAAGCGGCGATTTTTTATCCCAACGTTCAAAGGCCTGCTTAGGAGTGAGCCCTTCGCTCGCTTCTGGGTGCGACGATTTTGCTTTAACCAACTTGGCAATCACTGGCTTAAGATGTTGCAGACAACCCTTAAAATCTTTGGTCTTTTGACAGCCATAAATAACAGTAAACTTGGTTTTGGGATAAAGTTTTTTTAAAGTAGCGGTCAAAACCCTGGCTCCGGCCGGATTATGCGCACCGTCAACAATCACCAATGGTTTTTTGGAAACTATTTGAAACCTGGCCGGCCACTTAGCTTGCTGCAATCCCTTTCTAAGCTGACGTTTGGTCACTTTTGCTCCGGACAACCGCACAGCAGCAATCGCACAAGCAGCATTGAGTTGTTGGTGGATGCCAATTAATGGAATATTCCTATTTACAGTTTTCGATTTTCGATTATCTATCCTCGATTTTCCATTTTCCACTTGCACTAACACCGACTGATTCTTCTTTGCTGCACCAATTAATACATTTAGCGCTTCTTTTTTCGTTTCCGCAGTTACAACCGGCACCCCAGGCTTAATAATCGCAGCTTTCTCCCCTGCTATCTTAGCCAAAGTCTTCCCAAGTATTTCAGTGTGCTCCAGATCAATATTAGTAATCACCGAAACCTGCGGCGCCAAAACATTCGTTGCATCGAGCCGACCACCAAGACCAACTTCTGCAACAACATAATCCACTTTCCTCTTAGCAAAATACCAAAAGGCTACTGCAGTTAGAACCTCAAAGATGGTTGGGATTCCGGAACCTGAGACTGAAAGTCTCGGTTCCTTAGCAATTTTCCCCACGACTGCTAAGCCTCTTCTAAATTCCTTCCTAGAAATATCTTTCCCATTAACTTTTATCCGCTCGGTATAATCAAAAAGGTGCGGCGAGGTGTAAAGGCCAACCTTATAGCCGGCTTCTTTTAAAATCGAAGCGATCATGGCACAGGTTGACCCTTTACCATTAGTCCCAGCAACGTGAATGGATTTAAATTTCAAGTGGGGATTGCCAAGTTTTTCTAAAAGATAAGTAATCCGCTCAAGGCCAAGGTTCATGCCGAATTTTTGCAGGGAATCAAGGTAAGGGTAAGACATTAGAAAAATTTTATCATCATCAAGTTATAGACAAAACTAATAATCCCCCTCAACAACTCTTCCGTCGGAGGGAACATCAAGATAAAAATCAGGATAAAAAATCCGTAGGGCTCGATCCGCCGAATATATTCAGAATACGGGTACGGCAAAATCATTTGAAAAAGCTTGGAGCCGTCAAGCGGTGGGACAGGGATTAAATTAAAAATCGCCAAGACAATATTTATCCTCACGCCATACATCAAGGCAGTTTGCAAAGCATAAGTAAAATTATTTGTCGCCGCCGGCATTAGTTTAAGTACAGTCACCAATATCCAAGCAACAAACAAATTGGTCAAAATCCCGGCTACACTGGTCCAAACCATCCCTTTTTTGTAGTCATGAAAATTATACGGGTTAATGGGGACAGGTTTGGCCCAACCAAAAACAATCGGCGAACCAATTAAAATCAAGAAAATCGGCAAGATCGTCCCAATCGGATCAATATGAGGAAGTGGATTGAGAGTCATCCGGCCATACATCCTGGCCGTAGGATCACCCATCAGCTCGGCAGCTTTGCCATGCGCTATCTCATGGAGAATAATCGAATATAACAATATAAAAGCGATTACTATATAAAACATAAATAAATTACGCCCTTGGATGCGCCTTTCTATAAACTCGTTTTAGTCGTTCTCTCGAAACCGACGTATAAATCTGGGTCGTTGCAATATCCGCGTGTCCCAGCATCTCCTGAACCGAGCGCAAATCAGCCCCTTTTTCGAGTAGATGCGTGGCAAAACTGTGCCGCAGCGTGTGAGGAGAAGTATTCCCCTTCACTCCAGTTAGTTTAACATATTTTTTTATGACGAGCCAGAGTCCCTGGCGGGTTAGGCGCTCGCCGTTCTTGTCG
This sequence comes from Candidatus Saganbacteria bacterium CG08_land_8_20_14_0_20_45_16, assembly GCA_002774365.1. Lineage (GTDB taxonomy): Bacteria > Margulisbacteria > WOR-1 > O2-12-FULL-45-9 > O2-12-FULL-45-9. The sequence goes on along the minus strand of PEYM01000135.1, from coordinate 8,150 downwards.
AGAAACAAGGCCTCTTTATCCCTTGGTGGAAATTCCCCCCTGGCCTTTTCCAGGTAAACTTTGAGCGCGGCTAAAGTAATTTTATTGATCGGCACAATCCGCTCTTTGGAACCTTTGCCTAAACACTTTACAAAAGCAACAGAAAAATTTATATCAGAGATATTAAGGCTGGTAATCTCACTTGCCCGCATCCCGCTGGCATAAAGAAGCTCCAGCATCGCCAAATCGCGAATGGCCATAAAGTTCTTCTCCCTGGGAGAAGAAATGAGCTTAATCGTTTCACTAATACTCAATGATTTTGGCAAACGTTTAGCTTTTTTGGGGAGCCTAATGTCAATAGTTGGGTCCTCGCCAATAATCTCCTCGCGCATTTGGTAGTGAAAAAAGGATTTTAGGCAAGCCAGCTTGCGCTCAGTTGAGGAGACAGCGTAACCTTTATCATATAGAAAGGCCATATAAGCTTGAATATCATCACGCCTAACAACAGCCTCGCTTTTGCCGTTTAAAAACTTAGTAAATTGCGATAGATCTTTGCGATAAGATTTGAGCGTATTGTCAGAGTATCCGCGCTCAATTTTTAGAAAGTCAAGGAAGTCTTGCATGACCCTCGCATTATAACGGCTCTTGGCCAATCAGTCTACTAATCAAAAAAGACGAATAGTGAAATTTTTGTAAATAATTGACGATAATATTAAGGAATAATCATTATGAGCCTAAAATTAAGTTCAGTAGAATGTGCTGTTAAAGAGGCGGCTACCAAGCAGCCAAAGAAAACAATCACAGCCCCTCAACTCAGGGTCAGTTTCAACTATCAAGATCCAGCTATAAACCAGAAATTAAATGCCCGGCTTCGCGAGGATGGCTCAAAATTCCGCGTCTTTATTGTTGATAACAATCAAACAATAATGGGCAAAGGGGAAGATCGCTCAAGTTGGTCACCTGACGTTGAAATAATTTGTTTTCATGATGAAGCTGTCCTTTCTCCCCCCCCACCCAGCACCTGGCTTGGTATTAGAGAAGGTTCTTCAATTGCCATTCGCAGAATTGCCATTGAGGAGTTTTTAGCAGAAGCAGCTGAAAGCAAGGAATACTTTTTGTCAAACTTTCCCTCAGCTCAAGGAATATTTGAGCGGGCTAATTATTCATGGCGCGATTTAGCAGACGCGGTACTTAACCATGAAATTGGTCATTTCTCAATTGAGGTAGCGTCAAGCCTCGGGATAATTAATAGTCTAATGAACCTCACTAATGAAGGATATCTACATTGCATAAGAGAAACAGTGGCTGATTGTAATACACTACTGGCGATCTCAAGCTCAGCAGTGAGCCAAGCAAAAGGGATCAGAGACGCTTGGACATTATATATATTGAGTGTAATCAGCACTCCATCCCCTTTTCATCAAACACGAGCCCTGCTTAACCTCATCCCGTTGCTCTCGGCCAGCGATCTTGCTTCTGGCCACCTTGATATAGAACGACTTCGCATAATCACAATGGGCCTGAAAAGATTTCTACTAAGTCAATTAAGTATATTTGATCAAAGTATCAACCTACCCTTTGAGAGCCAAGAAGATTTTGTAGCCATGAAATTTTCAGAGGTAGCCTCTCTACAAGCTCAGGGATTATCACCAGAACTCTCAAGCAGATATTTTTGGCAGGCCTTTCAAACACGGACCAAGAGCATCCAGTTTGAAGTGCTAGAGCAGATTGCTCAAAATAGAATAGCCAATTTTCTTGGAGAAAAAATCATACTCCTACCTAATGAATTAAGAAGGCCGATGGGCAATTTATTGCGGCAAGCTATGCAGCTGCCGATCTCATTTGCGCAATCATAATCCCAATCATGGTTTTATTATCCTTAATCTTGCCAGCGTGAAGCATATCAACACAGGCCTCAAGGTCAATCAGCTCCACTTCAACAAACTCATCCTCATCAGTATGTTGGGCCATCATTTGCAAGTCAGTCGCCCAATAAAACCGTAAAACCTCGTTGGAATACCCAGGACTGGTATACCCCTCAAAGACCTTCTCTACCTTGGCTGCCCGGTAACCAGTCTCTTCTTCTAATTCACGTTTAGCCGTCTCTCCCCCAGCCTCCCCAGGCCGCAGCAGACCAGCCGGGATTTCAAGGGTTACTTCATTGACTGGTTTGCGAAACTGGTGAACTAGAATCAATTCATTATCTTCTGTCACTGCCACCACTGCCACTGCCCCAGGATGCTTGACCACGTCACGGCCCGAAGTCTTTCCATCAGGTAGTTCAACCGTGTCACGAGTCACTTCAATCAATGTCCCTTTGTACTTTTGTTCGCTCTTAATCTCTTTTTCAATTAGCTTTTTCATTGTCTCCCCCTAAAATCATATTTAGCACAACTTCCGCGCCTTTGATAATCTCATTAATATTGGCATACTCTTTAGTCGTGTGAACCTGGTGCATGCCAGAGCCTAAAATAACTGTTGGGATACCGGCTGCGTTAAAAATATTAGCGTCAGAGCCGCCACCGGTCTGCTTATAGACTGGTTTTAAGCCGGCTTTGATAATCGCTCTACTCGCCAGTTTTAAAACCTGAGCTGATTTCTTGATTTCAAAAGAGTGATAGACCTTTTCAACTTTAATTTTGACTCTCGCTCCGTACTTAGCACAAATCTCTGTCAAAACCCGTTTCATCTGCTCAATTTCTCGCTCAAGTTTTTTAGGGTTATGGCTGCGCGCTTCTCCCCTAATCACTACCCTGTCTGGAATAATATTGGTCGCTTTGCCTCCTTCAATAATCCCTATATTTGAAGTTGTCTCGCTATCAATTCGGCCAAATCTCATTTTAGCAATGGCAATAGAAGCAATTTTAATGGCATTAAGTCCAAGCTCCGGGTGGATCCCGGCGTGGGCCGACTTGCCGTAAATTTTAACTGTAATATTTTGCTGGGCCGGGGCTTTATAAACTATTTCATTGGGCCGGTCGTGATCCAGGGTGATACAAAACTCACCATTAAAAACCCGCTTAGGTAAGCATCTGGCCCCAACTAGTCCAGTCTCCTCGGCTACGGTAAAAATAACTTTAAGCCGCAAGTGCTTAAGCTTTTTCTCTTTTAAGACCCGCAGGACTTCTAAGATAACCGCCACTCCGGTTTTATCATCTGCCCCCAGCACAGTCTTACCATCAGAAAAAATATATTTACCGTCCTGGATAGGCTTAATCTTTTTGCCTGGAGTGACAGTATCAACGTGGGCATTAAGCAAAATCCGTTTTCCCTGACCAGGGACGTCAGCGATCAAACTGCCAACCTCTCCTCCGGCAGGCCTCCCTTGAAAAGTTGATCTGATCCCCAGCTTTTTAAGCTCTTTCCCCAGATAAGCCATAACCTTGGCTTCTTTATAAGCCAGACTGTCTATCCGAATAAGGGTTTTGAAAGTATTAATTAACCGCTTCTTATTTATCATTTAAAATGATCAAATCCTTCTGAAACTTGATTGCTTTGTTCATCCAAAAAAATTCCCTTTTCCTTGGTAACAATCTCACCAATTACAATAGCACCAACTTTTTTGGCTAATTTTGGTGAACCGGTAAATACGAGTTCGTATTCTTCGCCACCATAAAGTGCTTGCTTTAGACTCGCACCTTTGGCCTTGGGAATCCGTGAGGTCTCAATTCTAGCACCAACACTACTTGCCTTACAAATCTCTTGAATAGAGCGCACTAGTCCATCACTGGAATCAATCATGGCAGTAGCCTGGCCTGATTTCGCAATCGCCCTTCCCTCTTTCAACCGAATCTCGACTTTCGAATTTCTAATATCGAATTTCGTCTTAGCCGGCCCGCCAAACTTTCCAGTCACCATTATCGCGTCACCAACTTTAGCCCCGGAACGCGTTAGCATATACTTTTCTTCAACTTCTCCCAGCATCGTTATAGTAATCATCAACTCTTTAGTTGAACGCACAGTGTCGCCGCCAACAATGGAAATCTTGTGCTTTTTAGCTAAAGAGCTAATCCCTTTGGCAAGTTTCAGCAGCTCTTCAGCTTTAAAGTTCACTGGAGCGGCCAAAGAAATAACAGCATACGTCGGGATCCCCCCCATGGCCGCGATATCAGAAATATTAACGGCCAAAGCTTTCTCGCCTAATTTTTCAAACGGAAAATTCTTGGCAAGTTTAAAATGAACATTTTCAACCAGCGTGTCGGTGGTAATTAATAATAATTTGGATTTTGCGGTTTTAGGTTGCTTTGAAATTTGAGGTTTGAGGTTTGGGGTTCTGACTACCGCACAATCATCCCCAATCCCCAACACAACATCCTTGTTTTTAAAAGAAAACTCTTTTTTTAAGAGGTCGATCAGCCCAAATTCACCGAGTGATGAGAGGTTCATAGAAAAATTATAACACAAACAAAGAGCCGGAGTTAAACCGCGGCCGTTCGGCATTGAGAAACAACGGCAATAACTATTCGGTTTTTTTCTTTCTCTTTCTCCGGATCACTAAGTTCACTGGCATCAATGCGTCTGCACAAAGTCCGAATCAGCTCTTGTGTTATCATTTTCGCCATCCCTTGTGACTCTTCATTAAATATTTCATCTAAAGATTGCTTTAGTTTTTCTCTTTTTTGCTTAAGCTGATCATAAAATGTGTCTAGAATCTTCTGCTCGCCAGCTTTCCTTTCCCTTAACATCAGGATCGGTTCCAAGTCAAAACACTCCCCTTCAAACATCGCCAACCTTTCCAAGCAAAGCAGATAACAACGTAATAACACCTTTGATATCACGACTTCCAGCAAATGTGTTGCGCGAGAATCAATCTCAATCGATTCATACAAAAGACTTCGCTTATTTTTTATTAAATAATGCAGAAACAGCAATCGAGGATCATCAAATCGATAAAAGTCCTGCGAGCTCATAGTTGAAGAAAAATTACTACCTGTGGCATAAGAAACTATCTTGGCAATATTTTGAGATGCTAAAAAAATATAATCATATTGTTCCAAACAACATTGCAACTGTTCCGCCTCTACTTTAGCTTCAGCCAAGGTTATTCTCCAATCCAAGGGCATAATAAAGAAACCAATTGATGTTTTTGTCGGACGAAAAAATTCCAGTAAATACGCTAAGCGTTCTTGCTGTTTAGCTGCTTGCTTTAGGTTGCGATACTTACCAAGCCAAACTAACCTTTCGGGGATAAAGCTTTCCACCCCCAAATCAATACGGTGCCTCTTGGCAGCAAACTTTTGCCAGATATTGGGATAATGCTTGACTGCTAAATATAAAGAATCAACCCTGGCAGAAAAATGCAAACGGTTAACGCCCGACGGAAGGCTATCAATAATACGGCTTGCCATTGAAGGTCTGTTAAGAAAATCAGGCGCGGAAATCAATAACTTTGAAGCGTCTTGCGTAACTATATGGTCTGCCTCGTCACTGGTCATTTGGGCTAGCCGGTAATCAGCTCTTCTTGGTGGCTCACAACAAAACTTACAACCTCCTTTGCAACCACTGGCCCATTTTACTCCAACATCACCAAATAAAGAAAGATCATAATAACGCCTCCACCCTTGGTCAGCCAACGCTGAAGCAGAAAATTGACGGAGAACCTGCGCCCCTCTGACAAGCTGATGTTCTAAATCTTGTTCCATAAAAATGCTTTTCTCCGACAAAGAAAAACCTGTTTCAGTAAGAGCTTTTATATAGGGCTCTCCTGGTCCAATATAAATAACAAATTTTATTTCAAGATGTTGATCGGAATATAAAGGCAAAAAAGAATCAATATATCCTTCAGTAGAATAGCCAACATCGGGGCCACCAATAATAAGCTTTGGCCTACTTGTTGGCGGAAAGGCTCTCAACAAACAATTCGCTACATAGATTGCCGTATTACTATGGCCAATAAAGGACAAAGCGAGTACTTCCGGGTTAAACCTAATAATTTGCTTACAGGAAACCTTTGGACTAGGCAGTCCGTATTGAAATACTTAACTCGTTTCTCCAGCCTTGCGACAAATATTGTCCATGCCCACCAAATGGACAGGGTCAAAGAACTTAGGTTTTCCCCTACCAAGAGACAAATTACCCAACATATTGACAAAAGCTATTCTCACAAATATTTATCGGCAAAAAGGTTGGTAAATTTCAGTAGAAAACTAACTTTTTAAGGCTTCGCTCGAAACCTTCATGGCACAAAACTCACCGCACATGGAGCAGACATCGTCTGATTTTGACTTGCGGCGCTCATGGATTTTTCTAGCCTTGACAGGGTCAATGGCTAAACCAATCTGCTTGCCCCAGTTTAATTCTTTACGCGCTTTGGACATGGCAATATCCCAATCCCTGGCTCCTGGAATCCCCCGGGCGATATCAGCACAGTGGGCGGCAATGCGGGACGCAATTATCCCCTCTTTAACATCATCTGCCTCTGGCAAACCAAGGTGTTCAGTCGGAGTTACATAACAGAGAAAATCAGCGCCAGAGACCGCGGCTAACGTTCCGCCAATCGCGCAAGTAATATGGTCATAACCAGGGGCGACATCTGTGGGAAGTGGTCCAAGCACATAAAACGGCGCATTGTGGCAATATCTTTTCTGCATCTGCATTTGCTCAACAATTTCATTATATGGAACATGGCCCGGCCCCTCAATAATAACCTGCACCCCGGCCTGCCAGGCTTGTTTAGTCAGCTCGCCTAAAAGCTTAAGCTCCCCTATCTGCGCCACATCCCCTGCATCAACAATTGAACCCGGCCGCATTCCATCGCCAAGCGACATGGTCACATCATATTTTTGGGCGATTTTGAGCAGTCGATCATAATTCTCAAAAAACGGATTTTCCTGATCATTGTCCAAAATCCACTTCATCATTAAAGCGCCGCCGCGGGAGACAACCTGCATTAAACGGGGGTGATCTTTCAAAGCTTGAATCGTCTTTCTAGTTACCCCGCAGTGGATGGTCATAAAGTCAACGCCCTCTTCTGCCTGCTGCTCGACCACTGAAAACATCCCATCAACTGTCATCTTTTTTTCAGCCACTGCTTGATAGATAGGAACTGTACCAAGGGGAATTGGACATTGTGAAATTATTGCTCGGCGAATGGCAGTAATATCACCGCCGGTAGATAGGTCCATTACAGTATCAGCTTTAGCCTCAAGGCAAACCTTAAGCTTTTCCAGCTCATCTTCCATATTAGGATAATCTGCTGAATTGCCAATGTTAGCATTGACCTTGATCTTCAAACCTTTGCCTACGCCTATAGCCTTGGCCTTTTTATGCAAAGGGTTAAGAGGGATCGCAATTGTACCAGCTACCAAGCCACTAATTATCTCACTCACACCCCGCCCCTCATACCTGGCTACTTCTTGCATCGCGAAAGTAACATTCCCTTTCCGGGCTTCTTCTCGCTGTGTCATAAATTTGGGGTTGCAATCTCCTTTTTATTTATTATAATTCAGACAAGGCGATAAAGCAAAGATAAGGGGGAAAGAAAATGACAAATTTTAAAGGTCCCATGTCCTATGTCCTCAGTCCTATGCCAATAATGTGTAGACGACATCGGACGTCGGATCAGGGACCTAGGGCATTACTATATTTTGCCTGGGTAATTTGTTCATTTGTCATTATTGCACTAGCAGTTGGCTGTGGTTCATCTACTAGCACTGACTCTGCCACCACCACCTCCCTCTCCTCAGTTACCACCACTACACTTGCCTCTGCTAGCTCAGTTTCTCTTTCTGGCTCATTAAATTCTGGCAGCATTAGCAGTGCCGGGGTCAAAGCCTCTGCCGCAGTAGCTGGCTATGATGTTGTGGCCATTGATAGCGCTACTGGATTGACCTATCACGCCACCACTGACGCTGCTGGCGCCTTTGCCTTTTCCCTGCCAGCCAGCGCTTCATACGAAGTCAGCTTAATCAATAGTGATTCAACCTACTTTGGCCCAATCGTTATGGTTGGTGATACTTCAAGTAGTGAGGTGGTCATGGGAATAACACCAACAAGTGACACCTCGCTTGGCGAAATTGTGGTTGATAGCAGTGGTTACGCTGCCCCCACCACCGAACCAACCAGCATTGCTGATTTTGGCGACCTAGCTGAGAGTATTTTCCAATCCAGAAATGAGGCTGAACTCAGGCTTGTTTAATGATCCTGTCAAAGAGAAGGGAACGAGCCTTCAC
>PEYM01000147.1 GCA_002774365.1 Candidatus Saganbacteria bacterium CG08_land_8_20_14_0_20_45_16 | reverse complement strand
ATAAAAGATGACAGAAAAGTAGATTAAAATTCTACCGACGACAACCTCGAAACCCCGCAAAATCACTGCTTGCTAATTCTTCGGAGCTCTCTATATATGTTTATCGAAGATTTCAGAGATAAATTTCACTTTTTAAGCAAAAATGTTATACTAGCCCCATGTCCAAGATCATCCTCATAGACGGCAACTCGCTGGCTTACCGGGAGTTTTTTTGCTATACTAAAAAAGTTGGAAGTGAAAAATGCCGAAAGAAAAAGCATTAAAAACAAACAAATCAGGTTGGGCAGATAGATTCGACAAATTAATCAAAGAGACCCAGAAGGAATTCAAAAAGAAAAAAATCAGCAGAAAAGACATTGTCCAAGCCATTCAAGAAGTTAGAGCAAAACAAAGGGGGACTAAAAATGAAAGTTACAATTCCCGATAAGCTGGCAGAGGCAATTGAATCAAAAGATATTACCGTTGATTTCACCGAGTTTTTGCTTGCCAGAGCTGATAAAGAAATAAGAACAGAACAAGAAAAAATTGCTGGATTACAAAAAAAACACAGAGTTGCTGACCTCAAGCAATTTTTGAAAAAGCGCATCAAGGGGAAAGATCATTCTTTTGAGACTGATGAAGACTTGATGGCTTGGGACTCGGCAGAAACGATCATCAAGAACCGTTACCAAGAAATCAGTAAATTAAGGGGATTCATAAATGCCTACAATAAAAAACTTTCTCTCTTCGCTAAAAGAGAAGGATAAATACCCATATTATAAAGAGTTTGAAGTCCTGGCTAACGAAACAAACCTTATAAAATTCAGGCTTTATATTCATAAAGACCTTTTTGTCCAGATCTATCACAATGAAAATTCCGCTATTTCAAGTTTTGCCCTGGTGTCCGTGACTAACAGAATTTTTGGTCGCGATAAGATAGGCAAGAGATGGCATCGTCATCCCACAGGAAATTCTTCTTTCCACGACGATAGCCCTAAAGGTAATAAAAGCACTAACATTAAAAAGTTTTTAGCTGAAGTAAATCAAATTTTAAAAGAGCTAAAACTGATTTAACTTAAGCTACCCCTAACAAAGTTTAAAATAAAATATGAATAAAAATTCCAAAATCATCCTCATAGACGGCAATTCCCTGGCTTACCGGGCGTTTTATGCCCTGCCGGACACCATGAAGACCACCACCGGCATCACCACTAACGCAGTTTACGGCTCCACTATGATGCTGCTCAAAGTTTTGGACGAAAAACCAGACTTTGTCGCCATTGCTTTTGACCGCAGAGAGCCAACCTTTCGCCACAAAGAATATAAAGAGTATAAAGCGACCCGCCAGAAAGCCCCTCCTACTCTATATGAACAAATGCCCTATGTCCGGGAGGTGGCAGAAAGCCTTGATATTCCAGTTTTTGAGCTGGCTGGCTATGAAGCAGATGATTTAATTGGGACCCTTACCAAAGAAGCGGAAAGCGCAGGCCATGAAGTTGAGATCTTGACCGGCGACCTTGACGCCTTGCAGTTAGTCTCCCCAAAAACTAAAGTCTTAACTACTCGCAAAGGGATCACGGACACAGTTTTATATGGTGAAAAAGAGGTTGAGGAGCGCTTTGGGATCAAACCTAACCAGATCATAGATTTTAAGGCCTTAAAAGGTGATACCTCTGACAATATCCCAGGAGTACCCAAAGTTGGCGAGAAAACCGCGGTTGAACTTCTTAAAGAATACGGAACCCTGGAAGAAATCTTAAAGAATATTGATAACATTAAAAAGAAAGCCTTAAAAGAAAACCTAGCTAATAATATTGACCTGGCTAAACTTAGCCAAAAACTGGCGACCATTGTAACTAATGCCCCAATTGAAATTGATTTTGATAAATGCCAACGCGGTGAAATTAATTGGAGTAAAGTTGTCCCGCTTTTTGAAAAGTTTGAGTTTAATAGTCTCGTTAAAAAACATAGTCAGGGCTTAGCAGAATACTCCACCGAGGCCATTATTGAGAAAAAGCGGGACGAGCTGGCTAAATTCAACTTTCAATGCGTTAAAGATGACCAGGAACTCAGTGAATTAATTCACCAACTTGAAAAAGCTGAAGTTTTTGCCTTTGATCTGGAAACCACTAGCCTTAATCCTTTTGAAGCCGAGATCGTGGGAATATCTTTTGCCATTGAAACAATGGCTGCTTTTTACGTCCCAATGAAACCAACTATCCTCGAACAAATAAAACCTCTTCTTCAAACAGAAAAGCTCAAAATTGGCCACAACATTAAGTACGATATTGAGGTCTTAAAACAAAATGGGGTTGAAGTCGCGGGGCCTTTTTTTGACACCATGGTCGCGGCTTACCTGCTGAACCCTGTCTCTGGCAAGCTGGCCTTAAAAGTCTTAGCCCAGCAATTCTTGGGCCGCCAGATGATTAAAATGGTTGAGCTAATTGGCAAAGAGGCAGAATACAAAAACTTTTCCGAGGTCCCATTAGATATTGCCACAGATTATGCCTGCTCGGACGCAGAAGCCACTTTTGGTTTATACGAAATATTCAAGCTGGCCCTGGAAAAACAAAAATTAGACAAACTCTTCCATGAAGTTGAAATGCCCCTAATTGCAGTTCTAGTCGAGATGGAGAGCAATGGGGTCAAGGTTGACGAAAAACTCTTGGCCCAAATGGCCAAAGAGATCGACAAATCGCTTAAAGACTTAGAAGAAGACATTTATGCCATTGCCGGCGAAGTTTTTAACATTAACTCTCCCAAACAATTAAGCAAAATTCTTTTTGAAAAATTAATGCTCCCGGTTTTAAAGAAAACCAAGACCGGCGCTTCGACTAATTTTGAAGTCTTAGAAGAGCTCGCCGCCAAAAAATTTGAGATTGCTGAAAAGCTGATTGATTATCGACAGCTCTCAAAGTTAAAAAGCACGTATGTTGATGTCCTCCCTACCCTGGCGGAAAGAAAAACAGGGAGGATCCATACCTCGTTTAACCAAACTATTACCGCGACCGGGAGGCTTTCTAGCTCTGATCCGAACTTGCAAAATATTCCGGCTCGAGGCGAGTGGGGGAAACGCCTTAGGTCAGCTTTTGTCCCTGAAAAAAAAGATTGGGTAATTATGGCCGCAGATTACTCGCAAATAGAGCTAAGAATCTTAGCCCACCTAAGCGCTGATCCAGCCCTCAAACAAGCCTTTTTAGATGACAAAGACATCCATCAAGCCACAGCGGATGAGCTCGGCATTACCAGAAACGAAGCCAAGGCTGTTAACTTTGGCATTATCTACGGGATCTCTGATTTTGGATTAGCAAAGCAATTAAAAATCAAACGGACCGAAGCCGCGGAATTCATTGCTAAATACTTTAATAAATATCGCGGGGTCAAAGCCTTTATGGACAGGACCATTGCCGAAGCAAAAGAAAATGGCTTTGTCACTACCATGCTGGGGAGAAAACGCCCCCTGCCCGACATTAACTCCCCAAACCACGGGATAAAATCCTTTGCCGAAAGAACCGCCATCAATACGCCGGTGCAAGGGACTGCGGCTGATATGATTAAGATTGCCATGGTCAAAATATTTTCACACCTCACAGCTCATAGCTCAAAGCTTATTCTTCAGGTGCATGACGAATTGGTTCTTGAATGTCCCAAAAGTGAAGTTGAAACAACTAAACAAATCATCGAAGCAGAGATGGTAGCAGCGCTTGAGCTATCTGTGCCAGTCAAAATCGAGGTAGGGATTGGAGCAAGCTGGGCTGGAGCGAAGGCTTAACCGAGAATACTTTAGCTTGATTCTTCAATCTCCAGCACCTCTGGTTTCCCAAACTCAGTTACGATCCGCTTTTTCTTTTCGCTCTATCATTGCCCGAATCTGGGCCATATCCTCTGGATAAAGAAAGTCATAGGCTGGCTCCTCAAGTTTGTTACGAATATCCCTAATGCCCAAAATATGAGCCAGCGGAGCATACACAGCTAACGTTTCACGAGCAATCTCCTCGGCTTTTGGCCTACCCCTCACGGCTGCCACTGAATTAATAGTTCGAATATTATGCGGGTTATCAGCCAATTTAAGAATCGCTACCCATAGGTCTAGGGCCGAGGCCGCAATTAATTTTTTTTAGATTTTCTCTGCCGCGAGCTTCGCCCAATGCTTTGCTTAATTTCGTCACCCCATCAACCAAGTCAGCAATATCCTCATTAAACTCTTGAACAATAAATTCTCGAGTTAACGGGGCATCTTCGATAATATCGTGCAAGAGAGCAGCACAGATCATATTTTCGTCTTTAATCCCAAATTCCACAATCAAGTTAAAAGCTACGGCCCGGGGGTGAAAGTGATACGCCTCGCCAGAATCCCTCTTTGCCACGTGATGCGCCTCGACCATTAAGACATCCGCTTTCTCAATGAGCTCCGTGGCAATGTTCCGGCCCTCACACAACCTAACAATGTCTCAAAGCATAACAAGATCCCGTCTCTGGGTATGAAATAAATATTGTGCATCAGCAATTGTATTAAGTGACCCCTGATGCATAGCCAAGCCTATGCCAGAATTTACTTTACACAAAGGCCCTGCGGCGCTAGTTATTCCCCTATCACGCAAGTGTAAGACAGCTAAAGTACTCATAATTACTCACTAGAACATAGGCCTCGTCCGCCTGCGGCGGACTCGCCGCTTTCCGAACTAACCCATGTCCTCCTAATGAGAGCTCCGAAAAACTAACCGTTTCTGCCGCCCTTCA
>PEYM01000083.1 GCA_002774365.1 Candidatus Saganbacteria bacterium CG08_land_8_20_14_0_20_45_16 | reverse complement strand
ACATTGTATAACTTTTGATTGACTTTTTCAAAGAAAGTCTTACAATTTAAGCACTACGCGATAAGGGAGGCCACGTGCCCAAAAAAAACTTGTTTCTTCTGTTCTCTTTGCTCATACTTTTTGGCTGTGGCCGGGTCGTAGAGATCCCAGCTCCTACTGGTGGTAATGAAACAAGCCCTGTCCAGACTGACCCAATTTATATTGAGGACGGGATTACTGGCGGGACTTTTACTTCTAGCGATGGCAATTCTTCTGTGGCTGTACCTGCTGGCTCGATTTATGCTGGCTTGCGAGCCAACCCTACGGTTGCGGCCGCGACTATTGATTCTGGTCGAATGTTGGCCGAAGGGGACACCTTGGCTTCCAGTGCTTACGAACTTAATTTACACTCAATAGATAATTTTGTGACGACCAATACAGTGGAGGTACAATTGGCTTTTGACACTGCTGCTATTCCTACTGACAAGCTTACCTCCCAATATGTTTATGCTGAAGCGTATCAGCCGTAAAGCTAAACCTTGCTGCCCATCTTTGGCACAATAGATGGCACAACCCTGGTCTTAAATCTTAGGGGCTTAAGCCAAGACACTATTTTTTTTGTGGTTTATAATCCGAATATGAGACGGGTTGATTCCGGTGATGCCAGCGCAAGTTTGATCACTGCCTTGGCCACTAGAACAGTGCCTTGGGCCACCAATCATTGGCAAGCCCTTTATAATTCTAGGGAAGCAACTTTACGTACAGTGATAGCTGGGATATTGGGTGTGCCAGTGGCCAGTCTAACTAATGTGGCAATGGATACCTGTATCAGGGAACGAGTTGCGAATAATGCTGCTGAGGCTGGCGCAATTTATCAAACCGCTGGCTTTAGGCAGCCAAATCTTGAAGTTGTGGCAGATGCAACTAGGACAGGGACAGCGGACGCGGTCTATATTATTTATGTTAATGATCGTAATGACAACTCGGCTCCGCAAGGTAGCCCCAGCGAGGCGATCTCTCTTTTAGGTCTGGGTTATGGTTTGCTTTATGTTAATAGTAATGATGTCAATGATACGCCGGCGGAACCACTGGGCTCAATTTTAGACTGTGTGGCCCATGAGATGTTCCACTCTATCCAATTTGGTTATGACCTGGGTTATTCCGATACTTCCAAAGGGTACCATGAGGGTACAGCTACAACTTACGGCTCGACCATAGACAAGGAATCAACGCATGCTCCGCAAGTACGCTTGGATGATGCCCCGCACAAACTCTCAAGCTTTTTAGGTTACGAGAGGACGGCATATGTTTACCAAGATTTTTACGCTTTTGTCGGCCGAGCGTATAACTCTGACAGCCTTGATTATTTAGCTGATGTTTTTGAGCAGATGAAAACAGATGTTGACGCCTTGGTGGGCACAGGGGAAACAAAAGCCCGCTTAGCCCCGCCGCGAGAAACTTTGCGGCGCTCCCTTAACACTGCTTTTATGAGCAAGTTTAGCCAAGATTTGCCAACCATTTACTTGGATTATGTCAGGCAGCGGGCGATGGAGCATTCAGCTGACAGCCAACTGCGCACTGGCGAGCCAGCATTTCTAACCCTTAATCCTAACCTTTTTCACGCGGACGCTTTACAAAGAATAAGTGCTGATCCAACAGGGATTTTGTCAACTTCGCTCGAGGGGACATTTAACAATGTTGCCCCGTTTTCCAGCCGGGCCATAGTTATTACCCCCAGCCGGGCCGTGGCTGATATCACGGCTGAACTAACGATCACTTCTACAGTTGGACCTTGGGCTCAACCTTAAAAGCAGTCCTGTATCGAGCTGATGATACTGTGCTGAAACTGACAGACCCGATCAACCCGACTGATTATGGCCAGCGCACAGATGATGTCTTAACGATTTTAGTTTCCAATGTTGGTTATTCTGACAATATGGACATAACTTATGTGTTGGGGCCGCCAATTGGTAATAGTTTTGAGGCAACAGTGGTGATCAATGGAATGACTTATAATTTTTCGCCGCGTTTTCTAGCTGGCTCTTTTGGCGAGTTTACCGGCGCAATTAGCCGCAGCGGGCTGCCGGGCCTTACGGCTGGGGAAGGGACAGCTGCTACCCTGGCAGAGCATGAGCTGATTAATATCCTGACAGACCCTACGACAATTACAGCTTCAGCAGGGGCTTATGCTTTTAATGAAACAAATAAGGTTTTTGCCGACAAAGTTGGCTCTGCCAGTTTGCTCTATTCTAATCCATCCATTGTTAATGTTGATGATAGCGAGCCAGTGGCTTTTGAGTCAACTAGCGGGACAATTTATTTTACTAGTTATGGCAATAGCAATGGCAAATATTTAAGTGGAACTTTTGAAGCCACGGTTGTCGGCAGCCAGGAAACCAGCGCTGATCCTGCAAGCAGTGAAGTCGTGAGCTTGATTGGCGCAATTTCCGGCCGCTTTGGCATTACTTTAGGGACCAGCACTGAAGCTGCGCCATAATTGTTTTTTGCGCGCAAGCCTTCTTTGCCCTTGCCTGACTCCAGGTTTACAAACCTAATGAATTAATCAAAATGGGCTTTAACTGCGTGAAGCCGGCTGGGGCGTTTTATCTCTTTCCAGAAACTCCAATACCTGATGATGTTGAGTTTTGTCGCCAAGCGGAAGAACGCCTCGTCTTATTAGTCCCTGGGACAGGGTTTTTCGGTCCAGGCCATGTTAGGTTGTCTTTTGCAATGACAAATGTGGGGCAAATTGAGCGGGCGCTGCCTGCGCTTCGAGAGTTGGCAGAACACTTTGGCATGCGTTAATTAATTCTGGCAGCGTAATTAAAGGCGAGAAAGTATTTTGGCAACTTTGCTTCTCTGACGCGGGTCAGCTCTTTTAGTCTTTTTTCAATTTTGCGTCGCCTTAAATCCAAATAGACAATTTATTGATAAACAATCCCCTGCAAGTCTTTTATCAGCTCATTCCAGTATTTTGCAGTCCCAGCATCCGGAAAATGCGTGGCAAAACCAGGCTCACTGCTCTGCACCTCCAACCAGGCGGCAAAGTGGATGATCCTTATCCCGCGCAGATAGGGGACAAGGTCTAGAGATTGGTAATCAAACTGGCGAAAGACCTCGTAGCCCTTTAAAAAGTAACTCAACTCATTTTTGCAGTTATCTGGAGTGTCCGGCAGCAGCAGCCAGATATCCTGGATGGCCGGGCCAAAACAAATATCATCAAAGTCTACTATATATATACCTTCGCCAGGTCGGTGGATCAGGTTCCCTTTGTGACAGTCGCCGTGGAGCAGGAGAAATTCGCTTTCGTTAAATAGCGGATCAGCTTTTGCAATAAATGCAGCAACCGTTTTTTTGAAAGCAGGCTTAAAATCCTCCAGCAAAAACTTACTCTCCTGCAAAACTTCAAGATGATGTTTGGTGGCGACCGAAGGTTTCCAGGTTGTGCGCTTACTTTTCTGGTGCGTTGCGCCGACTAAATGGATGCGGGCGATTAACCGGCCGATTTCTTCCCAACTTTCTTGAGTAAACTCATCGAGCGCTCGTCCTGATTTCTTTTGGAACAAGGCATAAAACATGTTATCGAATTTAAACAAGGTTTGCTGGTTGATTTCTAAAGGAACAATAACAGGGACCTCTTTTTCGTGTAATTCTTGGAGGAATTGATGTTCTTCCTGGATCATCTCAGCTGTCCAGCGGTTGGGACGATAGAATTTAACGATAAAACGTTCCATTGAATCATGCTCTTCCAGTTCAAAAACCCGGTTGATATAGCTGTTACGGGTAAGGAGAAGGTTGCTAAATTTTTTGCCCATGGTTTTTTCAACAGCACCAAGGATCTTGTCATGTGTCAGGCCTTGCCAAGTGGTCATGCAACAATCATAGCAGAAATGCTATTATTCCGTTGCGGGGAATGTGTAAATAATGAAAAAAAGGGTAATTCGTAAATATTGTGGGGTGGCGGCGGGGTTTTAGCCTCTTTGTATATAGGACAAATATCAGAAAGCGATTCGGAAATCCACCTTCGCCTAGCACCAGACAAAGGCAAAGCGTTTGTTTGCTCGGGTTGCGGAAAAGCCCACAAAGTTGGCTATCATGGCTTTGTGATCGCGGTTGTAGAAGACTTGCCGATAATTGGCAAGCGAACCTATCTTCACGTAGTTAAACGGCGTTATAAATGCCCTGAAGATGACCGTATTTACATAGAAGAAATCCCCTGGCTTAAGAAATGGTCTCGTGTTACAAGAAGGTTCGCCGAGCAAGTTGGCAGGCTTCCGGCTGGTTTTTCGGCCTTGACGACGAAGCGGTTTACCGCATAGATAAATCAATTCTTGAAGAAAGGTTTGAGGAAAAATTAACGCCTATTCCAGCGGCAATAAACCTAAGCGTAGATGAAGTTAGTTATCTCAAATACCATCGTTACTTAACCAATGTGGTTGATGTTGATAGGAAAGCTGTAATTTGGAACGACCGCGGAAGGAAAACCGAAATCTTAGATAGATACTACGAGGGCATTGGGCAAGACGCCTGCGGGCTAATAGAAAGCGTCGCTCTTGACGGAGCTAGAACTTACATTAGCTCAACAACCAAGCACGCGGTTAACGCCACAATTGTTTACGACAAATTTCACATCAGACAAAAACTGGTTCAAAAAGAAAATTAGCTCCGCAATATCAGAGGGTATTAACAACAAAATCAAAAGACTAAAGCGGATGGCTTATGGCTACAAAGACGTTGAGTATTTCAAATTAAAAATTCATCAGCACTGTGGCTTACTGAACCCTAGGAGGTTTCCACAATAATTACGAAAGAACCGAAAAAGCTAAAACCTTGCCAGTCAAGGCCCCGCCACTGCCAGACAATGACCAAGGAAAACCGAGTGATGTTGTCGCTGTCAGTGAAGTTGAGGCTAAGCTAAAGATTGGCAGGAAGGTGTTAGTGGTGGTGGCTGGGTTTGTAGCTGCTGGGGTGATTGCGTTGCTAGCTCGCTATCGACGCAAATAGCCCTTTAGCTGCTGATCGTGGGTGGTCTAATGTAAAGAAGGCTTATCTGCCGAATCGTCTGGGCCTTGAAGGAATTCCCCGGCCAAACCTCTTGCTGCGCGGTTTAAAACTTCTTACCTGTGGGGCGGCAAAAGCAGCCAGGCCAAGCTCTGGATGTTTAGAAATTGGCAGGGCCTTGTGCATGATTTTTTCAATGCTAAGCACTTCGTTGCGCTGGTCTGGTGTGGCCAGCGAGATTGCCCGGCCTGTGTGGCCTGCTCTACCAGTGCGGCCGATCCGGTGGACATAATTTTCCGAGTCATCTGGCAGGTCAAAATTTATAACCAACTCAATCTCTTTAACGTCAATGCCCCGCGCTGCGATATCAGTGGCGACCAGAATGCGATATTTGCCCATTTTAAAGCCATCGAGGGCTTCGCGTCGCTGGTTGAGCGAGCGATCTGAGTGGATCTCGGCCGTGTTAAAACCTAACTTTTTTAATTCTTTGGCAATCCTTGAGGCCCCGCGCTTGGTCCGGCAAAAGAGCAGGACTGTGCCACGGGAATCGTAGAGCAATTTGGTCAAGAGTTGGCCTTTTTCTTCTTTCTTGACAATGAAGAGCTCTTGCGTCACGTTTTTGGCAGCTGTGCCTGACTTGGCAATCTCGACGCTGACAGGCAGCTGCATATGCTGGGTGGCGATCTGAACGATCTTGTTTGGGATCGTGGCGGAAAAAAGCATGGTTTGGCGTTTGGTCGGGACGTGTCCCAGTATCTTATTTATTTGTGGGGCAAAGCCCATATCAAGCATTCTGTCTGCCTCGTCTAAGACCAAAATACCGACATGATCTAAGCGGATCGTCCTTTGTTCCAAGTGATCGATCAGCCGGCCTGGCGTAGCGATCACTATTTTGGGTTGCAAGCGAATGGCCTTGATCTGGTTGTGCATTGAAGCGCCACCGATTAGGACCGCGGTTTTAAAACCAAATGATTGGCCGAGTTTGCGGATTGTTTCGTCGACTTGGAGCGCCAGCTCGCGGGTCGGTACCAAGACCAGACCGAGCATGCCGTCCTGGGTCAAGCGCTGTACCATCGGGATGCCAAAGGCCAAGGTCTTGCCAGTGCCGGTCTGGGCCACGCCGATAATGTCTTTCCCTTCGATCGCGATAGGGATTGATTTTTGTTGAATAGGGGTGGGAACCTTAAATTTCATTTTGTCGAGCAGCTCTAAGATTTTTGGGGCGATACCGAGGTCATAAAAATTATTGTTAATTTGTTCCATAACCTTATTGTAGCATGAAAGAGTGGATAAACGAGAAATTTTATTATTTTAACATAAACTCTAATTGTTTCATTTCCACGTAAACTTGCCGCAGACTACTAATAAGTAGGTTG
Organism: Candidatus Saganbacteria bacterium CG08_land_8_20_14_0_20_45_16; assembly: GCA_002774365.1. Classification (GTDB taxonomy): domain Bacteria; phylum Margulisbacteria; class WOR-1; order O2-12-FULL-45-9; family O2-12-FULL-45-9. Next base: position 1,282 of record PEYM01000083.1, on the reverse strand, counting down.
AAAACCAGCAAAGTAGCAGCCAGGACAAGGCTCGTCAGGATTATTTTTGTAGCCTGATTAAACTTTGGACTTTTGTAGAGCAGCGGCAAGGCCAGCGGGCCCAGGACAAAGAATAAAAGAACGAGAACCCCAGGGACGCTGTAGTACCATTTGTCTTGGTTGGACATAGGGACATTTTAGCATAGTTATTGGTCTTGGGCCGTGAGGCTCTAATCTGAAATTTTTAGCCTTGAGCTACTTTTTAGTTAAGACAAAGAAATAAGAGGTGTTGTTTCTGGTTAGCGGCAAAGGCTTGGCGATATCACCTTGAAAATTTAGTGGCAGATAAGCAGATTTTGGTCTAATAAAGGAGTATACTGATAATAGGAGAAAATTTATGAGTAAACTCAAGCGTCTCAACCAGACTAAGTGTGGCTGTGGTGGCAAGGTAGCCGAAGGCAGCGTTTTTTGCGTCTGCTGTAGGGCGGCCATAAAGCGGAAAAACAACAAAATCCTTGAAAGAGAAAAAAACTTGTTTCTCAATCGGAAATAGTTTTTGCCCCCTGGATCACTTCGGTATTAGGTCTAATTGTTCCATCTGTGCATCAAGAGTCTTGCGTTAAGGAGAATTTTCAAGGAAAAGGCTCTCTGCTGTTTGAAGCCAAAGAGTCTTCTTTAGAGGTAAATCCTGGCGCCGGCATAGACCAACCACGGGGTTTCGAGAGCGTATAAATAATCAGTGTTAGCTCCAGAATAGGGTGAGGAAGAGGAATTAGGGAATAATTTGCTTCGCAAATTATTGGACCAAAAGTTACGTTCTCGAACCATTTCGTTAATTATTCCCCACTCTCTTCACGGCTGCAATCGCCGATTTTTGACCTCTCTCTGTTCCGCTGATCATACCCAACACTATTCACGGACGCAAGAGGAATAATTTACACTGACTATAAGTTATCAAAGAAGCGGTTTTTTCTCCCCCACATCCCCGGAAAAACCGCTTCTTAATAAGGTGCCTGGCAAAGAGCGGATTTTGAGTGCTTGCGCCAAAGTATTCGCCGATTCATTCCCCTGTGGGAACAAGAAAATCAATTGTATGCCGAGGAACAACGCTTATTTAATGCGTCAAAAATAATTTTCATTTTCTGCTCAAATTGCTGTTGTGTTATTCTATCCCCAACTTGGCGAGCCAAATTAACTTTTGCGTGGCCACTCATCCCGTCAACTTCAGCGGGGGTTTTTCTGGATCATACGCAATAGTGGGTTTTAACCATAGAGTTTAGCTATCCTGAATAGATGAAACTTT
>PEYM01000010.1 GCA_002774365.1 Candidatus Saganbacteria bacterium CG08_land_8_20_14_0_20_45_16 | reverse complement strand
ATGGTTTAATTCTGTTTTTTGTGGCGAAAATTACGGCCAATCATTTTATCCTGATTATGGTGTTGATTTAACAAGCTGCAGTGAGCCAGTGCCTGACGTGCCTCTCAGCCATTTAATCGTGGAAACGCAAGGGGAATCTCTCACCAGCGAGCATGAAGCCAGAGTCAGGAGATTGATGTCTTTAGTTTACCAACCTGTAAGCGAACACATAACCAAAGTAATCATAATTGAGAAGGAAGAATGCTCTCCTTGGCTTGGCTATGTTATTTTTGGCGAATCAATTATTAACTTGTGTTACAGCAGAACAGATAGTGATCGAGACGCATTTGATAACGACGATACACTCTTATCTATCATTACGCATGAAGCAGGTCATGTGGCTGACACTTTTTCGCTAGACAGAGGGGTTGAGTACTACAATCTATGGCTGGAAGAAGATCCAGCTTTAATATCTTTAACGGCTTCAGAACAAAGGTATAAGCTGGGGGAACGCTTTGCTGAGGATTTTACTTTATTTTGGCTAGGTAATCCTCTATGGCTATATGAAGCTCAAACAAGCCCCGGGGCGGCCAGAAGATATACTTGGATGAGCCAAAATATTTTTTGCGATACCAGCCCCCAAGAAAATATGGCTATCACATATCAAGAGCAATACGCCAGAGAATTGCTGGAAACTGATTGTTCCCAGTCGCTTATTGAGTGGCAAAGGTTGGGCACTTTTCCTCTGGCCGGAAATTTATGGTGGCAACAATCAGGGCTTGGGCAAGCTTATTCCTGTCTTGGTCAATGCGATAGAGCTATAAACATTTTTGATCAGATCATTAGTCAGAATGAAGAATTTTATTCTGTGGTTGGTGCTGTTTTGTTGCAAATTGCCGCCACCCAAGAGTCCTGCAATCACGATCTTGACGCCGCCATAGCTGCTTATTGGCGGATGTATGACGAATTCGGCAACTTTTTAGGGCGAGATCAACTTTCCGAAGATCTTTCAAATATAATTAGAATCCTTGTTAATGAAGCTAACGCCTGCGACGCTGCGGGAACTCCATATTTGGAAATCATGGAAGATATTTATGAGGAATGCGGCGACTGTATTGACTTGCGGACCGAATTCCTCGACCCAGCCAGATTTTTAGTCGGGCATTGTTATTGGGAGGACGGCAATTGTAGCAGTGCCATTAGCCCTCTTGCCCAAATTGCACCAGAGAGTGAATTTTGGGGAGCAGCCCAAGCAATTATTGATTCCTGCTCCTAATCTCCCCCTACCCTGCCAATGCCTTGTCGTAAAGGTTCACATACTCCTTAGCCGACGTATTCCAAGAATAATCAAGGTTCATCACCTTTTTGACTAGTTTTTTCCAGGCGGTCTTATTCTTATAAGCAACCAGCGCCCGTTTCACTGCGTCCAGCAAGGCAGCAGAACTATACTCCTCAAAAACAAAGCCATCGCCTGCCCCGGTCTTTAAATCAAAATTATGAACAGTGTCAGCTAAACCGCCGGTCTTTCGCACAATCGGCACAACCCCGTACTTAAAACTGATGAGCTGGCCCAAGCCGCACGGTTCATAACGCGATGGCATCATAAACATATCAGAACCCGCGTAAATTAATTGGGCCAAGGCCGCGTCAAAGCCAAGGTTAAGACCAACATGTTCCGGAAATTCATTTTTCAGCCGAGTTAAAAGCTCGTGATATTTTAGGTCGCCAGTCCCCAGCACCACAAACTGACAGTCAAGCTTCATAATTTCCGGCAAGGCTTCGGCTAAAATATCCAGACCCTTTTGGTCTGCCAATCTCGTTATCATGCCGATCACTGGAGTGGTCTTTTTAGCCGGCAAACCATTTTTGAGCTGCAGCTCCAGCTTATCTTCACTTTTGGCCGCCAGCTTGGTCGGCGAATAATTTTCCGGTATCTTAGGATCAGTAGCAGGATTCCAGAGGTCGTAATCCAAGCCATTAACAATCCCATAGACATCCTTACTTCGAGCGCGCAGCAAGCCGTCGAGTCCATGGCCATACTCTTCGGTCTGGATCTCTTTGGCATAGGTTTCAGAAACAGTGTTGATGAGGTCAGCATAAACAAAGCCAGCTTTGCTTAAAGCGATTTTGTCCCAAAACTCCAGCTTATCAGGGACAAACTGGTCCCAGCCAAGGCCGGTCAGCGGCAGCTTCTTCTTGGGGAAGGTCCCCAGATAACCCATGTTATGAACAGAGTAGACAAGTTTTGTCCCCTTAAAAAAAGGATCATTGCCATAACTCACCTTGAGATAAACTGCAATCAAACCACTCTGCCAATCATTGCAGTGAATGATGTCCGGCCGCCAGTTTTGCTCTTTAACAAACCTTAACGCTGCCTGACAAAAAGCTGCAAAGCGCTCCAAGTTATCTTCGTAATCCACCCCTTTAACTTGATAAAGCTCATCGCGGCCGCCAAAATAATTTTCATTCTCATAAAAATAGATCGGCACATCAGAGCCTGGGATTTTCCCCTCAAAAGTTTCAGCATTAAGCTTTTTTAAATTAAACTTAATCGGATCAATCTTTTTATAACGCGGCATAAAAACCCGCACATCATGGCCCAACTCTTCAAGGGCCTTGGGGAGCGCCCCAGCCACATCAGCCAATCCCCCTGTTTTAGCAAACGGAACAACTTCGGGCGACACAAATAAAACCTTCAATCTAATCCCCCTCCTTTAATTTGTAAAGCAATTTTTCATACTCTGCAAGCATATTACCCGCCAGCTCCTCTGAACCAGCTTCAGCTAAAACATGAATGACCGGCCGGCTAACATCTGGCAAGACCAAGACCCAATCATTGCCACGCCAAAACTTTAAACCATCGATCAATTCTAAACGATCAGCCTCATTTTTCTGTTCAACCAACCGTCTTATTATAGTCCCTTTTTGCTCTGAGGGGCAATCAATTTCTCGTTCCACCAGATGGACCTGAGGAACTTGAGCTAACAAGTCAGATATTTTGAGCTTATGGACATTCAAGCATTCAACCAACTTGCAAACCGAAAACATGCCATCAAAACAAGGCAAAAACGCTGGAAAGATATACCCACCAGCCCCCTCACCAACAAATGAAACCTCGCCACGCTCTGCCACCTCCATCATGGCGCGAAAAGTGTTTTTTGTCCTTATGACCCGACCACCGCACTTAGCCGCCAGGGACTCAATCACCCGGCTTTCTTTGACCGGCACAGCAATGGTACTTTGGGGATTTGACAAAAGTGCCAGCAAGGCCATAATTGCCAAAGCCCGCTGGCCATCAAGTAAACAGCCTTGTTCGTCAGAAATAAAAAGTTTTTCTGCCCCAGTATCAAGCATTACCCCCAAATCCGCACCACCACTCTTCACCGTGTGTGTCAGGCGCTGCAACGACCTTTCAAAAGTCGCCTTATCCTTGGTAATTTTTGTTTCATCAATATGGGCATCAAGGGCCAAAGTTTCTACGCCTAACTCACCTAAAACCGAAGGAAATATCTGTGAGGCGGAACCAAAAGAATAATCAATAACTAGTTTCAGCCCGCTCTTGGCTACTGATCCCATCTCCAAGCTAGCAAAAACAGCTGCTTGATATTCTTCAGCCACGCGATGAAAGGGATAGCTTAGTTCACCAACCCCTTCAATCCCTGTTATGGCAAAATTTTCAGCAAAAAATATTTGTTCAACTTTTTTTTCAAACGCGGGCGCCAGGTCCATACCATGACTGTCAAAAAATTTTAGATCGACTACTTCAGCATCAAACGGAGATTTGCGGACATGAAATCCCCCCTTGGACTTTAATGACCTGATCTCAAAACGGTTAAGCGGCATAGGAACCATCTCAAGATTAGAAACATCAACCCCCGCCGACAAAATACCAGCAATCATGGCCCGGTAAACAAGACGAGAAACCTTGTGACTATCACGGCTGCAAGACAGTCGCGCGCCCTTGCCCAGGGCCGTGCCAAAGGCCGCCCCGATCGCCGTGGCAAATTGCGGGCTAATTTCTTGGCCGTAAACACCAGTAATTCCGTACTGACCAAAAACTGATTTGGTCCATTGCTCTCGCCAAATCATGGATGCACACACTGTTGACTCATCTTCGATTTTCTTCCTTGGCCAAATTTTGAGGAAAGGCTGAACCTTGGCGGCTCTGCCAATCTCAACCGCCTCGCCAATGACCACCCCTTGGCCCAAACTTACGCTAGGCTTAATCTTAACATTATTTGCTACTACCGTCATATCAAGGCAGGCGCTGGCGCCAATCTCTACTTTGTCCCACACCACACAATCGCTAAGCCTGGCACCGTCACCAATGACACAATCTCTCCCAATCACCACATTCGACAAAACAGCTCCTTGGCCAAGGCTCGAACCCCGGCCAATATGACAGTAACCATTAATTGTAACAGTGTCAGGCATTATCACACTCTGATCAAAGTAACGTTGCCCGCCACTGGGACTACTTAAGAGCTCGGAGTGGCTAAGGCGGTAATCGTCAATCTTGCCAACGTCATTCCAGTAACAATCTGTTACCCGACCAAAGATCGGCCGCCCTGCTAAAAGCAGTTTAGGAAAAAGGTCCAGGCTAAAATCGACTTTCTGGTTAGCCGCGATTAGCGGGATAACTTGTGGCTCCAACAGGTAAACCCCGGCATTGACTGTGTCAGAAAAAACCTCGCCCCACGAAGGTTTTTCTAAAAATTTTTTAATTTGGCCGTCTGGCTCAGTAATCACAATCCCATAGGGCAACGGGTTCTTGACCCTAACCAAGGCCAGGGTGGCTAAGGCAGATTTTTGGCGATGAAATTTTAACAGCGCAGTCAAGTCCAGGTTGGTTACCAGATCAGCGCTAATCACCAAGATCGGCTCAGCACAATTTTCAAAGGCAGCCCTGACCGCCCCAGCCGTACCAAAATCTTTGCCCGCCCTGACATAACGCACCCGCACGCCAAACCGCCGACCATCGCCCAAATAATCGCTGATCGCCTCTGGCAAATAATAAAGCAACACTGTTATTTCATCGAAACCGTGCTGGGCTAAAAGCTTGATAGCATAGCTGATCAAAGGTTGATTGACCAGCGGCACCATTGGCTTGGGCAAATTTACAGTCAAGGGGTGCAGTCTGGTCCCCAAGCCGCCGGCCAAAACTACGGCTTTCATAACTTAGCCGCTGGCTTAAAAAAGAGCGCGCCCAAAGGCGGCAGGGTCAAAACCAGCGAATGTGAATGTCCGTGCATTGGGCAAGGCTCAGCCAGCGCTTGGCCAAAATTGCCCAGCCCGCTACCGCCATAATAAGTTGCGTCACTGTTGAGGACTTCCCGCCACTCGCCAGCTCTGGGCACGCCTAAGCGATAAGCAAAGCGGGGTACCGGGGTAAAGTTGCAAACCACTAAAATCATTTCTTGCTCATCCCTGCTTTTGCGCAAAAAACTGATCACACTTTTTTCATAATCACGGCAATCAATCCATTGAAAGCCACTAGGCTCAAAATCAAGCTCATACAAAGCCGGCTCAGTTTGATGTAGCTGGTTAAGGTCTTTGACCAGCTCACGGACTCCTTGATGCACACTATAATCAAGGTCGTGCCAATCCAGGCTTTGGTCGTGTAGCCACTCTGGCCACTGGGCAAACTCTGCACCCATAAACAGTAATTTTTTACCTGGATGTCCATACATATAGGAATACAACAGCCGCAGGTTAGCGTATTTTTGCCAATCATCCCCAGGCATTTTACCAAACAAAGAGCCCTTGCCATGGACAACCTCATCATGGGAAAGCGGGAGCATAAAATTCTCCTGAAAAGCATAGAGCAAACTAAAAGTCAGCTCATCTTGGTGATATTTGCGATGGATTGGATCTTGGGCAACATATTTCAGGGTATCGTGCATCCAGCCCATGTTCCACTTAAGGCCAAAGCCCAGGCCACCCAAATAAACTGGCCGGCTGACCCCTGACCACGCGGTTGACTCCTCAGCAATTGTTTGAACATCAGGGAAGCGCTCATAAACAACGGTATTGAGCCGTTTTAGAAATTCAACTGCTGCCAAATTTTCTCGACCGCCAAATCGATTTGGGATCCACTCTCCCGGCTTTCTTGAGTAATCAAGATAAAGCATGGAAGCCACCGCATCAAGCCGCAAACCATCAACATGGTACTTATCAAGCCAAAATAAGGCGCTGCTGACCAAGAAGTTGACCACTTCTGCCCGGCTATAATTAAAGATCAAACTTTTCCAATCAGGATGAAAACCCAAGCGGCTATCAGCATGCTCAAACAGATTAGTACCGTCAAAAAAACCCGGGCCATGAAGGTCCGCTGGAAAATGGGAAGGCACCCAGTCAAGGATTACACCAATCCCCTGCTGGTGAAGGGTATCAATTAAAAACATAAAGTCTTGCGGCGAGCCATAGCGGCTGGTCGGGGCAAAATAGCCAATTGTCTGGTAACCCCAAGAGCCATAAAAAGGATGTTCCATAACCGGCAAAAATTCAACATGGGTAAAACCCATTTCTTTAACATATTTGACTAGTTTGTCTGCCAGCTCTTGATACGTCAGCCAACGGTTGCCTTGGGCCGGCACTCTAGCCCAAGCCCCAAGGTGGACCTCATAAACTGACATGGGCGCATTAAGGCTGTTTTTATTTTTTCTCTGGGCCAGCCATTGCTGGTCCTGCCAGTTGTACTCAAGGTCCCAAACAATTGAAGCCGTGCGCGGTGCCTGTTCCCAATAATAGGCAAACGGATCACCCTTATCCACACGATAGTCACTATTTTTAGAAACAATATGATATTTGTAAATGTCCCCTTTTTTTAGGCCAGGGATAAAGCCCTCCCAAATCCCAGACCTGTCCCAGCGCGCTGCCAAGGGATGGGCTATGGTGTCCCAACTATTAAAATTACCAACCACGGAAACGCTGTGAGCGTTAGGCGCCCAAACAGCAAAAAACACCCCTTTCTGCCCAGCTAGAGAAGTCAGGTGCGAGCCCAGGGTATTATAAGCTGCAAAATAACTGCCTTCACGAAACAAGTAAATATCGCGATCAGAGAAAAGAGAAGGGCCATGTTTTATTTTCGGCAACGACTGTCCCATTGCCCAAAATTGTAGCATTTTTTATGATCAGCTGTCAGCAAAAAGCCACCCCCCCCCTTTACCGTCGAATCTAATTTGTGATAAAATAAACTAATCATGCAAATGACTGGGGCACAGGCCTTACTAGAATCACTTAAAAAAGAAGGGGTAACTGATTTCTTTGGCTACCCAGGCGGACAAGTGCTGCCGATCTACGACGCTCTATATAATGAAAAGGGGCTCAATCATATCTTGACCCGCCATGAACAAGGCGCAGCCCACGCAGCTGACGGCTATGCCAGGGTTTCCGGCAAAGTTGGGGTTTGCCTAGCCACTTCAGGGCCAGGAGCCACCAACCTTATCACTGGGATTGCCACAGCGTACATGGACTCTATTCCAATTGTCGCGATCACCGGGCAAGTGCCAACCACGCTCCTGGGACGGGACAGCTTTCAAGAAGCTGACGTGACCGGCATTACTCAGCCGATTACCAAACATAACTATCTAGTTAAGGAAGCCGCCGATATCCCACGGGTAATCAAAGAAGCCTTTCACATTGCCAGGACCGGCCGGCCCGGGCCAGTGGTGGTTGATATTGCCAAGGACGCCCAAGTCAACAAGCTTGATTTTAAATATCCCGATAAGGTTGACTTGCCTGGCTATAAACCAACCTTCAAAGGACATCCGAGACAGATCAAAGCCGCAGCTAAGATGATCTCGCTCTCTAAAAAACCTCTTCTTTACATTGGCGGGGGGATTATTTCTGCCGGCGCATCGGCTGAACTCAAAGAGTTTGCAGAAAAGCTCAACATCCCGATCACTACAACCATGATGGGCTTGGGTGCTTTTCCCTCCAACCACCCGCTGGCTTTGAATATGCTGGGGATGCACGGCACAGCCTATGCCAACTACGCGGTCCAGGAGTGCGACCTTTTGCTCGCGGTGGGTGCCCGTTTTGACGACCGGGTGACTGGCCACTTGCCAACTTTTGCACCTAAGGCCAAACATATCCATATTGATGTTGACCCAGCTGAGATCGGCAAAAATGTCCGCGTTGACATCCCAATTGTTGGGGACGCGGCCCAAACCTTAAAAGATCTCTTGGAAAAGATTAAGCCAGAAAAAAGCAAACATGATGCCTGGCTTGCTCAGATCAACGAGTGGAAGAAAAAATATCCGCTTTCCTACAAAAAGGACGGCCAGCTCAAACCTCAATATATTATTGAGATGATCAATGAAGTAACCAAGGGTGACGCCATCATTTGCACCGAGGTTGGCCAGCACCAAATGTGGGCTGCCCAATTTTGCCAATTTAAAAATCCCAGGACCTGGGTTTCCTCTGGTGGCCTTGGTACTATGGGCTACGGCTTTCCCGCTTCAATCGGCGCGCAAGTCGCCAGGCCAGACAAGGTTGTCTTTAATATCGCGGGCGACGGCAGTATCCAGATGAACATCCAGGAGCTGGCAACTGCAGTAATTAACAAGCTGCCGATTAAAATCGCGGTGCTAAATAATTGTTTTCTCGGCATGGTGCGTCAATGGCAGGAACTGATCTATGACCGCCACTACTCACATACCAACTTGTGCGCCAACCCTGATTTAGTTAAGATCGCCGAAGCTTACGGCGCCGTGGGAATTAGAATTACCAAAGGAGCTGAAGTGAAAAAAGCGCTTCAGGAATCACTTAAGGTAAAGGACCGTCCAGTTTTGCTTGATTTTGTGGTGACCAGGGAAGAAAACGTTCTCCCCTTTGTGCCGCCAGGACAAGCCTTAAACCAGATGATAATTGATTGACCCCTTCTCTTTCTCCCCCTTACTAAGGGGGAGATGTCCCGAAGGGACAGAGGGGGTGAAAAAGGGAAAGCCATGAAACACACAATATCTGTAATAGTAGAAAATAAACCAGGGGTTTTGCATCGCGTGGCAGGCCTTTTCTCCCGTCGTGGGTTTAATATTGAGAGCTTAACTGTGGGTGAGACCGAAGATCCAAAAATCTCACGCATGACCATTGTCGCTGATGGGGATGAGCAGACCTTAGAGCAAATCATCAAACAGCTTTACAAGCAAATAGACATTCTCAAAGTTTTTGACCTGCCCAAAAGCGAATCAGTTGAGCGTGAGCTCGCCCTCATCAAAGTTCACGCTAATGAAAAGACCAGGGGCGAGATCACGCAAATCGTGGAGATCTGCCAGGCTAAGATTGTTGATGTCACGGAAGAAGCCTTGATGATCGAAATCTCGGCCGAAACTGAAAAGGTTGAAAATCTCCATAAGATGCTGGAGAAATTCGGCATCCAAGAACTGGTCAGGACCGGTAGGATTGCATTGCACAAGGGCAATCAAAACTAAGATAGGTTGAGCGCCATTGATCAGGTGTCAATCCCCTTAAAGCGGTAACGTCGCTAGGTTCTTCAATCATTTTGGCTCCACGGCCAGCAACCGACTGAAACAGGCCTTGCGCAGCTGCCTGACTACGAAAAATAACTCCTCGCTCCCTTGTCGTTCTTGTAATATCCCTAATCGCAAAGGTCATATTTTACCAACCTCCATCTTTCTGCCAAACTTTCTTTTGTCTAATCATTTTGCCTCATTACCTTTAAACTGCTATAATATAGTATTGGTAGGCTAAATAAAAAATTTCACACAAAGGAGTAAAACAATGGCAAAAGTATATTATGACGGGGACGCGAATCTCGAAGTATTAAAGGACAAGATGATCGCGATCGTGGGCTTTGGCAATCAAGGTGGCGCGCAAGGCCAAAACCTTAAGGATTCTGGTTTAAATGTGATTATTGCCGAGGTTGAAGGGACCCCAAATTGGAAAGCGGCTCAAGAGGCAGGCTTTGAAGTGATGACCGCGGCTGAAGCTGCTAAGAAAGGTGACATTATCCAAATCCTGATCCCAGATGAGGTCCAAGGGAAGGTCTACAAAGAATCAATCAAAAGATATATGAAACCAGGCAAGACCTTGATGTTTTCCCATGGTTTTAACATCCATTTCAAAGCGATCAAAGCCCCTAAAGGGGTTGACGTGATCATGGTCGCCCCGAAAGGACCGGGCTTTATGGTTCGCGAAACCTACAGCCAAGGAGCCGGCGTCCCTGCCCTTATCGCAATTTATCAAGACGCGACTGGCAAGGCAAAGGAGACTGCGCTAGCATATGCCAAAGGGATTGGCGCAGCAAGAGCCGGCGTATTTGAGACAACTTTTAAAGAAGAAGTGGAAACAGATCTATTTGGCGAACAAACAGTACTCTGCGGCGGCTGCACCTCCCTAGTTAAAGCTGGCTTTGAAACCTTAGTTGAAGCTGGTTATCAGCCAGAGATGGCTTATTTTGAATGTGTGCATGAATTAAAACTAATTGTTGACTTGATCTACAAACAAGGCTTGCTTGGGATGAGAAAAGCGATCAGCAACACCGCGGAATATGGCGACTTAACAGTGGGGCCAAAGATCGTTGATGACAAGACCAAGAAAAAGATGCAAAAAGCCCTCAAGCGGATCCAGTCTGGCGCTTTTGCCAGAGAATGGCTCAAAGAAAACAAAGAAGGTTGCAAAAACTTTAACGAGCTGCGCGCCAAAGACAAGAACCACCTAATTGAAAAAGTTGGGGCAGAGCTCCGAGGCATGATGAGTTGGCTCAAGAAGTAATTGTCTTCTTATTAGCCGCAGTCCCGGTTTTTGAGGTTAGAGCCTCTGTCCCTTTAGGAATCGCGATTTATAAGCTCGCCCCATCAACTGTTATCTTTTTAAGCATTATCGGTAGTATCTTGCCGGTTCTGCCGCTCCTCTGGTTTTTAAACAGTGCCACCGAACGCTTACGGAAAATCGCCCGTTTTGATAAGTTCTTTGACTGGCTATTTACCAGGACCCGCGCCAAAAGCAAGCTTATCGCTGATTTTGAGCTTGTTGGGCTAACCTTGTTTATTGCTATCCCCTTCCCAGGAACAGGGGTGTGGACAGGGACAATAGCTGCCTATCTCTTGGGCCTGCCACTCATTCCAACTTTTATCTGCGCCGTGATTGGGACCACGATTGCGTCTGGAATAATGGCAGCAGCGAGTTTGGGCGTGATTCATTTCTTCTTGTAATGTTGGCTCTTGCCCCTTCAACCTAGAAGATAACAAGTAACTATTGCAGAAAAATAATCAATTTTGGTTTCCTGATGACCTTTCTCTGCTTGACGGTACGCCGCCTTCACATCCTCGGCAAGAGGAAGCCTTTTCGGTCCCTCAACAAAATCATCCACCATATCCGCAACAGGTGGGGTCGGGACATCACAAGCCTGCGCAAGTAACTCTTGTGTTCTAATGTTCATAATCAAACTTAACAAATCCTCATCTCCCAAAGCCTCAATCTAGCAAAAGGTCTCATATATGGATCAGCCTTCGCCCAAAGTTTTGCATATTCAGGAGCCCTTCTTTCATAGAATGCTTTAGTATGTTTATGCACGCCATTTCCTTGCCTGGTATAGGGTATTCTCCTTTTCCTTTTCTTAACTCTTTTGTCCTTACCTTATCATTTCTCTCGATCTATTAAGCACATTGGAAATCATTCCCAAGCCTCCATTATGAACAAAAGCAATTTTTTTGAACCATTTCTCTATTTGTTATCTCTCTAAAACCTATTGAATCAATTTTACCTATTGCATAAATCATCCTCACAAATATTTATCGAACAATCAAAGGTAAAAATTTCACAATAGCTGATACCAAATTGGGAGCGATAATAATATAGTTGATGGTTGACACTAAACTATCAACCATGATAATATTTTCAACATGAAAACAAATACCACCCAAAAGATTGTCGAATACATCAAAGCTAAAGGCCAAGCTACAGCCAAAGAATTAGTTGACTATCTCTCAATCAGCCCCCAGGCTGTTTTTAAGCATCTCCGTGCATTACTTGACAAGAATAAACTCACCAAGATTGGAACCCCGCCAAAAGTATATTATCATTTGATCGATACCACCCCTACCACCCTTCAAATTGAGCTAACTTCAAAGCTAAAGGCGCTGATCAATGAACACTTCTTAACCATCACCCCATCCGGCGAAGCCAAAGAGGGAGTGGCAGGTTTTATATATTGGTGTCAAAAATTTAAGCTTGATGTCAACAGAACAGCCCTGGAATACGAAAAAACACTAAAAAAATACGCTGCCCACAAAAGCAAAGGCTTGATAAATGGCCTGCACAAAATAAAAACTACTTTTGATAAAGTCTATCTGGATAAATTGTTCTACCTAGATTTTTACGCCATCGAGCGTTTTGGTAAAACCAAACTTGGTCAATATCTATTGTCTGCCAAACAAAGCCAAGACAAAAAACAGATCAAAGCCTTAATTGATGAGATCAAATCCCAAATCAAGCAAATCATCAGACAATACGCCATTGACGGGGTTGGTTTTATTCCGCCTACTGTAAAAAGAGAGGTCCAATTCATGAAAGAGCTGCAAAAACATCTTGAGCTGCCAACCAAAATAATATCTATTGTTAAAATTAAAACACCGGTCGTTGTCCCGCAAAAAACCCTTAATAAGTTAAACGACCGGGTCGAAAATGCCAGAAACACAATTGTGGTTGACGATAACAGAAACTACAATAACATTCTCCTCATCGATGACGCGGTTGGCTCCGGCGCCACCCTGAATGAGACCGCCGCCCAAATACAGCACCGAAAAATCTGTCGAAGAAAGATCATCGCCTTGGCCATAACCGGCAGCTACAAAGGCTTTGACGTAATCAGTGAAATTTAATCAACCCTGCCCCTATTTCGGCTCCTGCGGCGGCTGCAAATTTCAAGACATCCCCTATGACCAGCAATTAAAAGATAAAGAAGAGAAAGTTAAAGCTCTCTTTGGCGAGTGTTCCCCTATCATCCCCTCCCCTGAAATCTTCTTCTACCGCAACAGGATGGACTATGCGTTTGGTCCCAACTATTCAATCGGCTTGAAAAAAAACAAGTTTGAGATCATTAATATTGAAAAATGCTGGTTGTTATCAGAAGAGAGCAACAGGATTTTAGACCGCTTGCGCTATTTTATGCAGTTCAAAAAACTTGACGGCTATATCTACGCACCACCCGACAAAACCCGCGGCCCAATGAGACATGTCGTTATTCGCGAAGGAAAAAACATCAAAAATACTGTTCTTAACATTATCACTTCCGATAAAGTTATCTTTCCGCTCGACGAGCTTTGGGAAAAAATTCAGGATTTAGTCCAAGGAGTAACCTGGAGCATTAATTTATCACCAGCCGACCGCTCATACGGAGAAATCCAAGACGTCCGCGGACAAGACCGCTTAGTTGAACAGCTCGGAAACTTAAAATTTAAAATCCCTGTCCAATCATTTTTCCAAACCAATACCCACGCCGCGGAAAAGCTGCTCGAGATCGTGAAAGCATTCACAAACTTGCGAGGCAAAGAAACATTACTTGACCTATATTCAGGAACCGGCAGTATTGGACTATCTTTAGCCAATAAAGCTAAGCAAGTAATTGGCGTTGAAGAGAACGAGCCAGCAGCCAAACTGTCAGAAGAGAACGCAAAACTTAACGACACGACAGTACTACGAAACTACAGCACGTTGATCGGCCGGGCCGAAAAAGTCCTCCCTTCACTAGGGGGGAAATTTGAAGTTATAATAATGGATCCGCCGCGTCCCGGAGTTAACAAAAAGGTTTTACACAAGATTGGCGAAATCAAGCCCGAGAAAATTATCTACGTCTCCTGCAATCCGGAAAGCCAGCACCATGATGTTGCGATCTTAAAAGAATTCGGCTACAAGATCGAAAAGTGCCAGCCGCTGGATATGTTCCCGCATACTCAACACGTGGAAAATGTAATTTTACTAATTTTACCTACTTAAAACCAAGTGAGATCTTGCGTATGTCAACAGGTAGCCCATTCACGCCAATAAACTCACCTTTGAAACAAATCAGATAATCCTGTAATTTTGTTGCCAACAATCAAGCTGATTGTTAAAGCCTTCTTTTTTCTGCTAGAATCCAAGCAAATGCTGCAAAAGGTTTGCACAACACTACTTATCTTGCTTTTTTCCTGGCCAAGCAATGCCTTAGTGTCCCAAGTCAGCCAGTTTTCTGCTGCCAAAGTCACAGGCACAGGCCCCCTGCCCTACAATTATAGGATCATTGATCAGACTATCCACGCTGGCGGCCACCCATTAAACCCCAAAAAATTCCTCGGCAATTCTGACAAGCAAGTATTAGCAATTTTGGCTTACTTAAAATCTCAAGGCGTAGCCACAATCATTGACTTGGAAAACACCAGTTGGGCCCAACAGCGTTACGCTAAACTTCTAAATCAAGCTGGCCTCACCCGTGTCCATATCCCCATGCACGAAAACAAAGTTCCCACGGAAAAAGAGTGGCAAATTATTAAACAAGCTTTGCAAAAACCGGTTTACGTGCATTGCAAATGGGGGGCAGATAGGACCGGCGCCGTGATCGGTCGCTATTTAATTGAGGTCAAGGGTTCTTCTCTGCAAAAAGCGTATGAAGCTGTGCTAACTGGCGGCAGTCACGCAGGGCCGCTGGGCGGGCTAAAAAAGGGGAAGGGCTATCAAAAGCTAAGGGATTTTATTGGGCAGGGGATGAGGGAGTAAATTTTGCTACGCAAAATTTACTAGCGGGGGTGGGATTTGAACCCACGGCCTTCAGGTTATGAGCCTGACGAGCTACCAGGCTGCTCCACCCCGCGATATTATGTTATAATTTTACCATGATTGACCTAAACCTTCAAGCTGACATAAAAATGACCTTGGAGATCATGCTTTCCCCCCGCTTGCTCCAAATGCTTAAGGTCCTCAGCCTGCCATATATAGAACTAGTTAACAAGATCAACCAAGAGGCCGAAGAAAACCCTGTCCTGGAGGTTGAACGCCAAGATGAATACGTTGAGTTTGTCAGGTATTTGACCTCTGATAAAAAGATCAAAAAAGAAGCGGATTTCGAGGCCTTGCCAGGCTTGGAAAATATCAGCAGTAGCGAGAAAAGCCTGGAATCACACCTCATCGAACAGCTCAATCTGGAGGACCTGGACGAGCCCCAGCACAGCATTGCCTTAATGATCATTGAAAATATTGATGATTTTGGTTATCTGATCAATTATCCACGCTTGCGAGAGGAGATTATGGCCAAGTTTAACCTCTCCAGGCCAACCGTTGACAACGTGCTAAAAATTGTCCAGGCCTTTGAACCTGAAGGGGTTGGGGCCAGGGACCTGAAGGAGTGCTTGCTTATCCAAGCCCGCGAATACAACTTTGAAAATGAGACGCTCCAAAAACTTATTGAGCAGGCTATTGCCAAACACCTTGACGCTCTTGCTCAAGAAAAATTTGCCCTGGTGGCAGATGAGCTTGGGATCAGCGAGAACGGGGCCAGGGAGCTGGCAGTTTTTATTAAAAACAATCTTAACCCTCACCCTGGCGCAGCTTTTGGCGGCGAGACCAGGCATATTATCCCTTCTTTTGCCATTGAGCTTACTGATAATGGTTACCGGCTAGTTAACCTGGAAACCCGCTATGGACCGGTTCTAAATCTTTCGGCCCAATACCTAAAAATGCTTGATGACCCCAAGACCGACGCTCAGACCAAAGCCTTTCTAGCAGAAAAACTTAAACGAGCCAAATCCCTAATTGAAGATTTTTCCAAAAGAAGTGAAACTTTAGAAAAGATCGTGCGAAAGATAACTGAGGAGCAAAAGGACTTTTTAAACAAGGGCGCCACGTGGCTGCACCCCTTGTCGCAAAAAAGCTTGGCTGACGAATTTGGCCTGCATCCGTCCACAATTTCCAGGACGGTCTCAGCTAAATATTTGCAAACACCTCAAGGGGTTTTCCAGTTAAAGTCCTTATGCCCCAGGGGGCCCAAAGGGCTGACCGTGAACCGGTTAAAAGCCATGCTGGCCGAGATCATTAAACAAGAAGATAAAAACGAGCCGCTCAGCGACAGCGAGGTAACTCAACGCTTAAAAGAGCAAGGGGCAAAAATTGACCGGCGCACAGTCGCTTATTACAGAAAAGAACTGAACCTGCCCACCGCAGATGAAAGACATACTATAAAGTAGTCAAGTAGAAATTAGTTATCAAGGATCAAGCCCAAATGGGCAGGGACATTGAAAATTTAAACGGCAACAGCC
>PEYM01000036.1 GCA_002774365.1 Candidatus Saganbacteria bacterium CG08_land_8_20_14_0_20_45_16 | reverse complement strand
CAAGCGAAAAACGCAACGCTGGCTCAATTATTTATTTTGGGGGGGCTGCTTTTTGCTTAGCTATCAGTAAATTCTAGAACTTTCAATTTCTCTGAATGTTGAGTTCTCTGAATGTTGAGGAAATTTCACTTTTTCACAAAAAAACCACGAAACATAAGTTCGTGGTTTAGTGGGAGACTTGGGCGAGGGTTTTTATCCTGTTTTTAAAACAAGCATCTGGCCAACCTGGACGTCACCTTTTACCTCTGGATTATCTGCCTGGATAATATCTTCGCTAACATTATGCTTTTCGGAAATGCTCTTTAAGGAGTCGCCTGGTCTAACTTGATAGAACTTGATCGGTGGTGGTGCGTTGAAAGTTATGCCCATGTTGTGTTTCCCTCCACTCTTATCATCGTATGAAGTGAGGGGAAACTTGCATATGTTATAATTAAATCATGCGCCTGTAGCTCAACTGGATAGAGTATCAGCCTCCGAAGCTGAGGGTTGTGGGTTCAAATCCCGCCAGGCGCAAGAGATTATTTGAGCTTGAAGTGGGCTTGAAATTTCTATATAATAATGAAACTGGCTTATGAAAAAGAACATTAATCAATTTCGAATACTAGTTTTGTTGTCGATCATTGCCTTTTCAGTCTACGTGGTTATGAAACTGCCGCTTAACCTGGGGCTTGATCTGCAAGGTGGCACCCGCTTAGTTTTGCAGGGTCAACCAACAGCAACTGTTCCTTTGTCTGACGATGCGATGGCTGGCGCAGCCGCGGTAATCCGCAATCGGATCGATGCCTTGGGCGTTGCCGAACCCCTTGTCCAGCGCAAAGGCAAAGATCAAATAGTTGTAGAACTCCCCGGCGTCAAAGACCCAGAACGGGCGATCAAACTTATTGGTGATACTGCCAACCTGGAGTTTGTCGAGGCTGAGTGGGCACCGGCAGATGAATCAAGACTGACTCCCCAAAAAGTCCAAGAGTTTTATGGCAGCGAGGCTCATCTCGATAAGGTAAAAATTGTCCGTAACGGTCAGGTGCTTTCCGAGAAACCGATCATCTTAAAAAAAGTAGCCCTGACTGGCGGTTTGCTCAAAGGGGCATATCCTGGGGTTGATGAATATGGCAATCCAGTGGTTGATATTGAGTTTAATGCTGAGGGAGCCAAGCTTTTTGCTGATGTAACAGGCCGTTCCGTGGGCAAGCCGTTGGCGATCATGCTTGATAAAAAAGTGATTTCTGCCCCAAATGTTCGCGAGCCCATCCCTTCTGGTCGGGCGCAAATTTCAGGTGACTTTTCAATTGAAGAGGTTCAAGACATGGTGATCAAGCTAAAGGCCGGGGCTTTGCCAATTCCGGTCAAAGCAGTTGAGACCAGGATTGTGGGTCCAACCTTGGGTCGCGACTCTGTTGATAAAAGTAAAGTCGCTGGTTTGATCGGTTTTTTCATTGTGGCAGTATTTATGGTTGTTTATTATCGTTTGCCCGGGTTCTTGGCTGATATCGCCTTGGGCATTTACGTGTTCATTGTGATGGCCGCTCTCTCACTGCTCCATGCTACTTTGACTTTGCCTGGGATTGCTGGGCTTTTGCTTTCAATTGGCATGGCAGTTGATGCTAATATTATTATTTTTGAGCGCTTGAAGGAAGAGTTGCGCTTAAAAAAGACAGTTAAGCTGTCCATTGACACTAGTTTTAAGCGGGCCCGTTCGGCTATTCTTGACTCGAACATTACTACTGTGGTGGCAGCCGCGACCTTGTTTTTTATTGGGACAGGCACGATCAAGGGCTTTGCGGTAACGCTTTCTGTGGGTATTGTTGCTTCAATGTTTACGGCGGTGGTTATTACAAGGATGTTGCTTGATATTATGGTGGATGGCAAGGTTTTGATCAATGCTGAATCAAAGCTGGTGTATAAATAATGTTTGATTATATTGGCAAGCGAAAAAAGTGGTTCTTTTTCTCGGGATTGTTATTGTCTTTGGCCGTTGCGGCCTTAATTTACAATGGTTTGGTGCGTGGCAGTTTAATGAACTTTGGCTTGGATTTTACTGGCGGGACAATGATCAATTTGCGCTTTCCGGAAAAGGTGCAGGTTGTTGTGGTGCGGGAAATCCTTGGCAGACACGGCCTTGAGCAGAGCGTTATCCAAAAATCAGGTGAAAGGGATATCTATATTAGAACCAATGAATTAGTGCCGGATTTAAGGGTAAAAATTATTGACGAATTAAAAGAAAAATATGGAGAAGTTGAGCTTTTAGAAGCAGACACAATCGGTCCGGTAGTGGGCAAGGAATTGCGGACCCAAGCTTGGTGGGCCCTGTTAGTGGCTTCACTGGGGATTATTCTTTATGTTTCCCTGCGTTTTGAGTTTAAGTACGCGGTGGCGGCCTTAATAGCGCTTTATCATGACGCCTTGATTACCACCGGTATAGTGGCTTTATTATGGAGAAACATTGAGACACCCTTTGTCGCCGCGATCTTGACGATTATGGGCTATTCGATCAATGATACGATCGTGATCTTTGACCGCATTCGCGAGAACATAAAAAAATATGCTGGCAAAAAGAAAAAGTTTGCTGAAATCGTGAATATTAGCATTAGCGAGACCATGGCCAGGTCAATCAATACCGTCCTGACCACTATTGTTGTGGTGCTGGCGATTTTATGTTTTGGTGGAGAGACCCTGCGTGATTTTGCGCTGGTCTTGTTGATTGGCTTTTCTGTTGGCGCTTATTCTTCTATTTTTATTGCTAGCCCGATTGTTGCTGTCTGGGAAGCTAAACAGAAGTGAAGTATCTTTTGCTTGGTTTGGTCCAGGGGCTGACTGAATTTCTTCCTGTTTCGTCTTCGGGTCATTTGGTAATTTTTCAGTCGCTTTTAAATGTGACGCAAAGCATTGCTTTTGATACTATTGTCCATTTGGCAACAGGCTTGGCTGTTGTCCTGTATTTTTGGCGAGATATTTTAGCTCTGTTTACAACCCAACGAAAAATGCTTTGGTTGTTAATTGTGGCGACTATTCCGACAGCTTTGATGGGCTTTTTGCTCAAGGATTATTTTGAGGTCATGTTTTCTTCAACTACCGCTATTGGCTTTTTTCTAATTTTAACAGCCATGGTTATTTTCTTGGGTGAATGGTTGGGCAAGGGTCGGCGCGGCTTAAAAGAGATGGAGGTTTGGGACGCGTTGTTTATCGGGGTGGCGCAAGGTTGCGCGATTGCCCCAGGGCTTTCGCGATCCGGCACAACTATTTCCGTGTCGCTCGGGAGAAATTTTGAGCGCTCGTTCGCGGCCAAATTCTCGTTTTTGTTATCAATCCCTGCGATCTTGGGAGCGGGGCTACTTCAGTCAAAGGCGATTATTAAAGCTGGTACACTTGGGATTGGTTTGGTGCCTCTAGGGCTTGGTTTTTTGGCTGCTTTTTTCTCTGGCCTTTTGGCGATTAAGATCTTTATGCGTATTATTCAGCGCACCTCGATCCGCGTTTTTGCTTATTACTGCCTGGTGATAGGAGCCGTGGTCATATTATTCCTCCACTAAAGCTTAAGGTTGGAGCAGAAGCCATCGGTCAGCGGCTTGATCTGTTTTTATCAGCGAATAATGAGCTAGGCCAGACCCGTTCCCAAATCAAAAAACTCATTGATTTGCGTCGGGTTCTGGTTAATGGAGAAGTAACCAAACCAAGTTATAAGTTGCAGGTCGGTAATGAGGTTAGCGTTGAGCTTGAACCACCCAAGACATTTGAGGTTGAGCCGCAAGAGATCCCCCTTGATATTGTTTATTCTGATGATGATATTATTGTGGTTAATAAGCCTCGCGGTTTAGTGGTCCATCCCGCGGCTGGTAATTATTGTGGCACTTTGGTTAATGCCTTATTTTTTAAATTTGGCAAACTTTCAAGCTTGGGAAGCCCTGTTAGGCCGGGGATTGTCCACCGCCTTGATAAGGATACTACCGGTTTAATTGTGGTGGCGAGGAATGATAAGGCCTATGCTTCGCTATCTAAGCAATTTAAAAACCGTCAGGTGAAAAAGGTCTATTCTGCTATTGTTCATGGGGTGATGAAGGATGACGAGGGGGTGATCGAGGCGAAAATTGGGCGCCACCCTGTTAACCGAAAAAAAATGGCTGTGATCGACCAAGAGAACCTAAAATCTCGTGAGGCTTTATCAATATATAAGGTAAAGAGGCGCTTTGACAAGTTTACTGAAGTTGATGTGACGATCAAGACCGGCCGCACCCATCAAATTCGGGTTCATCTAAATCACATTAAGCATTCTATTGTGGGCGACCCCATATATGGCAAGGATAAATATGAGAGATTGCTGCTACGGGCCAAGGTTTTAGGCTTTTATCATCCAACAACTGGAGAATATAAGGAATTTGTTTCAGATAAAGATCCTGATTTTGACGAATTTGTTAAAGGATTGCAAAAGTAGTCAGGATCCCGACCATGGCCGGCAGGCCGACGATGATTGAGGATTCAAGCTGGGTAAAATTTAAACCGCTGTTTTTGAGCATCAAGAGAATAGCGAGGCCAACGATTACGCAAAGGCAGATTGCAACCGCAAAACGTATTCTTCGTATAATTGAGTTGAGTTTCATCTAACTTCTCCTGCTTTTATATCGTAGGCTTTTCTAGGAAATTTCATTTTGCCAGACTCAGAGAAATTGAAAGTAAGCTGATTTTTTTTGTTTCTCGACGCTAAATGAGGGTATAAAACACTCTTTTTGGGTTTGTGATTTTTTGCGTTTTTACGAAAGCTGCGCTCGCCCCAGGCCTTAATCTCTTCCTTGTTCTCTTGCCATTTCTTGCCATGTTTCATCTCTCC
>PEYM01000063.1 GCA_002774365.1 Candidatus Saganbacteria bacterium CG08_land_8_20_14_0_20_45_16 | reverse complement strand
ATAGGTAATTGCGGCCTTGAAACCTCGCTCGCAGGGCTATTTGCTATTGACTGTTATTTTTGGGCTGTTATGTCAGGGTTTTGCTTCCCCATCAGCTAAAATCAAGGAGGAGAAAATAATGCCAACAGCGTCTTGTGAGGAAAATATTGCTTCCGCCAGCAGTAATTTGTTTGCTTTTGATCTTTACTCCGAACTAAAAAAGGAACAAGGGAATCTCTTTTTTTCACCCTACAGTGTTTTTACCGCGATGACCATGATCTCTGGGGGGGCCGGCAGCCAGACTGCGGAACAACTGCGCCACGGCTTAAGGCTATTAACGCCGGATGCGCATGGTTCTCTGGCTAATTTACAGGCCGAACTAAATTTACCCGGCAGTAATTATCAACTATCAATTGTTAACGGTTTATGGGGCCAGACAGGTTATGTTTATAAACGTTCGTTTATTGATTTATTGAAAAAAACGTATCACGCGGAAGTTGCTCAAGTTGATTTTGCTAAAGATAAAATATCAGCTTGCCGCACAATTAATAATTGGATAGAATAAAAGACCAATAAAAAAATCACTAATGTTTTAGATCCAAACGCGCTCAATGCATTAACCCGCTTCATCTTGGCCAATGCCATATATTTCAAGGCCAATTGGCAAACTCACTTTTTCGAAGCGCTGACCAAGGATGAGCCGTTCTATTTGCTTGGCGGTGGCGACATTAAGGTCCCTCTGATGCGCCGGACAGGCCGGCATAATTATTTTGAAAGCAGTCAATTGCAGGCTTTAGAGCTGTCATATAAAGACAGTGAGCTTTCTATGTTTGTGTTTTTACCTAAAGACAAAAAAGGTTTGGCAGAGGTCGAAAAAACGTTTATCTGTGATTCTTTTAAAGAGTGGCTGTCAAAGCTTGAACCTAAAGAAGTTGTGGTGAGTTTCCCTAAGTTTAAGCTGGCAGACACTTTTGAGCTCCAAAAGACACTGATGGGGTTGGGGATCAAAGATGCTTTTTCTCAAGCCACGGCTGATTTTACTAAGGTAAGCGATGAGAAGGAGATATTTTTATCCCAGGTGATACACAAGACATATATCGATGTTGATGAGGAGGGGACAGAGGCTGCGGCCGTGACTGTTATAGCCATGGCTGCCGGGGCAAGGCCCAGGCCGCCAGAGAATGAAGAACCTAAGATTTTTATTGCCGACCACCCGTTCCTGTTTGTGATCAGGCATAATAAAATAGGGACAATCCTTTTTGTGGGGAGGGTAGTAAATCCTTTGGAATAGATTCTTGCCGAACGTGCTGATTTGTGTTGCCAATGGGCAAAGGCTTGTTTATAATAAATAGCAATATGAGAAAAACTTTAGTTGTTTGTTTTATTCTACTGATGAGTTTGTTGGGTATTGTCTTGGCGGAAGTTAGCCTGCCTAATTATTCCGGTTATATTAATGATTACGCCAATATTCTTTCCCCATCTGACAAACAAGCTCTGGAAAAAATCTCTCAAGAGCTTAAAAAACAAACCGGAGCCGAGCTGGCTGTTGTCATTGTTAAGTCTGTGGCCCCGCTGGATTCTAAAACTTACGCTGTTAAGCTTTTTGAGAAGTGGGGGATTGGAGAGAAAGACAAAGATAATGGGGGCTTGATCTTGTTAGCGATGGCAGAACACCGCATTGAAATTGAGGTTGGCTATGGCTTAGAAGGCACATTGCCTGATGCCAAAGCCGGCCGAATTTTGGATACTTATGCCATTCCTGATTTCAAAGAAGGTAATTATAGTCAAGGTTTAATTGCTACGTCCAAGGCTGTTAGCCAAGTTGTAAAAGGGGAAACGGTTGATCTGGTGGCTGGTGGGCAAGAAGATGAGCCTGGTATTCCCATTGTGCCGTTTACTCCTCTTCCCACAGCTTTTTTAATTGCCGGTGTTTTGTTGGTGTGCTTTTTATTCCGCAAGTGGGTTGTTACCTTATCGGTCATTATTTGCGTAATTATTGCTGGGCTGGCCGGTGGTTTCTGGGGTGCGGTTATAGGGATATTTATTGGTTTGGTAATGAGCGGATTTACCGCCTTAGCTAGTCTTCCGGGGGGTGGGCGAGGTTCTGGTAGCTGGAGGAGCGGCTCTTCGCGTCATAGCAGGAGTCATCATAGTTTTGGCGGGGGGCGTTCCGGGGGCGGCGGGGCTGGCCGCAGTTGGTAGTAAATTAAAAAGCAAAGGAGAGTTGTTATGAAAGCATTAGGAGTAATTTTAGTTATCGGGCTGATTTTGGTTGGCGCTGGTGTTGCGACTTATAATGGGTTGGTTGGCATTGATCAAGAGGTCAAACAATCTTGGGCCCAGGTAGATAATCAGCTCCAGCGCCGCTACGATTTAATTCCCAATTTAGTCTCAACGGTTAAAGGTTATGCCACTCATGAAAAAACAATCTTTGAAAATGTAGCAGAGGCCAGAGCTAAGCTGGCGGGGGCAGGCACAGTCAGCGAGAAAGTGGCGGCTTCAAATCAAATGGAAGGCGCGCTCAGCCGACTTCTGTTAATTGTGGAAAATTATCCTGATTTAAAAGCGTCAACCAATTTTATCGCTTTACAAGATGAGCTGGCTGGCACAGAAAACCGCTTGTCCGTGGCTAGGATGCGTTATAACGCAAGCGTGCAAAAGTATAATACTAAAGCCAAATCTATTCCCGTTGTTTTTTTTGTTAGTACCTTTGGTTTTGACAGTGAAAAAGCCTTTTTTCAGGTGGAAAGTGAAACGGCTAAAAAAGCACCCAAAGTTGAGTTTTAGACTTGCTAATATTTAAAATAAAATCCAGGCAGAGTGTATTATTATTATTATTATTATTATTATTATTGGTTGTTGTTCTGACCTTATTTTGTCAGGGCATGGCCAAGCCGCCGGCTAATGTTATTATTAAGGAGGACAAGCAGATGACAGCTTTTCCAGTTAAGGAAAATGTGGCTAAAGATGAAGAAAACATCGCTTCGGCTAGCAATAATTTGTTTTCTTTTGATCTTTATGCAACTTTAAAAAAAGAACCGGGCAATCTTTTTTTCTCGTCGTACAGTATTTTTACTGCCTTGGGTATGATCTATGGTGGGGCAGATGGCGAGACAGCCGAGCAATTACGGCATGGCCTCAAGTTGTTAACGCCTGATATCCACGGCAGCCTCGGTAATTTACAGACTACGCTTAATTTAAGCAACGATAATTATCAATTGTCAGTTGTTAATGGTTTATGGGGCCAATGCGGTTATGTTTTTAAACGCTCGTTTTTTGATCTAATGAAAGAGACATATCAGGCAGAGGTTTCTCAGGTTGATTTTACTAAAGACAAAAATGCTGTTTGTCGCCAGATTAATGATTGGATAGGGCAGAAAACAAAGGGCAAGATTACCAATGTTTTAACCCCTGATACGATCAATTCATTAACGCGCTTGATCCTGGCTAATGCCATATATTTTAAGGCTAATTGGGAGGATGAGTTTGGGAAAGGGTTAACAAGGAACGAACCCTTTTATTTACTTACTGGCGATGATGTTGAGGTGCCTATAATGCACCGGACAAGTTATTATAAATATTTTGAGAATGACCAATTGCAGGTTTTAGAGCTACCATATAAAAATGACGAGCTCTCTATGTTGGTTATTTTGCCAAGGGAGAAAAAAGGCTTATCACAAATAGAAACAATATTTAACGCAAGCTCCTGGGTCAAGTGGTTATCTGGTCTTCAGTCTGAGCTGGTGGCAGTTAGCTTGCCAAAGTTTAAGCTAACTGACTCTTTTGAGCTCCGTGAGCCCCTTGCCGATCTAGGGATTAAAGATGTTTTTTCTCAGAGTGCGGCTAATTTAACTAAAATGAGCAATGAGCGAGAGATCTTTTTCTCTGCGGTGATACACAAGACTTATATTGACGTTGACGAAGAGGGGACAGAAGCCACCGCCGTAACCGTTGCGATGATGGTGGCTGGGGCTCACGCCATGCCGGGCAAGCCTTTGGAACCTAAAGTTTTTAAGGCAGATCATCCATTTCTTTTTGTGATTAGACATAATAAAGAGGGGACAATACTTTTTATCGGTCGCATGGTAAACCCAGAAAAGGAGGGATAAGAAATGGCAGGTGTTGAAAAAAAGATTACGAACAAGGATGCTGATGAGCTTTTTGAGGATACGCCTACTGCCTCGCCAAGGAGGTCCATGGTTACGACTGGTATCCCAATGATGGGGAGAGTATTTTTGCGTTCCGCACTATGGATATAGGGCAATGAGGTAGCGACTAAAAATGAGAATTGTCAGTTTGGTGATGATGATCTAGATATAACTTTTAAAGAGCATGATTTTTTATTAGATATTGTCATGATCGAGATATTCATCTTAAGTATAATAAGAAATTGCCAATTATTGATGAAATCATGGCCAATTGGGATAAACAAAATATTTTTTATCAGAGGCATCAATGAAAATAGATAAAAATATACGTTTTAGTCTCTACCTTTCTCTGGCGCCCTTTATTGTTTTGTTGTTGTCTATTTTGCTGCTAATTGTTTTGATTAATTTAATGTTGCCAAGGCCAGATCTATTTCTATATTCTGTTTTTGTGTTTTTATTGTTGGTCGCACTTTTCTTGACCAGTTTGGTATATTCGTTGGTTTGTCTTTTTGCTAATTGGCGGCAATATAAAATAAAAGCAACCTTACCTTTATTGGCTCTTCGTGTAATTGAGTGGATAAAAATGGCTCAATTTAAAGTGCCTCCAACATACAAGTTAATATTTTCAGCTTTAAATACTCTTCGTCTCTCAAGCCGTAAGACCTGCGTTGAATCACTCGTATTTTGTTGTTGAGCCCTTCCACAAAACCTAGCGGCA
>PEYM01000007.1:11945-28686 GCA_002774365.1 Candidatus Saganbacteria bacterium CG08_land_8_20_14_0_20_45_16 | reverse complement strand
TATGCACACTCCTTTGGTTGGAGTGTAACATTTCTACTTTGGCCAAATGTAACATTACTACTTTGGCGCTACATTTTTCAAGAGATATCTTGACAGTCTTGACGAACTAAATTATAATTATCAGTAGATATTAAATTAACTAGTTTGTTGAGAAAGGAATTGTTATGGTAAAGCGAACATTTCAGCCTCATCATCGGCGACGGAAAAAAACTCATGGATTCCGAAGAAAAAATAAAACCAAGGGCGGCAGGCGCGTTTTAAAGAACAGGAGAAAAAAAGGCAGAAAGCGGCTTGCTCCCTAAAAAGTACCGGTTGACACAAGAAAAAGAGATAAGACGTGTTTTGAGGAACAGGCAAATGGAGTTTAGACATCCCCTACTCTACCTTGTGGCATGTCAGAACAAATTAACTTATACTCGCTTTAAGGTGATTACCTCAAAAAAACTTGGGAAAGCACATGATAGAAATCGGATTAGGCGAGTATTTGTAGGAGCTTTCCTTAAAATTATGCATAATATAAGGAAAAATGTTGATATGGTTTTGCTCCCTAATAGAGCCTGCCTTGGTATTAAGGGCGAACAAGCAACTGGGCTGTTGATGAGCGCAGCGTCTGACTTTGCGTCGGATAATCTTTAAATGATTTTTGTGAGATTTTTGCTGTTATTATATAGGAAATTGTGGATTTGGCGAGGTAATTGTCGATATTATCCGACGTGCAGTTTTTATGCAGAAGAGGCCTTAAAAAGGCATGGATTGATGCGTGGCGGCTGGTTAACGCTTAAGAGAGTTCTTCGGTGTAATCAGCTCTTCCCTGGTGGATTTGACCCGGTACCATAGGAAAAATTGCAACGTCGCATAATTATTTTGCTTGTGTTTCGCGTGGAACAATTTGTTTTTTGGAGGGAATAATGGAATTTCTGTTAAATATTATGGTTGAGGCCTTAAAATTCTTTGCTTTTTTTGGTGGGTATGGCTGGGGGATTATTTGGTTGACTGTGGCGGTTAATTTAGCGCTTTATCCATTAACTTTAGCGTCAATTAAATCAATGGGGGCAATGCAGCGAATGCAGCCAAAGATGCAGGACCTGCAAAAAAAGCATAAGGATGACCCAAAGGAATTGCAAAAAGCCACAATGGATCTTTATCGCTCAGAAGGTGTTAATCCTGTGGGTGGATGCTTGCCAATGTTGTTGAAGATCCCTTTCTTTTTAGCGCTATTTTGGGCTTTTCAGAGTACTGCCTTTTTGGAAATTGCTTCAAACCCTGCTAATAACACGTCATTTTTATGGATAAATGGTCGGGTTTCTATTACTGCGTTTGCTTCTGAGTCATTGGCTGACAAACTTGCTGCTGCTAAGCTGATTGTTTTGGATCACGCGGCCACAGATATGGGGAAATATTATGTTTGGAATGTGGTGGCGCCTGTTGACACCAAGAAACTAAAGGATCTGCTCTGGACTGTCGATGCGCATCGTGTTGACGATATTAAAAAGGTTCGCGAGGGGTTGGCTGCAGCTGTGCCTGGTATTTCTGACGATGATGCCACTAATATTATTATTGCTTGGAATGCAACAAATAGCCTGGCTAAGCCTGAGCGGGTAATGACCCCATTTGGTCCATTGTCGATTCTCGCGATTTTGGTTGGCATAAGTACTTATTTTATGCAAAAAACAATGCCGTCTGCTGGTGCTGGGCAGCAAGCGCAAATGATGACTTTGTTTATGCCAGTCTTTTTAGTCTTTATTTGTTGGAATTTTCCGGCGGGAGTTCAGCTTTATTGGCTTGTTTCCAATGCTGTGGCAGCGTTACAGCAATATTTTATTATGCGTAAGGCATGAGGCGGAGGCAATTCGGTGCCGTCAAACAAACTTCGCGCACAAGGAGGAGTTAAAAAATGAAGAAGATAACAATGAAGGGGAAAAACGTTGACGAGGCTGTTGACGCCGCGCTTAAGGTTATCAGTGGGGATCGAGCACAAGCCAAGGTTTTTGTTTTGTCTGAGGGCAAGGCTGGGGTTTTGGGGCTGATTGGCGGGACAGAGGCTGAGGTTGAGGTAACGGTTAAAGAAGGCAAGCCTGAGGATGCGCAGCAGTTGCTGCAGGATATTTTAGATAAAATGGGCCTAGTAACAATGGTTGAGTCAAGGCTTGTTGATGATCGGGTTGAGCTGGTCGTAAAGGGTGATGATATGGGTCGGATTATTGGCAAGGATGGGGCAACTTTAAAGTCGCTTGAGATTCTATTGGCAGGGATGCTTGCGCGGCTATATGGCGAGCGGAGTTACGTGAGCATTGACGCCGACGGCTATCGTGATAAGAGGCGTCAATCGTTGGAGCGCTTAGCGCAAGAGGTGGCCAATGAGGTTATTGATTCAAAGGCTGAAAAGACCATGCCCCCAATGTCTGCCGCAGACCGTCGCATAATACATTTATATCTTCAGGGGAATCCTAGCGTTGCTATTTTTAGTCAAGGCGAGGGCGATGCTCGTAGGTTGGTCATTGCTCCAAAATAAGCGATAAGTTTCACATGGAACACTGGGGCCAGGACGCCTAAGGGCTCAAGAGGCGAGGTTGTAAAAATGTTGCCAGCTGCTGATACAATTGCAGGCATAGCTACGCCGGTTGGAATTGGCGGGGTGGGGATTGTGCGAATCAGTGGCAAAAACGCATACAAAATCCTTGCTCGTGTCATTAAACTAGCGACTGGCCAGGCTATCAAATCCCACCTTATGCTTCATGGCTTTATTGTTGACCCCACCACAGGCAGTCGCCTTGACAAGGCAATGGCATGTTTTATGCAATCACCAAAATCTTTTACTGGCGAGGATGTGGTTGAAATATATTGCCATGGTGGCCAGGCTGTTTTGCAGGAGGTCTTGGCACTGGTTCTTCGGCAGGGGGCTAGCTTAGCTGGCCGAGGTGAGTTTACCAAGAGGGCTTTTCTTAATTCAAAAATTGACCTTTCCCAAGCCGAGGCAGTTCTTGACCTTGTCAAGGCGCCGACTGCCAAAGGAGCAGGGTTGGCCTTAGCACAGCTTGAGGGCCGGCTTTCTAGTGCTATCAACAATCTGCGTTCTAGGTTAATCAAGCTCCAGGCAGAAATAGAAGGTCAGATAGATTTTTCTGACGATCTCCCTGCGCTAGATTACAATTGCCTACAGAACGATTTACAAGCGATTAGAGAAGAGATCAAGAAGCTATTGGCGTCTGCTCCCTCTGGCCGGATTTATCGTCAGGGATTGGCCACAGCAATTATTGGTAAGCCCAATGTTGGTAAGTCCAGTTTGCTCAACGCGCTCTTGAAAGAGGAGCGGGCAATTGTTACTGATGTCCCAGGGACAACCCGGGATACAATTGAAGAGTTGGTTGACATAAATGGTTTCCCGCTCCGGATAATTGATACGGCCGGACTGCGTCATGCTAAAGATAAAGTTGAAGGCTTTGGGATTGAGCGGACAGAAAAAGAGTTGGCAGCTGCTGATTTTGTCTTGGCTGTCCTTGACCGATCGAAAAAACTTGATGAGCTTGACCTTTTGGTTTTATCTAAGTCTAATGACAAGCCTGGTGTAATAGTTTTAAACAAGTCAGATCTTCCCAAGGTTATGGAAGCCAGGGAGTTCTCGTGGCCAATGGTTGAGATTTCCGCGTTAAAAGGGGAAGGGATTGACGATCTTTCAAGCGTAATAATTAGTGAGCTCAATAAATTGTTTGGACAAGAATCCAGCGCTTCTGTTATAATCAACGCGCGTCATCAGGAATGCTTGGCTCGAGCTGATAGCTCATTAGCTAAAGCTGCTGAAACAGTGGCACAAAAGATGTCGGCCGAGTTTGTTGCTGTTGATTTGAAAGAGGCCATCGTTGCCTTGGGCGAAGTGACAGGCGAAATTGTTTCTGACGAAATTATAAACACGATCTTTGAGCAATTTTGTGTCGGAAAATAAATACAGAGGATCCCAGATCGCCAAACTACCAGGTATTCTGATCTCCGACCCCCTGTGGATAAGGGTGTGGATAACTTATGGGAAAGATAATTGACGGTAAGGTTGTTGCGGAAAATATTCGAGAGGGATTAGTCGCAGAGATTCGCGAGCTTAAGGAAAAGAGAGGTATTGTGCCTAAGCTTTCTGTTGTCTTGGTTGGAGACGATCCTGCTTCCCAGGTTTATGTGGGGCATAAGGAAAAGGGATGCCAGGCTGTTGGAATAATTTCAGCGACCATTCGCAAACCCGCGTCAATCAAGGAAGACGAGCTTGTTTCCGTCGTAAAGAACCTGAATGCTGACCCCACAGTTCATGGCATTCTGGTCCAGCTTCCCTTGCCCAAAGGGCTTGACCCGATTGCGGTCCTAAATGAGATTGACCCGGCTAAAGATGTTGACGGATTACACCCCATGAATATGGGGAGGCTCTTGCGAGGCGAAAAAACGCCTTTTGTCCCGTGTACGCCCAGCGGAATTATTCATCTCTTGTTATCCACAGGAGAGCGGATTGAGGGGAAGGCGGCGGTGGTGGTTGGCCGAAGCAATATTGTAGGCAAGCCAATGGCTTTATTGCTCTTGCAGCAGCACTGTACGGTTACGATTTGCCACTCCAGGACTGCTAATTTGGCTGAGGTCTGCCGCCGGGGGGATATTTTAGTTGCTTCGGTTGGCAAGCCGCAGATTATTAAGGGCGACTGGGTTAAAGAGGGGGCAATGGTCATTGACGTTGGGGTCAATCGCGTTGAAGGGAAGCTAATTGGTGATGTTGATTTTGAGGCAGCCAAGGAACGAGCTTCTTATATTACCCCTGTTCCTGGCGGCGTTGGGCCAATGACGATCACGATGCTGCTAAAGAATACTTTGAAGGCGGCTAAAGGTTTGTAATCGCGAACTAGTCAGGGTTAGCTTCTGAGAGCTCCGCTGCTAATTCAATTAGGTCCGCGGCTCTGGTTCTAGGGAAAAGGAGCCTTGGTAAAGAGGCAGAAACCTCCCCAACTATTCTATCTAAGTCAATCCCTAAAACTGCAGAGGATAATAGTCCTTGAATATTTTGGTTTGAACCTAAAACCTCGTTCGCTTTCTCAATGATTCCTTGCAGGGCGTCAAGGAGGTCGCGTTGTTTTTCTTGTGGCACCAGCGGTTTTGTCGGTTTCGGCATGAGAGCTCCTCCATTTGGCGAGAGATAGCCAAAGAGAATCAAGGAAAAGCTTACCCCCTGAAAAAGCTTATCAAGAGAGCTATTGTTTTCAGAATCAAGAGAGGTTTGAATAACGAATGTGTTCATAAGGCTGGCTAGTTTACTTAAACAACGTTTCTCTACTTCCATTAGGTTGTTACGCTGACTGGAATTCTTGGCTTTTTTCTGAGCCGTGCGAATCATTTCAAGAGAAGCTCTTGCAACTGTAATGCTATTGATTCCCTCGATAGCCCTTTTCGCGGCTGGGAGATCGTCATCAAACACAGCAAAAACGGCAGCAAGCCCGCTTGCGCCCGGCATCTTTGTTGTCTTCGCATTACTGTCCTGTGCCATCCCTATTAGGATATCAAGGCAGCTGGCTTGCTGAGGAGAGGATGCTTCTTTTCGGCTCATAAGAATAGTGATAATTTTTGCCCATATTTTAGGACTATCTGTTTTAATAGAAGTAAAAAGAGTGGAGGCGTAATCAAAATTATTGGCTGTAATTTGTTCAAGGACTAGGGTAAGGAGGCTAGGTGTTTCAAGTGGGCGGAGAGCCTTTTTCTCTTGGTTAAAACGTGAAAGTTGTATGGGCAAGAGGGTGGCGGAAAGAATGAATAAAGCAAAAGGAAGTATCAACCAAGCAGGGAGATCCTGTTCATGATAGGCTTTGAGAAAGCTTATCAAAGTTATGACAAAGAAAGTCCCAATTGTTGCTAAATGTGTCGGCGTAAGCCTTGGATGGACTTGCTTGTATTCGCGAAAGAGTCGACCAGCCTCTGATCTTAATGAAGAGCTTGAGGGAGTTGATACCCCTTGAAAATCAAGCATAACCGCACCTCCTTGTAATTTGAATGCGTGGCAGGCGGCCTGGGGCAGTTGCCTGACGCAAGGCTTTGGTTCGTAGCTGCTAACGGGTCTGTTTCCACAATTGATCCTCTACTGTGCCACTTATTCGAAGCTTTCTCATTTATATATCACCCTCATTTTCAAAAAATTTTACTTTTGGGAAAATTTCTTTTTTCTAATTTGGTCGAAAGGCTTGATTGGTAGGGGAGGCAGATGACCTGGCGTTATGGAGCAAAGGGGCTGCTTAAAATCATGCGCCGTTAAGTTTTTCGCAAAAAGTTTGGAATTTTTTCTCATTCTCCTCAACCTTTGACCACCGCTTAATTTCTTTGAGATCGATTTTTTGTTTTTTGGCGACCATAAGAGCTTGCTTCAGTGATTGTGGATCATTCCAGTGGTAATAAGCTGCCAGACGATCTTTGACGCAATCAGTCGGACTTAATAGTTTCAGTGTTCCTCTTTTTGTTCTTATTTCATCTATTTTTTTAACTGGTTCGCGGCCAATCGCCAGGGGAGGAGGAATAAACTCAATAATATATTTGCAATCCGAATGTTCAAAAAATCCTTCGTTAGCCCTTTTAAATCCTAACTCTTTCATCGCGGCGGTAATTTCTTTTGGCTGATTCTCTGCTGCATTTGTCACAAAATCAAGATCAAGTGATTGGTATTTGTTTTTTGAATAAATTGAAACACAAGCCCCGCCGGTTAAAACTGCCTTAAGGTTAAGTTTATTTAGGTGGGAGGAAACGAACCCTGCCAAGTCTTTGATGGAAATTTTTTTGAGCGATGCGGTCACAGGGGCTTTCCAGACCTCCGGGGGCGCAGCCTAGGGGTATAGTAAGCTTGCTTTTCTTTTTCTGGGATAAAGTCTAATGCCTTGGCCAGCAAGGCCTTTAGCTCTTTGAGAAAGGGGTAACGGGGGTTGAAGGTGTATTCTCTGATTTTGCCCTTTTTTTGACTGACAAGAATGCCACTGTTTTCTAGCCCTTTTAGTTGGCCCTGGATAGGCGACAAGCTAACGTTAAAGAGTGCATTTAGCTCTCTGGCATAGCTGGTGCCGCGAGAAAAAAGAGCCAAGAGAATTTTTTCTTTAGTTTTATTCCCGAGCAATTGTTCTAGCATGGTGGATGAAAGAGTAGCTTATTATTGCTGTTTTGTCAATGACCTATTTTATGGGTCGCATGACCTAGTATTTGGGTCGATAAATATGGCTGCCTGGCGGGATTGGAGCGATGACGATTGTGGCACTGATGAAGAATGCGACGAAGGGTGGCGAGGAATGTGCCTGAAATTTTCCAATAAGACGCCCGCCCGCCTACACAAGCAAAGCCTGTGATGTGCCAAAAGGTTCGGTTATTACGAGTGGGCCTCGTCGCCTTATTGTTGGTCGCTTGCTTGGTGTGGGTGGGCTAAGCCGGGTCTACGCCGCATACTACGATGAGTTGGATTCTCCCGAGGTGGCGGTTAAATCGTCTGTTGTTGGCGAATGGTCAGACGAGGGGACAGTTGCCTGTCGAGCGTCTTTACTTTGGGAGGGAGAAGTTCTTAGCGAGCTTACCCATCCTGGAATTGTTCATTTATTTAGTTTTGGTTTAGCTAAAGAGGGGCTGGCGCGAGAGTTCCCGTTCTTGATTATGGAATTATTAAACGGAGAATCTCTGGCGAAAAGAAGTCGGGAGGCTGGCGGCTTACGGGCTGAAGCAGCGGTCTCGTTTGTCTTGGCAATTGGCGATATTTTGCGTTATCTACATTACGAAGCGCAAAGGACGCCTGGCGATTTAAAGACGGAAAATATTTTTATTATGCCCGATGGCACGCTGAAGATCTTTGATCTAGCTGCTTCTGTTAGGATAGGAGGCCACTCTACTTGTAGCGGGGAATTTTTTGGCCTTGGGACAAGAATTCTTTGGGGAAGCCCACCCTATACTGCGCCAGAACAAGAAGATAAGGCCGCGGTTATTACTGGCGCAGCAGATGTTTATGCCTTGGCCCTGGTCTTGGGCCAGCTAATGGCCCCTGGTTATTATGGGCGGGGCAACGAGCATCTTGTTCGGGCTCACCCGGTAGCACCTGATCTTCCGGAAAATGTTCAATTGGTTATTGATCTGATGACAACACGTAATCCGGCGGAAAGAGTGGAACGGGAAACTGCGTTGCGGCGAGTTAGCGCATTACGATAGGTGAGACAGGATAGAATTCTAATTATTTAATAAAAATCCTCATTAAATCATGTACAGTTAAAACCGCCATTAGAGAGAGCAAGGCGTACATGGCGATGCCATGAATTTTGTTCTCGGTCTCAATTGGTACGGGTTTGCGGAAAATCGCTTCGATAATTACAAAAACCAGGCGACCTCCATCTAGCGCAGGGATTGGCAGTAAATTTAAGATTGCTACGTTAACGCTAAAGAAAGCAATAAAGCCCATGAGTGACAACATCCCGCCCTGCGCGTATTGGCCAGTGATTTGGGCAATGCCGACTGGTCCAGCCAAGTCCCCAATCCCGATTTTGCCGACGAGGAGCCGGCCGAGAATGCTAAAAATAGTTAAGCTTAAGACAACGGTTTCTTTGGCGCCAAAATAAACCGCTTTTATTGGGTTGATTTTTTCGTAAAGTGGTTTCAGGGCAAAGCCAATTAGGCCCATTTTCATTTTTGGGTGGTACTTGGGTGTGGCGGCAACAACTAGGGTTTCCGCGCCTCGACCAATTGTTAATGCCAGTTTTTTGCCCGCGCTCTGGTGGATTTTTTCAATGGCTTTGTCTGGAGAGGCATAATTAACGCCATCAATCGCGACTAGCTTGTCGCCAATATTTAGCCCAACTTCAGCTGCTTCTGATCCTGGCTGGATGGTTGAGATCTCATTTGATATGCCTTTGGGGATCCCCATGATCGCAAAAACCAGGAAAAAAATTACAAAGCCCAAAATCAAGTTGGTCATGGGGCCGGCAAAGATTGACATGAACTTTTTGCCTACTGATTTTGCCTGGTATTTTTCGCTCTCCGGGGTCTCTTTTTCCGCCGGGTCATCAGTATCAATGCCAGCGATCTTGACGTAGCCCAGGATTGGCAAGAGGTTTAGCTTATAGACGGTATTATCCTTTTTTATTTGCCAAATTGTTGGGCCAAAGCCCAGGCCAAACTCGTGGACCCTTATGCCCGCGCGTTTTGAGAAATATAGGTGGCCAAGTTCATGGACCACGGCAATGATGGTGAAGACAAACAGGAACGAAATAATTGTTAAGAGCATGCTTTTTGTACCTCCTGGGCTAATTTAATCGCTTTATATCCGGCTTCGCCTGTCACGACTAGTGGTGTTCCTTTTTTAACTGACTTAATGAAGGCCTGCAGCTCCTCTGTTAGCTGGTCGCATTGTTTGGTGTGGTGGATGCTGGGTTGTGGATATTGGAGATTTCGAATGTAAACTTGTTTGTTTAAGAGATCGGCTTCAATCAGCCCCTTGTCCGTTGTAACGATCAGTTTTCTAACTTTGTCATTGTAAACGCGGTCAACTGAAACTTTTGCTACAATGCCGGACTTAAAGAACAGGCTAGCAGAAACCTTGTCCCAGGTTTTGGTTTTAATTTTTTCCCCTTTGGCCCTAAGGCTTTCGATCTCATCTGTTGGCAAAAGGTCTAGGACTAAATCTAAATCATGGATCATCATGTCTTCCACAGCGTCTGCGTCAGTAATACGTGCAGGGAAGGGGCTAAAACGCTGGGCAGTGAGGCCGATAATCTTTTCGCCCTTGATCAGTTTTTTAAGCCCTTGATAAGCTGGGTTAAAGCGCTCTATATGGCCGGTTGTTAAAATTAGTCCTTTGGCTCTGGCCAAATCAACTAATTCCCTGGCCTCGGCTGATGTTTTAGTCAGGGGCTTTTCTACCAGGAGGTGTTTTCCTGCCTCAAGGAGCTGCTTGGCAATTCCGCAGTGGGTTTGTGTCGGTGTAGCAATTATTGCGACGTCGAATTCCGTGAGATGTGAATCGTGAGAGGTGAAGTGAGGGGCATTGTATAGGGACGCGACTTCTTTGGCAGCTGTTTCGTTAGGGTCAACAATGGCAGTCAAGCTTACTCCTGGCATATGCGCCAGGATACGGGCATGGTGTTTGCCTATAGAGCCAACGCCAATGACGGCGACTTTTAAGCCGCGAGGTTTTTTCATTTTTTAAAGAATTCTTTAATAGCAGAGCAGGTTTGTTCTATTTCATCTGGCAAGAGCTCTGGAAAGATTGGGAGGGAGAGGACGCACTTTTGGACCGATTCGGTCACCGGCAAATCTCCGATTTTGTAGCGTAATTTAGTAAAGGCCATTTGCAAATGCAAGGCAAGTGGATAGTAAACCATGGCGCTTAAGCCTTTGCCTCTTAGGAACCCAACCAGCTCATCCCTTTTGTCGACTTGAATGGTGAACTGGTTATAGGTGTGAACACAGGTTGCTGGGTGGCTAGGCAGCTGGATGGCGGGGATCTCCTTGAGTAGTTTTTTGTACAGATCCGCATTTTGGCGACGTTTGTCGAGATAGGTATCCAGATGTTTTAATTTTATGCGCAAAGCAGCGGCTTGGATTTCATCCAGCCGGCTATTATACCCAATTAAATCATGATGATAGGTTTTTGTGGTCCCGTGGTTGCGCAGGGCCTTTAATTGTTTCACAATTTCTTCGCTCTCTGTGGTGATTGCTCCGCCATCTCCAAAACAACCAAGATTTTTTGTTGGGAAAAAGGAGAAGGCGCCAAGGCCGAATGAGCCGACCTTCTTGCCTTGATATTCCGCCCCTGCTGCCTGGGCGCAGTCTTCGATCACAGCTATTTTGTTTTTGGCCACCAGTTCCATCAGTGGCTTCATGTCACAGGCCAGGCCATATAAGTGGACAGGGATAATGGTTTTTGTTTTGTTTGAAATTTGGCAGGAGACCTTGGATATGTCCAGATTAAATGTTTTGTCGTCGATATCAACAAACACCGGGGTGGCGCCGCAATAATTAATGACCTCGGCGGTAGCCATGAAGGTAAAGGGAGAGGTAATAACTTCATCCCCAGGGCCAATGCCGGCAACTTTTAAGCCTAGGAGCAGCGCGTCTGTGCCGGAAGCCACGCCAACTGCATATTTTGTGCCGCAATATTCCGCAAACTCTTTTTCAAAAGCAGTCACATTTTCGCCGAGAATATAGCGGCCGGAATTAATGACTTGCGAGACAGCAGCCTTTAGCTCTTTTTCCAGAGGTTTGTTCTGGCGGGTAATGTCAAAAAATGGGACTGGCATAATTCTATTATATCACGTTGGTTGTTTGAGCGCCGACAAAATTCAGATAATTTGTAGCGTGAATTGTTTCAAACACGCTTCCGGGATAGGTTTTTAGAAATTCTTTGGGCTGTTTAGCTTTTTGCTCGGCGTATTTAAATTCATAGGCAAAAAGCTTTCCTTCTCTTTCTTCAAGCCAGTCAATCTCTTTTTGGTCCCAGGTGCGCCAGAAATAATTATTAGCGTAAATCGGGCGATAGGCCTGGGCCTTTAATCGCTCGATAACAAGAAAATTCTCCCAAAGCTTGCCGATGTCGTCACGCAATCCCAGGGCATTAAAATTGGAGATTATGGCGTTGCGAATGCCATTGTCATAAAAATAGTATTTGTTTTTTTGCGTAATCTCTTTTCTTAAATTACGAGAAAACCCCCTAAGACTAAAGAGGACAAAAGCTTTTTCCAGCAAATCCAAGTATCGCGCGACGGTTTTATAGTTAAGGCCGACGGCCTGTCCCAGTTCAGAAAGTGAAACCTCTCCTCCTACTTGAAAAGCTAAAAGTCTCAAGAGATCTAAAAGAGTTTTTGATCCTTTGACTTTTTCTAAATCAAGGATATCTTTTAAAAGATAGGAAGAGACCAGCTCTTCGAGCTTGATAATCTTCTCCTTTTTATCGGAGGAGGAAACAACCTCTGGGTATGCGCCAAAAATTAATAATTGTGGCAGCTCTTCCTTTAGTTCAAAAGGATTTAAGCTGGCGGCCAATTCCATTTGAGCTATAGGGAAGAGGGTAATGGTCCTTTTTCTCCCGGTGAGCGGCTCACCAACCTGGCCTAATAGCTCAAACGTGGCTGAGCCAGTGGCAATAACTTTGATTTGCGGAGCCTGGTCAACGATTATCTTGAGCCCCTGGCCAATGTTGGGGATGCGCTGGGCCTCGTCGATTGCCAGCAGGTCGTAGCCGGCAATGTACCCCAGTATCTGTTTAAAATCTTGGGAACCCAAAATCGCCTGTGTTTTTATGTTGTCGCCAGAATCAAGTTTATATTTCAACGTTGTTTGGTTTAAGAACTCTTTGAGTAGGGTTGTTTTGCCCACTTGTCTCGGACCATAAATGACCAGAACTTTACCTTCTTCAAGAAAAGCCTCTAATTTTTGGCAATATCTAGAAATCATAGTTCTATTTTAATCAAAGTCCTTGTTTTTGTCAAGTTTTAAGGAGCAGCAATCCTTGGAATCGGCATATTCCTAGTGGCATTTTGTCTGGTGATGTCAAAAAATGGGACTGGCATGGGACTATTATATCATAATGGTTAATGTGCGGGAACTACTCTACTAAGACGAGCTTGTCGAATCTATGCGTGTTTTCTGTGAAGAATCGTAATAGTTTGAATGCGGTCTGTCCAGCTTTCATTCCGGCCGCCATCAAAATATGGCCACGTGACCTCTTCTCCCTTTGTCAAACGCCCATTTAATGATTTTATTGTTGGTTCTGGTCCCAGAACTATATGCCTAAAAGGGTTTGCCGACAAGCGAGTATAATATGGATTATCAGGTTTGCCTTGATCGTAATCCCTTCGTGATAAAGGAGTAAAATGAAAAATGAGAACCTGGCCATCCTTGTTCACTTCAATGGTATAGACTGCCGCGCGATGCTTGCAAGTGACATAAACAATTCCACCCCCCTGGCTGGCCAGTTGTTCTAAGTCAACAGAAGCAACCTTTTCTCCTGTTTCTGTATCAGCAATCGCAGGCAATATGGGTGTGTATTTAGCCCAACAAAAAGTTCTTAAATATTGGTCGTCAATTGCCGGGGTTGGGGGAGGGATGGTTCTGTTGTTTCGGCGGGCTATGATTTCTTCTCTGCTCTGGGCGTTCATTTCAAAAGTAAAACCATGAGAAGTTGATATTACTCTAACCCTTTGGAAGGGAGTAAAAACACTCTCTTTCGCCGTAGAAAAAAACGCTCCCTCTTTTTCAGCGGATGTTTTTTTTATGTAATAGATTATTCCTTCCTGCCGGATAAGATATTTTTCTCCTGCTAGAATCAATTCAAAGGGGGCCTGCCTTGCTAATGCATCACGAGAAAGATACATGCTCCCTTGCCCCAACGTTAAGGCGGCCAGTGGGGCAGGGACGTCCGATCTCGCCATTGGTTGAGCCGGTCTTGTTTGTTTAAATTCGACGCAGGAAACTCCTTGGGTTGCTCTTTCCGGCCTCTCTCGCAAAGAGACAGCCGCTTCGCCGTTCGCGGCTTTTAATAAGCTAATTTGCAAATGACCTCGTGAGATGTGATTGAAGTCATCGGTGTCAGGAAAGACCAAAGAGTTGCTATCTGAAGGCTGGCCGCGGCCAACAACCAAGGGGCTCCCCTCTTGATCAAGTTGGATTTTTCCTATGAGTTTGCTGCCAAGACTTGTTTCAAAATACCATTGCCCATTTTCTGAATAAATACTGGCGTTTATGCCATATGAAGAATGACCGGCGATCTCTTCGTTGGTTGTTAATCTGGCCCCAAGAACTAAATTGATACGGTCGTCCGGCCGCAGCGTCCTTTTTATCCCTTGAGCATTAACATTAAAGACAGTTCTTTCAATTCTGGCGGGGCTAGGCGGTGTGGTCCCCCCCCCTGTTCGCAATGGTCCTCCGGTGCTAATCATTTATCAGTACCTCCCAGGGCATCTATACAAGAGTTATTATCGTAAAAAGCGGGGCGGAACTTGCGCGGTTATAGCTGGTTTAACGATTCAAAATCACCTGGGCCCACAAAGGTAAGCGTGCTGTTTGGATAGGCGGCGGAAAACTCATGAAAACTTGCAGGGATAGCCCTTGTTTTGTCTGACCATTTGCATTCGTAGCCAAACAATTGCCCGTCCCTTTCCTCTATAAAATCAATCTCTTTTTGGTCATATGTTCTCCAAAAATAAAAATTAGCAAATTTCCCGGCATTGTTTATCGTTTTTATTCTTTCCATAACGCAGAAATTTTCAAACAGAGCCCCGGCGTCAGGACGTAAAGCAAGGGGATTAAAGTTGCGGATCAGCGCATTGCGCAATCCCAGGTCTGTAAAATAATATTTGGAGGTTTTATAAATTTCTTTTCTTAAATTACGGCTAAAGCCGCGCAGATTAAAGATTACAAACATCTTTTCTAAAATGTCCAGATATTTTTCCACGATCGGCCTTGAGAGCGCCAGGTGTTTAGCTAATTCAGAGATCGAAACTTCTGACCCTATTTGCAGCGCCAGAAGCGAAAGCAAATCTATGACTTTTTTGGGCTTTCTTATTGTTTCAAAAGAGAGAATGTCTTTGTATAAATACGTGTTGACAAGGTCAAACAAATAGCGCTGTTTTTCTTCTTCCCCCTCGGTAGTTAAGACTTTCGGGTAAAGGCCAAAGCGGAGAAACTCTTCGAGTCTGGGAGCCAGGGAGAGATCAGGTGAGGCGGGCGTTAGCTCCTTGACACAGATTTGGTAGAGATGAAAAGTAACCAGCCGTCCGGTGAGCGGTTCATTTATTTTGTTAGATAATTCAAAGGAGGAGGAGCCGGAGGCGACGACTCTTATTTGCAACGCGTCAAATAAAAGCTTTAGGCTTAAGCCAATATTGGGAATGCGTTGAGCTTCGTCAATGCAAATGATTTTAGAGCTGCCAACAGCCGCTTTTAATTTGTCTAGGTTGGGTTCGCCAAGAAGTTCCTGGGCGCGGAGATCGTCCCCGTTAAAAAACAGCACCTTGTCCCCGTAGTTCTTGAAAAGCTCATTAATTAGAGTTGTTTTTCCTGCCTGCCTCGGACCGTATAAAACTATGATTTTGGGCTCTTTTTCTAAGTATTCAGAAATCTTATCAAGTAAGGCTCTATTTATTAGCATAAATACAGTATAGTATGGTTTGCTTTATTTTGTCAAATGGAGCTATGTACGTGTATTCAAAATCTCCCTGGCTACTTTCCCGATCACCCCGGGTTGTCCTAATTTTACGCGCAGTTTATCAAACGAGGCTTTCATTTTATTCTGACGTTCTTTATCAAGAATTATGGAGAGGGCTTCCTGGCTGATTGTTTTGGGTTCGGCTCGTTCCATGACCAATTCAGGGATCGCTCGCTCATCTAATAACAGATTCGGCATGCTGAAATATTTCAACTTCTCGCCGATCTTTAGGACGTATTTGCCAACGAGATAGGTGAGGGGAGAGAGTTTATAAACCATAATATTCGGTGTGCCTAAGATTGAAGCCTCAAGATTGATTGTTCCAGAGGCGCAGATAGCTAAGTCAGCAGCATTTAAAATATCATAAGTCTGGCCAATCACAGCCTTGGGACGAAAATCGTCCCCAATATATTTAAAAATCTTTTTAATCATCTCGGTTGAGGCGGCCGGAATAATAAACTCTGCTTTGGAAATTTCTTTTTTAATCAATTCCCCGGCTTTTAAAAGGATTGGCAGCAAGCCTTCAATTTCCTGCGTACGGCTGCCGGGACAAAGCGCTATAATCGGAGCCTCCTTTCTTATCTCAACGTCGCATTCGCCGACACACAAGCTTTTTCTGGCTTCATTTCGTGACATAGTTGGTTTAACAATGTCCAGCAGTGGGTGACCAAAATAAACAGAGTTGCCGTCTGCCTGCTTATATGTTTCATGTTCCTTTTCAAAAATAGAAACAATCAAATCAAGAGTTTTGGCAACCTTCTTAACCCCTTTGGCTGTCCCCCACAGCCACTCTTGCGGGGCAATGTAATAAATTGTTTTGATGCCGAGCTTTTTAGCTGCCTTAGCGAGCGGCATGTTGACCCCCTGGGAATCAACCAGGATAAGGAGATTGGGTTTTTCCGCTTTCATCAGCGCGACCATTTTTTTGTAGGCAAGGTAGACAGGGAGGGCGTTGGGGAGGGCTTCAAAAATGCCGATGGTGCCCCGCTTTGATAGATCGATCTTAATATCTACCCCTTCAGCCAAGAGCTTTTCCGACCCCATGCCGAGAAAATAGATGTTTGATTTAATTTTTTTGAGCTCACGAACCAAGTAAGCCGCGTGAATGTCGCCGGAGACCTCGCCGGCTGCGATCATGATTTTCATGAAGTGATGGCCTTGAATGTTTTCTTGGCGTTTTCCTTGGTCACCTTTG
Source organism: Candidatus Saganbacteria bacterium CG08_land_8_20_14_0_20_45_16 (assembly GCA_002774365.1). Lineage (GTDB taxonomy): Bacteria > Margulisbacteria > WOR-1 > O2-12-FULL-45-9 > O2-12-FULL-45-9. Next base: position 12,319 of record PEYM01000007.1, on the reverse strand, counting down.
ACTCAAGGTCATCTTTGGCAAATTGTAGCCATTCGGCCAGCATTATTTCGTTTTCATTTTTCATAGACTAATTTTCCGTTATGTGAGATCTCGTATTGTACGCTTCCCCAAAGGTTTTTTCTCTTATTAAAAGCCTTTTCTTTAAAAAGCAAAAGATCTACTGGGATTCCTATTTTGAAAATGTTTTTTTCACCTTTAGCAACTCTTCCTGCTTGTTATTATAGTTGTTTTTAATAATGCAAAGGTCTAGATCGCTGGATTCTTTTGCCTTTCCCGAAGCATAACTGCCGAAAAGGTATATTTTATCCGGCTCTGAGGATTTTTTTATTTGTGACACAAGCTCTTTGATTTTCTGTTGGGAGTACATAATAATA
>PEYM01000007.1:0-11930 GCA_002774365.1 Candidatus Saganbacteria bacterium CG08_land_8_20_14_0_20_45_16 | reverse complement strand
GGGGGGGGGGGGGGTAATATATAAGGGTAAGTAAAAACAAAAGGAAAGGAGGTGATTTGTAATGATTAAAAAAGCGGTTTCAATAGGTTTGCTTTTCTTTTTTGCCCTGTCTTTAGCAGGAACATCTTTTGCTATTAGTGGTGATTCTGCAACCAGCCGTGTCCCTAACGTTTCTTTTCTAGTCGGGTACGAGCCACGTACCGTTGTGGAGCAGATCATCGACATGGAAATGGAAACATGGATATATATTTGGCAAGCTTTCAGAGGGGAGCCGACGCTGCAATTGATTGCCAAACAAAAAGTTCCGTTTCAGAGAGTCGCTACAAGGTATTTAGCGCCAGGTGACTATGTCGCGACAGCGCAAAATACAGGTCCAGGCGAAGACGCAACATATTATAGAGCATACAGCCGGAAACTAATAGTTTTTTCTGTCTTGTCATCAACGGCGGCCTCTCCGCTCCCTAATGTTGTTGTTCCTGTTTGAGTTCGTTAAATTCCCGACGAGATTCTTTTAGCCCGGCTTAAGGCAACTTAGGCCGGACTTTTTTTCTGCGAGCATAGCCAAGAACATGGGGATTTCATCGCGCGCGGTTTATTAACTCTCGGACATTTTGATGAAATGAGCTAACGGGGTCGCGGTAATTTTTGGCGTGATTTTATAGCTTTCTTTACCCGGATAGATTACCCAGAGGTGCTCAAGCCCTAAGTCGGCAATAGAAACATGCATTGATTTTGTCGCGGCGGGAGCATCGCCGTATTTAAACTCAACGCCCCAGTTTTTCCCTTTATCCTGCCAGAAGAGGTCGAGCTCCGCGCCAGCATGAGTTTTCCAAAAAAAAGCTTCCTGCGACTGTTTCTTCAAGGCTTTTAACGTCTGCTCCAGCGCAAAGCCTTCCCAGGACGCGCCGAGCTTACTTGAGCCGGACAGCTCATGCCAGTTGCTGATTGTCAGCAAACAATGATAAAGGCCGCTGTCCCGCAAATATATTTTTGGGTTTTTTACCAGACGTTTGTTGATGTTGGCGTGCCAGGGCTGAAGAATTCTAACCATAAAGGTGCCACTTAAAATATCAATGTATTTTTTTACGGTCGTATCAGAGACGCCAAACGCCCTGCCCAATTCAGAATAATTAATTATTTGGCCATGATAATCGGATAGCATCATCCAGAATTTTCGCAAGGTATTAGCCGGAATGTTTATCCCAAGCTGCGGCACGTCCTTTTCTAAAAAAGTTGTTATATAGTTTTCTTTCCAGAGCAGGCTTTTTTCGGCATTGGTATATAAATAGGCTAACGGCAGCCCGCCCCTTAACCATAGTTGCCTGTAATTCTTTTCCCCAATATCGAGCAGGTCAAAGCCGCCAAGTTCATAATAGCCAATTCTCCCGGCCAAGCTTTCCGAGCTATGTTTAATTAACTCGGAGGAGGCGCTGCCTAAGATTATATATTTTTGTTTTTTGTTTGTGTCAACAAGATATCTTAAAAGCGGGAATAAATCCGGTTTTCTTTGGATCTCGTCAATTATGATGGTTCCTTGCATTTCCTCAAGCAGTAGTTGGGGGTTTTTGAATTTGGCCAGATCGCGGGGGTTTTCCAGGTCAAAGGCGTAATCCGCGTTGAGCTCTGCGGCCAGGGTTGTTTTGCCGCACTGCCTGGGGCCAAGAATAGCGGTTACAGGGAATAGCGAAAGGAGTTTTTTAATTTGCCGCAGGTCGTGTACCCGCTTGACCTTTTTCATGCTTTTATTGTATTCTATTATCCTTGAAAAATCAAGCGATAAAACCGAAATTTCAAGGAAGTTTTACCGCGAGCATAGCAAGAAACATGGGGATCTCATCGCGCGCGCGGTTTTCCTGACGGCTGTTTTTGCCCTGCTTACTTGTTCTGTGTGAGGCCCATTCTTCTAATTGTGTTACCGCAAAGCCGTTTTTGTACAGCTCTTCAAAGTAGCGTGTTAGTGGTCGGTGAAATGACCAGGTGTGGATGTCTGGAGCCGCGCCGGGATGCATTTTAATTGGAATTTTCAGCTCTGATAAATAGCTGTCTACTCGTCGATATTGCAATTTCCTTTGTTCATCTGTTCCCCAGCCGGTCTGCCGCGGGATCCTGAAACAGGGGTGATTCATGACTATTAAAAAACGTCCGCCCTGCTTTAATATCCGGCCAACCGTTCCCATAATCATATCCAGCGGATCAATATTTTGGATGGCTAAAATACAGCCGGCGGCGTCAAAGCTGTCGGCTTGAATAGACGAGAGCTTGGTCGCGTCATCAACCGCGTAATTAATGTTTTTGGAATGTTGCCTGGCGAGCTCAATTAGCCTTTTCGAAGCGTCTACCCCGGAGACCTCTGCGCCCAAGCTGGCCAGCTGGCGACAAAAAACTCCTTGGCCACAGGCCACATCAAGGATTTTTTCCCCTTTTTGCGGAGCAAGCAGTTTTACCGCGCCCGGAATAACAAGTTGTTGGTGATAATCAGAGCCTTTATCTCCCACATGTTTGTCGTACCAGCCGGCGACTTTGTTCCAGCTTGTTTTTTCTTTACGCATCTCTTAATAGTAATTTGGGAAGATCAAAGGGAAGGATATATTTAACCTGGCAACCATCTGCTTTTACTGTTTTTTGCAGCCCCAAATTTACCAGATATCCTTTTTTGGGAAGATATTGAGCGAGAAAGGACCTAAAGCTGCGGCTTAGATAAGGAGTTTTTAGGGCGGCTGCTTTTGCCTCTAGCGGGACAGTTTGTCCCTCACTGGTTTGGATTACAAAATCAACCTCGGCCTTAGACTTAGTTCGCCAATAATTAACGTGAAAACCCAAGCCACACAATTCATTGAAAACAAAATTTTCCAGAAGCGATCCCTGGTCATCGCGCCCATCATATGGTTTAAATCTTGATAGGGCAAAATTTCGCAATCCCAGATCGGCGAAATAAACCTTTGGCATTTTGGTGATTTCTTTGCGATAGTTTTTATAAAAAGGCCTAGCCAAATTGACAATAAACGTTTCTTCCAGGTAATGCAAATAAGTGTTTAAGGTTTTGATGTCCAGCCCAAGCATTTGCCCAATCTCGCTAATATTGACAAGCTGCCCGATCTGGCTGGCAAGCAAGCCGGTTAATTTAGAGAAAACCAGTGGGCTTTTAATCCTTAAAAAGCCAACAATATCTTTTTCTAAATAGCTGGAATATAGTTCTTCAAGAAGTTTTTTCTTTTCTTCGTGGTTGCTTTCTAGCGCGACTTTTGGATAGCCGCCAAAAACAAGGTATTCCCGCAATATTTCAAGCAGGCGATTTTTATCTGTTTCTGACAAGCGCCGGCCAATTATTTTTTCTAAACCGGATTTTTTCGAGCGAAGGAATTCGTTAAAATTAAATGGTTGCAAATGAAACACGCGCTTGCGACCGGTCAATGCTTCATGAATATTGGCCTTTATTTCCAGAGCAGATGACCCCGTTAAAATAAACTTGGCCGGCAGTCCTAGGTCATAAATGCCTTTGAAAAAAATGCCCGGATTTTTTATTCGTTGCGCTTCATCCACAAAAATATATAGTTGCGAATCTTTTTTAAGGCGGCTTCTTAGAAAGAGAATAAATTCCTGCTGGCTCTTGAACGTCTCGCGGTCGCTGATGACATCCAGATTAAAAAAATAGATGTTTTCGCGAGGGGTTCCTTTTTCTTGTAGAAAATCTCCCAGCTGTTTAAGCAGGGTTGTTTTTCCCGCTTGTCTGGGGCCAACAATAACGCCGATTTCCGGCTTTTTTAGGTGGTTGGCCAGCTCTTCGAAGCAGTCTCTTTTTACTAAAATGGTCATTTGTTACCATTTTAGCAGGGCTATAAGAGTTGTCAAGCGCTTTTTTGTGTTATCCAAATTTGGTCAATGGCCATTATCCAAAATCGGCAGATGCTCGCGTCTTGTCCCGGTTGACAAAAACTGGGGGGGGGGTAGAATATGCTAACGGTTAAATAAAAGGAGGTGAAAAAGCATGAAGAAAATTTTCCTGGTTATGGTATTCGTTATAGCGGTTAGCGTAGTTGCTTATGCTTGGCCATCCTCAAAGACGATTACCCCGCCTTTCAATGGTTCTATTAACTTTCATACGGGAGTTAATGCCTGTGGCAGACTTGATAAAGCAACTGGCCACATGGCTTTGGCTGTGGCGAATCCCTTATTGAGGTTAGGCGGGCCTTATCATCCTGCGTCACAAGGGTACGGTGTTTGGGTAGATTTTACTAGTGGTACTCCTATTACTGCTTCTATCGGTCAATGGGTACGAGCAATCGTTAAGGTTGAAATCCCGCCTGAAAGCATTGTGACAAATTCTTTTGCTACTGCTTTTGTTTATGTCGCAATTAGGAACACGGTATCTGGAGACGTCTTATCTTCTAATAGGTTTCCCCTCTTTTCTTCTGGCAGGCTTGAGACGAGGGAGCTTGTTGTGACGACAGATTCTATGATCAAACCACAGAATTGTAGAGTTGATGTTAAAATGGAACTTAGGGCAACAAAAGGAGGGATCGGTGCAGTTGGCAATGGGTTTAAGTTAAATAGCATTAGCGTTATAGCTGGCGATGCCTCGCCTTTTATTCCTGTCCGTCAATTTGCTGAATAATTCTGATACTTAGGCCGGCTTAAGCAATTAGGCCGGCTTATTTTTTTATATCCCCAGCTCTGGAATTTCTGGCAGGATCAGCTCTTCAGTTTCAATTTCAATCGCGGTCTTTTTATTGATCCCGCGCTTGCTTTCTGCCTCTAAAAAGCTGATCAAATGTTTTATCTCTGGCAAGGGTCGCAGCCGCTTTTTAATCTCTTCAACTGCTTTGGCTGTATTGTTGTCTGAATCATAGATCAGCTTAAAGGCCTTTTTAATTTCAGAGGAAGCGTCATTGGAAACTCCGCGCCGCTGCAGGCCGATCGCGTTGACCCCGCGGATTTGCGCCGGGTTGCCGTCAGCAATCATAAACGGTGGGACATCGCGTAAAATTTTTGACTGGGCGCCAACCATGGCGAGCCGGCCGACCCTGACAAACTGGTGGATTCCTGCCATGCCGCCGATAATTGCCTGGTCTTCAATTATAGTGTGACCGGCCAGGCCAACGTAGCCGCCAATCACTACTTGATTGCCAATTGTGCAATCGTGCGGGATATGGGCGTGAACCATGATAAAATTTTCGCTGCCGATTTTTGTTTCGCCGCCTTCTTTAGTCGGGAGATGGATGGTGACAAATTCGCGGACAACGTTACTGTCGCCAATAACGACCTGGCCTTTTTGGCCTTTGTAGCCGAGATCCTGGGGCGAGGCGGCAATTGAACAGCCTTGCTCAATCTTGTTATTCTTGCCTATTTTTGTCCAGCGGTGAATAGTGCAATACGAGCCGATCTTTGTTTCGTCGCCAATCTCAACCTCTGGGCCAATAATAGTGTAGGCACCGATCTCCGCGTTTTTGCCGACCTTGGCTGTGTGGTGGACAGTGGCGGTCTCGTGGATTTTTGCCCCGCGAGAACCCTTGTCAACTAGAGAGAACATAAAGTCGCCCTCAACCGCGAGCTCATTGTCGACGAGTGCTTTGCCGTGCATTTTACCTAAGGGGCCCCTGATCCAGGTGGTTTCAACCTCAAAGCGCAGCTGGTCGCCGGGGCCGACTGGCCGACGGAAGCGGACATTATCAATGCCGGCAAAGTAAACGATTTTACCCGCGTTTTGTGGGGTGCGCAGGGCCATGACCACGCCAACTTGGGCCAGGGCCTCGCAAATTAAAACACCTGGCATAATTGGGTATCCTGGGAAATGGCCCTGGAAAAAAGGCTCGTTAATGGTGACGTTTTTTATTGCTACAGCACGCTTCCCTTCTTCCAGCTCAATCACCTTATCGATCAAAAGGAATGGGTAGCGATGCGGAATTGTTTCAATTATTTGTTTGATATCAAGCTCTGTCATTTTCTAAAATCCTCCTTACCAGTTCTATGTTGTGGCGATGGCCGGTCTTGTTAGCTAGAATTTCAGCTTCAAGCGGCCGGCCCAAAAGCGCCAAGTCTCCCATTAGGTCCAAGATCTTATGGCGGACAATTTCGTCTTCAAATCTTGGCCGATTTAGATATCCATTTACCCCAATTACCAGGGCGTTTTCCAGCGACGCCCCTAGGGCCAAACCTTGCTTTTTTAGCGCCCCATGTTCTGCCAGGTAGCCCACTGTCCTGGCTGGCGCAATCTCTTTGATAAAGGAGTCATGGTCAAGACTAAAGGAAAACTTTTGCTGGCCAACCTTAGGAAAGTCTATCATAAAATTGACCTTGAAGCCATTGCCAGGCCAGGCCTCTAGTCTTGCCTCTTTCTCTGCTGTTTGGCAGGGAAAATTCAGTTTTAGCGGGTTTTTTAAGGCTGATTGCGACACGATCTTGGCTGACAGCAAGGCTTCTACAAAGGGCAGGGCACTACCGTCCAAAATAGGGACTTCAGAGCCTTTGACTATGATCTCAAGATTATCAATTCCCAGGCCAAAGAGCGCTGCCAGCAGATGTTCTGGGGTCGCTAGATTAAGCAATCTCGTTCCCCTGACAGTGCTTTGGACGTGGTCGGCAGTGGCGGCCAGTCGTTGGTTGCCTTGAACAATAACTAGGCCAGTGTTTTCCAGCGCTGGCCTTAAGGTTATTTGACTTGTTTGGCCGCTATGCAGGCCTATTCCGGCAAGGGAAACCTCTCGGCTAATGGTTTGTTGCTGGCCGGGCGAAATCGGGCCTTTAGCGTGGTTCTGGGCTGCGGATTGGGACATTGCTTCGGTCGCCATAGAGTTTATAATAACTGTAGATTGTCTCCTTTTTTATTTCTTGGCCAGCCTTATCGTAGACAGTCCGAGTGATAAAAGTTTTAAAAGGCACATCGAGTGCAATCACGCTCCTTAAAGACATAGGAATGTATTTGCCAGAGCGATCGCGGCCTAAGATCTTGGCTCCGGAGAACTCAACTTTTCTGCCTGACGGGGTCCCGTAAATTCTAAAGGAAAGCAACTTGCTGGTGGCTACGGTCTTAATAAAGATCGGGTAGCCAGAATCATTAACAAACTTAAAGTCGAGCTGGCCAGGGTAAACCCCAGCGTCACGACCTAGGGGATAAATATTAAAGTACAAAGAATGATTACGACGCTCAATGACGTTTAAATCTGCCAGCGAGATGGCGTTGTATAAGGTAGTGGCGATTTGGCATGAGCCGCCGCCTAAAAGCGGGACCAATTCGCCGCCAACAATAACAAAGGCCCGACGAAAGCCTTTTTCTTCAGTAACATTGCCCAATATCTTAGCCACAGAAAACGACTCGCCAGACAAGAGCAAGGTGTTGTTGATCCATGAGGCGACCAGCCGAATGTTATGGATCCTGTTTGGTGAATCGTGCGAACCATAATAAGTGGTGTAGGCCGAAAGGCGATAGACTGGGGGACTTGCGCGCAGCTCTTTTTCCCTGATCTTTGGATAGGTGTAGCTGATCTTAAGGGCCAGCGATTTTTTCCCTGTGGCCAGCTGCTCCTTAAAGCTTTGATAAGAGCCTTCTTTGTCTAGCTCGCGGCCCAGGGTTTCCTTTTCAATATGATAGCCGCCCGTATCTTCGTTGAGGGAAAAAGTTGCGCTTTCTGCGCTTGATTGGATTTGCGGGGTGATAGCGTCCAGCAGAGACATAAAGCGGGTTTTGTCTATCTCGAGGATGAGCGGGAGATAAAATTCCCCTTTAGCTAGGCGGGCTTTGATCTCATCAAGGTAATTGCCTTGGTGGGTCAAGGCAAAAGCGTTCTTAACACTTTCTTTTGGCAGTAGCCTGACGCCAAGATCTTCTGGCGGAAAAGAGTAGGTTTTGTCCTCGACCTCTAGGGTGATTAAAGGGCAGAAAACCAGGCTGAGCGGCAGTGCCTTGAGCTTATCGCTAGCCTCATTTTGATTTAAGCCCGAGACCGCGATCGAACCGATAAAAGTTTGCGGTGGGAACTTTTGGCGGGTAGTAAAAAAATCAAAACCAAGGATGGCAACAGCTACCAACACAGACAAAAGCGCTAAGGCTGCGATTATCCGAATAAATATTTTCATGTTTTATAGCCAGCAAGCAAAAAAAAAGGGAGCACAAAATAGGCCCCCTTTTTTTAATTAATTATTAACCAAGCTTACTCAATAATTTTGGAAACTGCACCTGCGCCTACGGTGCGGCCGCCTTCGCGAATAGCAAAGCGCAAGCCTTCTTCAACTGCAATGTCGGTGATTAGCTCAACCGTCATGACGATATTGTCGCCTGGCATGACCATTTCAACTTTGTCTGGGAGCTTGATCTCGCCAGTAACGTCTGTTGTCCTGATGAAGAACTGAGGTTTGTAGCCATTGAAAAATGGGGTGTGCCGACCGCCTTCTTCTTTTTTCAAGACATAAACTTGGGCGTCAAACTTTTTGTGCGGCTTAACAGAACCGATTTTAGCGCAGACCATCCCGCGGGTCAGTTCTTCTTTTTCTACGCCGCGCAAGAGCAAGCCAACGTTATCGCCGGCCATGCCTTCATCCAATGTTTTTCTAAACATTTCCACGCCAGTCACCACTGCTTTCTTGTGGGCGCCCAGACCAATTATTTCGATTTCTTCACCAGTCTTGACAATGCCTCTTTCGATCCTGCCCGTGCCAACCGTGCCGCGACCAGTAATGGAGAAAACGTCTTCTACTGGCATTAAGAAGGGCTTGTCAATCGGCCGTTTTGGCTCAGGGATGTAGCTATCAACAGCGTCAAGCAGCTCTTGAATTGCCTTGCCAGCTTCGCCGCTTGGGTCTTCCATGGCCTTGAGCGCTGACCCCTTAATAAATGGGATGTCATCACCTGGGAACTCGTATTTTTTAAGCAGGTCGCGGGTCTCAACTTCGACCAGCTCGATCAACTCTTTGTCATCAACCATGTCGCACTTATTCAAGAAAACAACCATGGCAGGGACGTTGACCTGTCTGGCTAAGAGGATATGCTCGCGGGTTTGAGGCATAGGGCCGTCAGCCGCAGAAACAACTAGAATTGCTCCGTCCATCTGGGCTGCGCCGATAACCATGTTCTTAACATAATCAGCGTGACCAGGGCAGTCAATGTGAGCATAGTGCCTTTTATCAGTTTCATATTCAACGTGGGCAATAGCGATGGTGATACCACGGGCTTTTTCTTCTGGCGCAGCGTCAATTTCATCAAAGGCTTTGGCCTTGGCCATGCCCTTAGTTGACAGATATTTGGTGATAGCAGAAGTTAAGGTAGTCTTCCCGTGATCAACGTGTCCAATCGTCCCGATGTTCATGTGGGGCTTTTTTCTCTCAAACTTTTCTCTTGCCATTTCTTTTGTTACCTCCTATAAAATTGTTAGCTTTCGCTAAATTAATGAAATACTATTATACACTACCTGTCAAGGGAAAAACAAGCCCGCGGCCGGAATCGAACCGGCGACCTTTTCCTTACCATGGAAATGCTCTACCAACTGAGCTACACGGGCTTGTTAACTAACAACTGACAACTGGAAACTTTTAATATTCTAGCAGAAGAGTGAAATTTTTACAAAGAAATGTCGATATATATATGGGAGAAGCAATGATTTCAACAATTACAATAGCCCAAAGAGCTGTAATCAAACTTGCCAATCAACCGCGACAAAACAAAGCGGTTAATTGGCTGCGCAAATATCCGCTCAATATGGCGATGACCTTGCCAGCCTTAGCTGTTCACACTGTTTACCGCTCTTGTGTTCCTGGCCTAACCCGGGCCGCGCATCAGGCCGCGGAAAACCTTAGCGTTGGTGATGCTCTAAAGGTTGTTGACGGTAAGCTCCAAGACCAGGCTGGGGAAAACCTGGTGGAGGGTTATTGGCGCAACCGCTGGGTTTCGCGTTGGCTAGACGCTAGAGGGAAAGCTGATCTTGAGATCACTGGCCAACTTGCCGATGAAACAGGTTGTGTTTCCCCGGAAAAACTGACCAGTGCTTTTCGCGCAACTACCTGGACAGAGTTGCGACAAGATGTTACTCGGCGCGCCTTTGCTGTGCCAATGGTTGTGGTTGCCGCTGACCAGATAATTAAGCTAGCTGTGCAAGCGTTTATCCCAGAAAGCGGCAGTGTTTCGGTTATTGATGGCGTTCTTAGCTTACATAATATTCGCAATACAGGGGCTGCCTTTGGTCAGGGGGCAGGGGAAATGGCAAGCCACCAGGTTGCAACTTTAATAACAACCTTACTGGCTTGGGGTCTTTATCGCAGCCGAAAAGGCGGAACCGGAAAATTAGCGGCAGCGCTGTGGCTGTCTGCTGGTGTGGCTCATGGCATTGAGAGGGTCCTGCGTGGTTCAGTGCTTGATTACATTAGAGTGGAAACAGGCCCGCTGACGTTTTTGCAGCGGATATATGAGAACTGGCCAGTCTTTGACCTGGCTGATGTTGCCTGGGTAAGCGCTATCTTTGTAGCGATGGCCGCGATTGCGAGGAGCCGTCCTCCTCTTTCTGCTGATAGTTATTATAAGACAAGCCAGTGGCAGATCTTTAATGATTTTTTTGCTGGCAAGACAAACGCGTGGAAACTCTTAGTTTCTATGGTGGTAAAACCTTTGCCCAAGTTGGGTTGGACTATGATCTTTAGTGGGTTTACTGCGCAGATGCTTTATGAAACCTTTTTTGCCTTGCCGGGCATTCCAACTCCAGTGGGCATACCTGGCTATGTATTTTTAGCTGGGATTGGGCTGGTACTGCTTAATAGTGCGATCCGTGCTGTGGGCTGGGGGGTAAACAAGCTGGGGGCTTGGCGAGCTGCTAGGCAAGCAGCTCACTCTTTGTCAGAATAGGGTCAAAGTTATAATTTTTTAAGGCGTCAGCTCCCCCTTCTTCGCGATCAACCACAGAGATTACTTTTACAACCTTAGCGCCAATTGCCTCAACTGCTTCAATAGCTTGCAAAGCCGAGCCACCGGTGGTGGCAACATCCTCGACAATGACAACGTGCCAACCCTTGTCAATCAAACCTTCGATCTTTTGGCCTGTTCCGTGCTCTTTGGCCTTTTTGCGGACGATGAAGCCTGGGATGTCGCTTAAGGCGACGACTGAGCTGGTGATCGGGTCTGCCCCTAGTGTTAAGCCGCCGATGGCCTCAACCTTAAGTCCTTTGATTTTTTCCAGAATAATCTTGGCAATGAGCTTGGCCCCTTGCGGGTGGAGGGTGACTTTGCGACAGTCAACGTAAAGATTGCTCTTCTTGCCTGAAGAGAGGGTGAAGTCGCCGGTCTTAACCGCGCCAGTTGAAAAGAGGAGTTTTTTTAGCTCAGCCTTCATTGAGAGAATTATAGCATATTATTTTGCGGTTTCGGCTTTTTGCAAAATAAAGTCATTGATTGGGATATGGGCCCAGCCAATATATTCGTATTTAAAAGGGCCGATCTGATAGGCGATTTTGACCTTGTACCAATCAAGGTTTTCTGATACATCGAGCAACTTGACCTCAATTGGGATGTCTAGGACTAAATTAGAGCCTTCGGTTGGCTCAGTGTAGAGCTTTTGGATTGGCAGAACATTGGCCTCATTTTCCGCGGCAAAAGGGGTCCTAAGGGTTAAAACGACTAATATTAATAGTAAGATGGCAATCGCTCTTCTCATGGTTGCTCCTCTACATATTATATCGGGTTAACTAGAGGGGAACTTGTGTGGGACCCCAAAACTTATATGTTGACCCTGCCCTCACCCCAGGCAAGCTAATGTTGTGCCCCCTCTCCCAGAGGGAGAGGGGGTCTGTTAGCAAAGTAGCGATATGACCCTCTCCTCGTGGGAGAGGGTGAGATTTCAAAGCTTAATGGGTGAGGGCTGAATAGTTACAAATATTGAAACAAAAAATTTAACTTGACAGATGCTTTCATGCAAGTTTTTTGCTCCTTATCCCGATAATACAGGTGTATAGGGAGG
>PEYM01000128.1 GCA_002774365.1 Candidatus Saganbacteria bacterium CG08_land_8_20_14_0_20_45_16 | reverse complement strand
CAAGCCTGAGTTCAGCCTCATTTCTGGATTGGAAAATACTCCCCCCCCCCAACTATATTTGTGCTCCTCCCCACAAAATGTAACATTTCTACTTTGGCGCTACACTTGTAAATAATATTTTGACAAGATATACTGTTTTTGTTACTATTTAATCCAAGGAGGTGATATTGATGGCAAAAAAGAAAATGACTTTGAAAGATAAAGTGAAAATTGCTGATGCTTTAGGCAGGATCGTTAGAGCAGATCAATCTGTCGCAAAATTAGCCGAAACTAAAAAGCCAGGGGTTGCTGCCGCTAGTTGGGGTTATGGATACCATAGCTCTTCAGGGGGCCGGGATGTAGCCAGATAGTTATTGGTAGTAGACTTATAGTAGCTTCCATCTCGAAAGTAGATGGAAGCTACTTGTTTTTAGGTATTATTTAAGCGAAAAATTTCTGAAAATGCGGTCCAAAATTTTATAGGCGAATCAAGGCTTTGTATGAAAATATGTGTTGGAATAAATGAGGCCAGCGAGATAGCCCAGTTAGTCAAAGTCGGAGCAGATGAGTTTTATTGTGGTGTAATCCCTTCGACTTGGCGAAAGAAATATGCTTGTTCGTTTTTGAGCCGTCGGGAAAATGCTGGCTCAAATTTTTTAAGCTATAAACATTTGAGCGAAGCGATTGCATTGGCGAAGAAATTTCACCGACAGATCTGGGTGGTTTTTAATTCTTTGTATTATCCCCAGAGGCTTATGCCTGAAATAAAGAGAGTTATTTTGAAGGTGCTTTCACTTGGGCCGAGCGGGTTAATAATTGCTGATCCTGGGCTGTTGCTTTTACTGGCTGAGCTGAAGCCCAATGTTCCTGTAATTTTAAGCGGTGAGTTTGGAGTTTTTAACAGTTACTCTCTTGCTTTGCTTGGAGCTATAAAAAATATTAAGAGGATTACAATTCAACGCCACTTAGCGGTTAGCGAAATAGCGGCCATAGCAAAAAAATTCCCACAATATGAGTATGAGGCTTTTATTTTGAATGAGAAGTGCCCTTTTGTTGGAGCGCATTGTTTTGCTGGGCATGGAGATGTTTTTTGGGATAAGTACTCTGGCCTAAATAGAAATTTGTGTTCTGAGCTGCTAGAAGCTAATTTTTCCATTTCATTGGCCGAGCCACACTCTTTGGCCTTTTTGAACAAGGCTTATACTAGTTATGTTGAATATCAAAAAAGAAATAGGTTTAACTTTGCCTTTCGGTTGAAAGGGGAGCCGATTGACCAGAACAACATTTTGGTTGATTGTGGCTTGTGTTATGTTAAAAAATTGAAGGCTGCTGGGGTAAGGTATCTCAAGATTGTCAGTCGGGGCAGGGCCTTCAGCCTAAAATTAAAAATGGTTGCTTTGGCGCGCATGATCGCAGATGGAAATTTTACGCGGAAAGAGATTGTCAAAAAATACGAAGCAACGTTTGGCCAGAAGGGTAGGGAGACTTGCGCGGCCAAATATTTTTGTTACTATTAGAAGTTAAAAATAATGGAATACGCAGTTTTTAATTTAATCCCTAAGGCCTCGCCCAAGGAGGCTCTTGTGAAGTTGCGCCAGTTAAGGCAGACCCTACATTTTGGTCGGAAACTGGGGCGGGTATATTTAGGGGCAGAATCTTGTGTGAGATTGCTGCCAACTTTGTCTCAGTTAGAACGACATATCAATCAGGTCCAAGAAGCCGGTTACGGCTTTACCTTTGTTATTCCAGCTATGGTGAGCGAGTTTGAGGTTGGTAAAATTAGGAAACTATTAGGTTTTCTGGCGGGGGGCAAACGGAAAGTGGAAGTGGTCATTAATGATTGGGGTGTTTTGTCCCTGGCTCAGGAGTATGACAATCTAGTGCTAATTTTGGGCCGACTTTTAAACAAAAGAGAACGAGATCCCCGCGTAGATTATAAAAAGCTTCCTCCTTGGTTGCTCCGTATTTTAAGGGGGTCAATGGTTGATGACCAGCGCTGGCTGGGCTTTCTTAAGGCAAAAAGGATAGTGGCGATTGAGTATGATAATGTGCGGCAAGGGTTAGCCGCTACTGGCGACTTGATGGGGGTCCAGCTGCATCTTTATTATCCTCATGTTGTGGCGAGCTTGTCACGTGAATGTATTTATTCAAGTACAACAAAGGCTGGACCTAGTCTTGGCGGCTGCCAAAGATCGTGTCTGGATTATTTTGTGCAGCGAGAAATCTCAGGCCCGGCGGGTTTAAAGGCTACTTCTTGCGATCAGTTGGGCAAGGGGATTTATTATGAGAATGATGAAATGCCAAAGGGGCTGGGGATTTTTAGCCGATGCATTGTCACGAGCCTGTAAATACTTGTTTGATAAATATCCCGTATGGTTCTGTGGATTGGGGTGGTTGTTTTCTCCCTTTGGTCTTGGTTCATCTGGCCACGCTACTTGATCAAGCCGGTATAAAATTTATTGTTAATGACTTACAGTTAAGTGTTTTTGAAAGAAAAATTAATTTTAGACGACCTGGTGTCCATCGGCAGATTGCCCAGAAGATTCTTGGTAATAAGCAATTAAAGAACTTTCTTTTCTTGAGCATGGACAAGGGTTTGCCTTTTGCTGTTAACCTGGCCAAAGAAATAAAACGACTGAATCCGGAAAGCAATATTATTTTTGGCGGGGTGCAGGCAACCTTGACTGCCAGGCAATTGCTTTTGAGTTTTAAGTTTATTGATATCATTGTGTTGGGAGAAGGCGAGAGTACCGTGATCGAGCTTATCAGGGCACTAGATGGAGATAAGTCTCTTGAGTCGGTTTCTGGCCTGGCGCTGCGCAAGGGTGGGCGACCATTTTTCACTCCTCCCAGAGCTTTTGTCGCAGACATTGATGCTCTGCCGATGCCTAATTTTTCTTTGATCCCTGCTTTAGCAAGTTATCAGCCGGACCGGGCCGGTCGGGGGCATAGCTCTCATCTTGACGTGGGTCGCGGCTGTGGTTTTAAGTGTGCCTATTGTTCGAGCTCAAAATTTTGGGGTGGTTTGGTTAGGCAGAAGACCCCGTCAAGAATTTATAGAGAGATGAAACACTTATATCAGAAATATCATATTACTGATTTTATTTTTAATCATGACCAATTTATGGCTGACCGGAAAAGGATCGAGTCTTTTTGTGAGCTTTTTTCAAAAAAGAGGTTGCCGGTGACTTGGCGGTGCTACGCTCGGGTCGATCTGTTGGATAAGAAACTTATTGAGCGCTTGGCTGCGGCTGGCTGTACAGGTATTTTTGTTGGGTTGGAAAGTGCCTCCCCCAGGCTGTTAAAGCAAATCAATAAACGGCTTGATCTTAAACGAGCACAAAAAACCATTGATATGGTGCTGAAGGCTGGAATGCTTTGCTTGGCCTCTTTTATAATGGGATTTCCGAATGAGACCAAGGCAGAAGCGGACCAAACCTTGAGCTTGTCGCTCCAACTAGCGGCCCAGGGTTGCCAGGTTGAGATTAGTTTGCTCGAGCCGTATTGGGACACGGCCTTGTGGCAGAGTGAAAAAAATAAGCTTGTTCTGTGTCGCCAATACCTCAAGACGCATTATGCTTATTTGACTGCCCGAGAGGCCAAACTTATCGCTCAAGAGAAAGAGATTTTTTCTTGTTTTTATAATTATCGAACAAGGGACCTGAGTCTTGAAGAGTATTATGAAATGAAGCTCTATTTTTTCCCTTTGATTTATATGTTTCCGCAAACCCTTTTGTCTTTAAGCCAAACGCTTGAGAAGGCCCCTTTATGGCTTTGTTTTGCTTGGCGATCATGGCTAGCACGAAAAGGGTGCAAAGGGGTCTTTCTGCGGGGTGGGGTAAAGAAGCAAAGCGTCCTTTTTCTTGATTTTGCCATTGCCCTTGTTCGCCATAACAAGCCAAGTAAGATTGAAGCATTTTTGATTGCTTATGAAGGAGATAACAATGGGGCTTAAGGTTTTGTTTGTTCATGTGCCTCATTTTCGAAAACAGACGTTCTCAATTGGTTTGCCGCCGATCGGTTATTTTGCCATGGCTGAGCTTCTTAATCGGCATGGTTTTGATGCCCAAATTATACATCTGGGGCTGGAAAAGATCTTAGGTCCTGACTTTGATCTGGCTAAGGAAGTAGATCAAAATGGGTTTGACGTGGTTTGCTTTGCCATCCATTGGCATTACCAGCTTTGGGATACACTTTGTGTAATAAAATCCTTGAAGAAGCGCGTTCCCCAAACAAAAATTGTTGTCGGTGGCTTCACTGCCAGCTACTTTGCTCGGCAGCTAATGCAGGGTCAGAAGCAAATCGATTTCATTATTTGTGGTGAGGGAGAGATTCCACTCCTCTCTTTAGTAAAAAATCTTTGCTTGAGTAAGCCAAAAAATTTAGGGGGTGTCCCCAACTTAGTCTGGCGCAGCGGGGGAAGCGTAGTTAAAAACAAATTGACCTATGTTGCCACGCAAAAAGATCTTGATGATTTGAATTTTAGCTGCTGTGATCTAATGCGGCATTTTGATCTATTAACGCGCCTAACGGAAACAGGTTATTCTTATTCGTCTAATTGTAATTTTGTGAAAGATGTTAAAACGTTTATGCTTTGTCCCGGCCGGGGTTGTAGTGTCAATTGTTTTTATTGCGGTGGTGGTAAGCGGGCGCAGAAACTGATCAGTAACAGAAATTGCCATGTTTTTCGCTCTCCCCGCAAAGTTGTCGCAGATATAAAACGGATCATAAAATACGGGATAAACAATGTTTTTATGGACTATGATCCGGAACCGAACGCAGGTTACTATGACGATCTTTTTGCGGAGATAAAAAGGTCCAAGATCAAGGTCTTGGGTAATTTTGCCTCCTGGGCTCTGCCCAGCAAGGACTTTATAAAGAAGTTCAGGGAAACTTTTTTGCCGAACTCTATTTTGATAATTTCGCCGGACGTTGGGTCGGAGAGGGTTAGAAAATTAACCAAGGGCTTTTATTTTTCTAACAGCGAACTTTTTGGGGCGCTTGATTTTCTAAAAGACAAATCGCTTGCTACCATGGTTTACTTTTTTATGGGGACACCTTTTGAAACTGCTAAGGAAGTGGAGCAAACATTTGCCCTGAAGGAGCAGATTGCCCAGAACTATCCTTTTACTACGCCGATGATCTATTTTCCTGAGATAGAGCCAGGGGCTGACTTTTATCAGCGGCCGGGAAAGTACAAGGTCAAAGTGCTTAGGCATGGCTTGCAAGATTTTTGCAACTATTCTAAGCGCATGGCCAAAGTTAAGGACCTGGGGAAGATCGGTGTTGAGGAGCAGATGGGATTTCGGTCCCTGACGCTCTCTGCGCAGAATTTGCTTGAGATCACCCGTTGTCACCAGCAGAAAATCCCGCTGGCTGATGTTAAGCCGTCTGCCCTGAGGCTAGAGACGCGACTACGATTTTCAAGGGACTGTTCCATCAAGGAATTTTTGGCCGTTGCGGGAAAAGGCCTTGAACTTCGAACTAGTTATTTGGCTACTAACCAGGTACATGGAGTAAAGTGTGAACTTGATGAAATAGACTCAAAAGTATTAGAATTGGTTGGCGAGGGGACCACAGTCGCGGACATCTTAAAGAGGTTGCCTGGTCAATCAGTCCAGTTTCTTCTTTTAAAGCAAGCGGTAACGGCCGCGCTGTGTAAATTGTTGCGACATCACGTTTTGGAGATAAGTAAATAATGGTTAAAAAGAGCTTTAAAAAATGTGAATTTGCGATTAATGGTTTGCATTTTAAGTATTTACCAGCGAGTGGTCGTTGGGATTTTGGCCGCCAGAGGCAAGGTCTGGAGCCGCAACTTTTGGATTTTTTGTCGGGGGAGGGCGTGGGACGGAAAAAAACCGGCCCTGATAGCCACACTACTGTTACGATATTTTTAACGACTCGTTGCAATTTGCGTTGTAGTTACTGTTGGAACAGTCAATGCAAAAAAGAGGATATGAGTTTGGTTACGGCCCAAGGAATTTGGAAATATCTTAAAAAATCAATCTTGTCTGATGATAGACGTAAGATTGAGCTGGCTTTTTACGGCGGGGAACCACTACTGAATCCGCTGGTGTTAGAATTTTTCTTGGATCGTCTTTGGCAACTTAATAAAAAGCAAAAAAACAGATTTTCCTTGGTGATTTATTCCAATGGTACGATTATTGACCGGAAACTGCTGGAGAAATTTTCCCGCTTCAAGGATAAAGATTATCAGATCAGTATCGATGGAAATAAATTTGAGCATGACAGGGATCGCTGTGGGTCGTGGCACAAAGTGGTTAATAACTTAAAATATATCGATCGGGTTGGTATTTCCAGAAGTGCTCACCCAATGATCGCTTATCCTTATCGTTTTATTGAGGCTTACAAAAACTTGGTTTCACTCAATTTTAGTTTTATGTGGATGCAGTCATTTTCGTATCCAGTTTATCGTTTGGGAGAGACTTTAAAAATTGATGTCAAGCTCTGGGCCAAAAATTATCTGGCTTTTTGTGATTTTTACCTTGATGAGCTTAAGCGTGGTACGGCGGTTTTTGTTATGCCCCTACTTGGTGCTTTGCGTAAATATCTTTTTATCGGGGCAGGCACGACAGCCTTATGCGCTGGTGGCGGGCAGAATTATTTAGCGATAGCTGTGAATGGAGAAATATATCCCTGTGTTATTGCGGCCGGATTAAATAAATTTCAAGTTGGAGAGGTTGTAGGCGGCTGTGATGTCAAGGCAGTAAAAGAGTTTGTTGGTTTTATTGAGCGGAAAACCCAGCTAAAGGGAAAGTGTGTGCGCTGCCCCATCAGCCTTTACTGTCACCGCTCTTGTAGTGGCCATTGTTTTCAGGCAGAGAGATTGCCTGATCCTTTGTGTGAATTATTGCTTAAGCAGTTCCAGATAGAAATTTATTTTTTTCGGCGGTTGTTCAGAGAGTGTCCCAACCTGGCTAGGGAGATGCTACGCAAAGAAGGCGTTAAATTAGCGGTTTGATCTTGGATCGATGATGATGCCCCACGCCACTAATTCTTTCAGCTTGTTTATTATTAGTTTGCCTTGTTTGGGATAAAGGCCGGTTACCAAATCTTTGGCTTGTCCACTTTGTGATAGATGTTTTAGTAATCCTACGGCAGCATTGTCTAATAAATGGATCTCCTCGCTTGATTTTAGGAAAACAATGTGGCTTTGCTGTGCTGGAGCAGAAAGGTTCGGTTGAAGCTCATTCAGGGTAGGGAGAAAGAGCAGGTTTTGGAAACGACCTTTCTGGTTTTTGCTGTTCAGCAGTTGGCTGATAGGTGTTTTTTTGACAATTTTGGCCAGTTCAGCATCAGGGGGGATGGTATAACCAGCTCTTAAGGATAGGGAGAGTTGTTTTTGCGGCCGCGGATCAGGGAACTGACAGCAAGAAAGGACCTGCTGGTTTTTAGGGTCTTGGTGAGCGGACTTAAAAAGCTCAAAAAGTTGTCGACGGCTCTGAAAAACACAAACTCGGCCGATCTCTTGCCCGCCACAAAGATGGACTTTGTCGTTGCTAACTCTGAATAATTCTAGACAATCTTGGCAACTCGTTGGGCAAAAAATAGCTTGTTTTAAAAGCGGCTTTAAGTTGCCGTCGATAATTGTAGGGGGCAGAGGCTTAGTTAGTGTGAAATCAATTTTGTGCACAATGAGCTGGCAAAGGAACTGAGCAAAAGCCTGGCGTTGATTTGTTGAGGCGTGACGCTGAGGGCAGGACACGGACAAAAAGCAGGCGCGAATCTTGTTTGTGATTAGTTTGTTGGCTAGTTTGATTAGGTCTGACCTATCGATTTCTATCTTGAGCAAGATCGTTTTTGGTGATGCCGCTAATTGGTTTATTGGTTCTTTTTTCTGGAAGGAAACAAAATGAATCTTTTGGTCGTTGCAAGAAAAATAGTTGTAGATAAAACAACCTTTGACCTTTAGATATGATTGACCTAGCCCAAGGTGTGCTAGGGCTTTCTCGTATTGATTCAGAAATTGAGCCAGGCCCATGTCTGGCATAAAGATATAATTATCGGGATTTTCCTCTGGCATCTGGTCAAGAATGTCGTGAAAAAGCAGTATTTGCTCATCGATAAAAACGTCGCCTTGCCGCAAGGTGACCCAACGGTCCATTTTTCTGAGCTGATGTTTAAAGATCCTAATGGCGGGTGTATCAGGATATGGGGTCATTATCCAGAGTTGAATTTCTGCTCCAATCTGCTTGAGTTGGAAGGCCAGGTTGACTGTGTCAGCAAAATCTTTCTTGGTTTCGCTGGGAATGCCAACCATAAAAGAGCAAGTTGGTTTAATCTTATGACGGACCTCTTCCTTGACCAGCTTAATAATGAGATTGTTGTCTAGCTTGGGGTTATTTTTTTTGTCTAGAACCTTTCGCATTTTATTATTGCCGGCCTCAATTCCGTGGTAAATCGAGGTGCAGCCAGCTGCTTTCATAGCCTTGATGGTTGCGGTCTCGATCAGGTCAATTCTTGTCAGGCAGCCCCACCTTACTCGTAATTCTTTTAGGGCTTTAAATAATTCTGCGGACCATTGGCGATTAAGGGTGAGGCAATCATCTTCAAACATGAATTTATTTGTTTCCAAATGTTGCTTTTGATATTTAATTTCCTTGATGATGTTCTTGATCGGTTTCCTTCTTTGGTATCTCCAGAAGTGGTTTGATGAACAGAAAAGACAGCGGTAAGGACAGCCTCGACTGGCGATTACGCTACCAACAATTTCCGTTGTTGGAGTTTGGCGAAAAAGGCGCTGAAAAGCGCTTAGGCTTTTATTTTTTGAGGGACTCATTGCTTTTAATAAGTCATAGGCTGGGGGGGCTAAGTCGGCAAGGTCTTTGATCAATGGGCGATCAGGGTTGTGATGAATTTGGTGGCCTTGTTTATAAGATAGTCCTAGGATCTGGTTTAAACTTTTGTGCGCCGGCTTTTTGGTAAGACAGTCAAGTAATTCCAACAGGGTAACTTCGCCCTCGCCTCTAACGATGTAGTCGATTTGACACAGGGCAAACATTTCCTTAGCCCTGAATGAAGGGTGAATGCCTCCCAAAACTATTGGTACGTCTCGGCTGGCCTTGAGCAATTGGCTAAATTTTAGGCAAAAAGGGACATTGATGGTCTGGCAGCTTATTCCAATAATATCAGGTTTGGCTTTAAGTACTAATTGTTTGGCTGCCTCGAATTTTTTTTCCGGGGAGATAATATCAAAGACCTCATCATTTAGGTCAAGGATCTGGACATCTTTGTAGCCATGGTCTCTGATAAAACCAGCTAATTCGGCTAAATTGACCGGCAGATACCTTTGGGTGTATGACCAGATAGGCGCCAAGAGCAGGACACGCATTGATTAATTATAGCATGATCTACCAGAACATTGGGCAAGAGGGTTGGGCCGTAGCTTTGTCCCTAACGCTTGAAGGGCTGTCCCTAATGGCATAAAATAAGCTATGGAGAATAAGCAAGAAAGCAAAGAAATGGTCATTCTTGTAGATGAGCAGGACTGTGAAATTGGGGCGGCGCCTAAACTAGAAGCTCATTGTTGCGGTTGGCTGCATCGGGCTTTCTCTGTTTTTTTATTTGATCGCCAGAAAAAATTATTGGTCCAGAGAAGGGCCAAAAACAAGTACCACTCTGGAGGATTGTGGGCTAATAGCTGTTGCAGTCATCCGCGACCAGGTGAGGAGACTTTTGCGGCGGCTCATCGTAGATTGCGGGAGGAGTTGGGGGTTGACTGTGAGTTTAAAGAATTATTTACTTTTATTTATAAAGCAGAGTTGGATAAAGGTTTATTTGAACATGAATATGATCATATTCTTATTGGTTGTTTTGACGGGCCACTTAGGCCAGATCCCAAAGAGGTCATGGCTTGGCAATGGTTGTCCCTTGATCAGCTAAAAGACGAGATTAAAAATAAGCCTGAGCAGTACGCCAGTTGGCTAAGGTTGTCACTTGAAGAAGTTATCAACCGCCAGCAGGAGATTTTTTAAGGCTGCATTGGCTCAATAATCAGCGAAGCGCTATGTTCTGGGTCCAGCAATCTTTGGGCTAAGCGGCGCACGTCGGCAACTGTTACCTTGCTAAATCTGGCACTCAGATTACTGTCAGCTACGCTACCAGCTAAGACCGCTTGGGCCAAATTTGTGGCTCTGGCACTATTGGTTTGGGTAAAGATTGCTTCCCTGGTGGAGAGCAGCCGAATCAATTGGGCGACCTCTTCAGCGTTGATAATGTCGTCACCCTCGCTGCTTGTATGCAAACGATTGATTTCTTCATTGATCAGGGCTAAAACTTCTTCAAGGTTTTCTGGACTGGTTTGGACAGCGGCGTAAGCAAAGCCTGACTGGACAGCTGTTTCATCCTTAAAAGTAATGTAATAAGCTAATCCCTTTTCTTCCCTAACTGCTACCGAAAGGCGCCGGGCTAGGATCGAGGACAAGACTTTTAGGGCAGGGTAATCAGGATCAGCAGAACCAAGGGTATTAAACCCAATCAAGGCGCCAGCAACGGGAATTGGGGCAGGGAGTCTAAGGACGGCCTTGTTGATCGGGGCGGTAGATGTTGGTTCTGTAGTTGTTGCTTGGCGAATTGTGAGTGTTTTAAGTTGTCTCTTGATATGTTCGATCTGAGGCCCAGCAATGTCACCCACAACCGAAAAGACCAGTCCACTTCGAACTAATTTGTCCTGACAGCCTCTTAAGTCTTCAGGTGTTAATTGGTCGATCCCTTCCTTTTGCCGTAGACCAGCTGGATCTGGCGGCAAATTAGGCGATTTGAGCAAGCCTCTAAGAATACGGAGCCCGTTAGCGCGCGGATCCTCTAGGTCTCCCATTAGTTTACTGAGATGTGCTTCTCTTAGCTGTTCCAGGTTATTAGTGCTTATCGTTGATTTGGTTAAAGCAGAGGTCATTAAATCAACGGCAGGAAGAAGCTTATCAGACAAGACTTCTACCGTCACATGGGCAACGTCCTCTAAAACCTCAACCTTGGCTCTGCCGCCAAAAGCCGCGATCTCATCGTTGATTGAAGTCCCATTGTTGCCAGCCAACATAGATTGCAAAGCTAGGGTGACTTCATCTTGCGTGAATTCACTGCCGCCTGTTGGAAACATGATGTCAAAAGTAACCAACGGCAGTCGATTGTTTCTCTGGAAAGCCAGCTTAATACCATTAGGTAGGAACAGTTCTTCTGGGTGAGAGACTTCGATTTTGGTTGGAGTGGGCAATGGAGGTAAACTTTCGTTATGGGGTGGCTCGGTAGTTCTTGGAGTAGGGGTTATATTGGCGAGATTACTCCCAACATTTTGGAGTATTTCAGAGATGTTTGGGCCTGCTGATTCTTCAGCTTCGGCTTGAGGCTGGACAACCATGGTGCAGTTTGCTTGAGCAAAATATGCAGCAGCGGCGGATTGGACCTCTCTGGGTGTA
The DNA here is from genome assembly GCA_002774365.1 of Candidatus Saganbacteria bacterium CG08_land_8_20_14_0_20_45_16. Taxonomy (GTDB): domain Bacteria; phylum Margulisbacteria; class WOR-1; order O2-12-FULL-45-9; family O2-12-FULL-45-9. The sequence continues at coordinate 33,127 of PEYM01000128.1, read as the reverse complement.
AGAGCTGCTATTTGCTCGTCCAGACGTTGGTTTAATTCTGGGGTAGCTAAAAGTTCAGCTCGAGCAATTTCTTCTTGGACCCTTTCAATATCTTCTTGATCTCTAAGCTTACTCAGCCGTAGATCAATCTGGGCCTGATGCAATTCTCCGGGGGTGACACCGTATCTGCGCAAGACCTCGACTTCGGTCAGGACATCGGTAAGGGTTTGACTCATGCCGGTTGACGCAACGGCTCCGGATAAAATGGAAAAGAAGGCTTCATAAGGAATGGTTGCGGACCTTGGGAGGTCAAAGAGATTAAGTTGTGGAACTCTGGTTTTCAATCTAGTGTTTAAAATATGTAAAGCGACCTGGACGGCAGCATAGTTGGGCTCGGTTTCGGTTGGTGTTTTATAGCCAAGCGCCACAAACGAAGCTTGGGCGGGTTGAGCCGGGAGGACGCGAAAAATCAACTTGCTTTGAGCTGGTTCAGCCGGCAGGGTGGTTGTTGTGACCAGAGTCGGGCGCCAGGAGGCTAGTTTCTGTTCAATGAGGTGATGGGCCTCTCTTGGCTCAATATCACCGGTGATACTAACAATCGTATTTGTTGGCGAATAATGTCGGGCCAGGAAGGTTTGAACATCAGCCAAAGTGACCCTGCTTAGTGCCTGCAAATCGTCGCCTAGAAGTTGGCGTCTGCGATTGCTGAAGGCGGTTTCAAAAAGCCTTGTTTGGAGAGCAAAGATAGGGTCAGCTTGGGCTTCCTCGCCCTCTCTTGCTATAATCATTTTTTCCAAAGAAAGATTGGCTTGGCTCAAGCTAGGGTGTAGCAGTGCCTGGGAAAAATAATTAACAGGCTCGGCTAAATTATTGCTTCTAGTCATGCCCATAAACCTGGTGGCCAAGGAACCTGTTTGGGCATTTATAAAAGTTCCACGCTGGGCCATCATCGCGAAAAAGTCAACACCTCCTTGGTTTCGAGTGGTCAGAAGATGTTCTGTTAAATGAGCTTCTCCCCCAATTGTTGCATCGCGTGAACCTGCGCCAACGTAAAAGCCAACGGAAACCAGCGGGGAAGAATGATCTGCGCCCAAGAGAAGAATTAAACCATTTGGCAGCACCAGCCGATGAAATTGTTGAGTTGGTTGGGGAGACATTGCATCATTGAGGTTGGTTCTGAAGAGGGCCAGGTCTGTTCCTGATAATTGGAGCTGGCCAGCTTGTTCACTGTGAAATTCTGCCACCCCCCTAACGATTTGCCAAGTTAGCGGAGATACTTCCCCGTCCTCCATAAAACCGTTATGGTTGCCGTCTCGCCAAGTAATACTAAGGTCAAAATATTCATCTAATGAATCAATCTTTGCTCCGGTCAAGTTATCGGGGAGAGTGTTTTCATTAGCTACGGTGGCTGTGTGGGCACAGCTGGCAGCGTAAGCCATAACCAATGCGCTGACCAGACTGATTAGTAAAGGAGGGATCACACTACTGGGGGAAGCTTGCCTTGTAGGTTCCTTAAGCAGTTTTTGAGCATCTGTTGCAAGGGGTGTCCTAACTATTGTTTTTTTTTTGTTGGATAGGGGTCTGTGGCACAAATTATGATTAGCAAGCTGTAATTTATTCTTATTTCTACCCTGACCTTTCTGACTGCGAGGCTGGACCATGGATCTCTCAGATCTCACATAAAGGGACATACTTTTACTCCTTTTATTTAAAACAAATTTTAGATAGTTTCCTGACTACTTATGTCAGGTTCCTATATCATTATCCGCACTAGTTTCAAAAAATTTCACTTTGTGCAAAAAAAACTTTCCCCAAATAAACTGAAATTTTTTGAAAACTCCTACGATAAATTATTGAACGAAAACGCCAAACTAATAGAGGATGAGTGTTTTGGAAGTATTAGGCATAAATGTACCTCAAATATCAATTTCTTCTGGGCGCATGGCTTTGAGCCAATTGGGGACGGCCCTTTCTGCCCTTTATTCAGAATATGCCAGTTATTTTCTCTCAGAACTTAGCTGTTCTGGCGGCGAGATTGTGGAGGAGCCGACCCTTTCTTTGACTTTGGAAGGAGCGGCCCGTGAAAACTGGAGCAAAGCGGCAGAGCAAGCTAGCAAAACTTTTAATTGCCAGCCAGGTGAGATCTCTGATCCGTACCAAGCTGGCCAGGTTTTACGAACAGAGTCAGCAAAATTGACCTCTATAGTTTTTGGGAAAGAGCTGACTTGTTTACAACCGTTTGATTGCGATCCTGTTGGTTTTGGTGATCTGCGATCAACGTCAACCATAAACTTTCCGCAAAAAACCTTGTATGATATTTGTCCATCGCTCAATAAAGCTCAAGATATAGCTAGGGTCCAAGCAGAACTAGCGACCCAGCGTGATGAGGAAGCAGCTGTGATTAGTTTGCATACTGAGCTTAATATAGTAAGGGAAGTGCTTGATCTCTTGGCTTGCCAGCCGGCTGATAATGCTGAGGCAGCAACGTGCCGGACCAGCCTTGATCAGGCGGCCGAGAGGGCAGAGAGTGTTTTGCGGCAAGGGACATTGGCTGAGCGACAAGAGCAGCTGACAACTTTGATAGCAGCGAGACGAGGGGCTTTTGACTGGGTGACCAGGACACTTTATCCGCAGATGAGAGAACAAGCTGATGGCTTACTTGACCGTTTGAGAAACAGCCATCGGGCGGTTTTGCAAGGGGCAGTTGATAATGCTGCTACCCAGATGAGCGACCAAACTGCTACTACTGAAGCCCAAGCCCAGGCTTTGCTTAACCTATGTCGAGCCATTGAAACAGGTGAAGAGGCGGCTCGGCAGTCTGGTGGCGGGCATAGGAATGGTCCTCGTGAAGGTCCAGGGCCGGTTGTTTAAGGAGGAAAATTAGATGGAAGTAATTATTAATCAAAGGAACCTGAGTCCAGCCCAGATCTGTCAGGCTAGGGCAAGTGTGGTAGTTAACAACGAAGCTGGGATTGAGGAGCCTGATGAGCTGACTTTGTTAAATGATTTTGCAAATTTATTGGAGATTAGGGGGGACATTAGCGATTTAAATTTTAGAATGCTTTATCAATTTGCGTTTCTTTCGGCAGGGCGCACTAATCTTTTGGTCCATTCCTTAGTCGGAATAGTTACCCCATCGGATTTTGATGAAATTGCTGGGGCAAGAAATTCATTAAGAATTTTTACTGTCTTGTCTCAATTAAATTACATTGATGTTAGCCGATCAAGGGAAGTAACTGTGAGTCCTGGTCTGCCCGATAGTTTTGAGGCTTTTCATGAAGCGTTTTCTAGATCTTTTAGCGGATCTGTTTCGCAGGAAAACACTAGACAGATTTTTGATATTTTACAGCGAACCTCTAGCATAGGGCGAGCGGGCCGTGGCGAAATGACCGAGATTGATGCCTATTATCGATTGATAGGGGAGGTGTGTGGGGACGAAAATTGTTCAACAATTAGTGACCCGCGGGACCGTTTACGGGCCAGCCCAAGGTTACGGGCGCTACAAGATATTGATGGAACTTTAGAAAATATTGGCTTATCTACGGCTACTTACACTAGACTCCTTGAGCTAGAGAGGGGTTTAGGAGACAACTTAGTTGGAGTGGGCCGGACCTTGGCGGCGCTCAACGCTTTGATCTTGGAATTAGTGGTTGATCAAAGGCTGTCTAATTTTGTTACAGCTGAGCTTAGGACGGAATTACAAGGATTGATGGGTCAGGCTGAAGCCCGAGGGAGAGAAGCTGATGTTAGTCGCAGTAATGCACGACTGCGCGAAATTGCCACTGATTTTAACGCTACTTTTACTGAGCCTTGCCAGGCTGGCGTCCTGGTCGCTGGTCCACACATCACACCACCGAATCCTACCCCTAATCCTGTGCCTACCCCTAATCCTGTGTCTAATCATAATCCTTCCCCTCCTCCCCACGATCGCTCTATTTTTGAATATGATCTTGAGTTCTGGGGTGGGTTTTCAGCTGATCACAGCAATGGAATTTATCGGGGTGGTTTGTCAGTGGGTGGGGAGGCGAATGTCGGAATAAATATTAATTGGTTTACTGGTCAGCTGCGCTATCAAGGTGTCTGGGACATTGAAGGAAATTTTGCTGGCTCACGCGGTGGTTCTGACCGGGTAGATGCTTTTTTAAGATTTCGCGTCCCTCATGTTGAGCTTTTGGCCCACGCGGCCGCGCTTTGGACTTTAAGTAATGTTACAGATGGTTCTAGCAATTTAGATCATACAGAGGAAGGTTTTATGGCTGAGGTGGGGGGTGGTGTTTCGTTAGATGATGTGCCGATTGAAGCTTATGGTGGAGTAACTCTTGATGCAGCTGGCAATGCTGGCGGCTATGTCAATGTTGACGCTTATTATCAAACAACAAACATGAGGCTGGAGGCTGAAGCAGGCTACTGCCGCCAGCCAGATGGGAGCGACCAGGTTGAGGCATCCTATCAAATGACCTGGCAGATTGGAGATTTATTTAGGCATTCCCACCACTTAGTTGGCCAGGGGAATGTTTGGGCTGGCTTTAATGTGCGGGCGGTTTACAATATTACTGACCAGGATTTTATGGCAGTCATAAATGCAGTTATTACGATTGACAATGGCCATTTTCCTAGACCCTACGGACGAGAGGGGGCTGAAGCAGCTCCTTCGCAAACTAAAACCGAGCCACTTTTGGCTGATTCTGAAGCTGGAAGAGTAGAGCAATAAGATGTTACCTGCGTCTGCAATACCAAAAACAATCCAAATAGATCTTAATCAGCGAAAAAGGCAGCAGGCTGCCTTGGCTAAAGGTTCAAGACAGTGGCACCCGATCAGAAGTCTTGAAGCACGCACGGCTGAAGATTTTAAGGCTAGAAGGCTCGTCAAGATAGCTAATTATGCTTTAGGTCTATTTATTTCTGCTTTGCTGACCAGTGGTACTTTTGGTATTTTTGCCGCGCTTTCAGGTGAAGCGGCAGTGGCGGTTGGCGGAGCTTTTGCCGCGGCCATTGGCTTTGTAGCTGCTCTGCCAGCGGTTATCGGCATTCCATTGGGGTTGCGCAGTGCTTTTAATAGTGCTGAGGAGCTGCGCCTGCAGCCCAAAGGAAATGGGATTACCTCGCCTGAGTACATTGAGCGCAGTTACCGCGAACTCACCTTTCACCGGATTTATCTTAAATTGTATGAGGACCACCTGGCTGATTTAAAACAAATTTTAGATGGTGCTTTAGGCAGCGGCAAGTGGTCGAGACGTGAAAGTGAAATTAAGGCGAGCATTGCGGCTGAGAAAAGACAAATTGCTACTTTAGGGACTGTACTTGAGAGACATAATCTTGAGAAAGAGCGCGAGCACTCTGTGGTGGTGAGGCTAGATGCGATTGGTAGCCTAGAAGCAAAAATAGGTTTATTGGAAACAGAGAAGAGCATTATTAAAGGTTTTAATGATGACATGAATGAGCTTGCGAGCCAATTTCCTGATGAAAATATGCAGGATATGATAGGGCTTAAGGATGAACGGCTAGAACACCGGAGCCAGAAGCGACAGGCAGAAATAGATGAGGTTAAACGTGTGATAGAGGCACTCCAGGGGACAAGTGCTGAGGATGTGCCATCACATCTTTTCCTTGGTTTTGTGGGACTTGGCGGTCAAGGTTTAGCCTTGCGTTATTACAATATTTGGGAGCAGCGGACAGAACTTTGGAAACTGCTCAGGGAAGAAACAGGTGAGCAGTTGGGCCGTTTTATAAGAGAAGGGACGGTTGCGGCTAAAATTAATCATGATGGGGTGGCCAGGTTTTATAGGTTTGGGGAAGAACATATTGGTGACCCGCGTTTGGCTCTGGCCCCTGCCCTAGAACAACTTGTTACTGATGTGGCAGCACAAGCGAAATTAGGCATGAGATCGTTTGACGTTCAAGCATTTCAGAAAAAGTTTAGAGATTTCAAGGCGGGGAATCTGACTCTTCTGTATTCTGTTTCTAGGTTTGTGCGGGGTGAGGGCTTAGACGAGGAGATTCAGGGGATGAAGACCAGAAATGCTAAGTATCCATTATGGCAGGTGTTTGAATATGCCTGGCAAATTTTAGCGGCGCTTGAATGCATACACAAGGGGATGGTGAGTCAACGAGCTTTTACTGAGAATGATAACTTGCTCAAGGGCCGAGCGATCTGGCTGTCTCTTACTCGGGCAGGTTTACTGCGCGAATATACCACCTCTAAAGGGGTGGTAAACGCGATTATTGAGTTGACAATTAATGGGGAGGAGGGGACAAAACAAACAATTTTAAAAGCGGTTTTTGACTACAGTGGGGTAACTCTTGATGGGACAGAGCAAAAAATAGTATATGGGATTCTTAAAGGGGCGCCAAGGGGGATTATCCATCGGGACCTAAAACCAGAAAATGTGATGATTGAAACCGGGGGTGAGGGAGCCCCTGGGTGGATTACCTTGATTGATCTTGGAATATTAAAGTTTGATAAAGAGATGCTGGGAGGAACCCAAGAGCATGAAACATTAACGCAGCAAGTCGTATTTTTAGGAAGTTTGCTTTATGCGGCACCCGAACAATTTTTTGGTTCACAAGGATTAACAACTAGCCTTGATATTTATACTTGGGCAGTAATTTTCTATGAGATGCTAACCAACAAGAAAATGTTTCAAAAAAGTACAAACTTGCTAGAAGCCATGAATGAGCGTAATGATTATAATACAATATGGTCAAAATTTTGTGTTGCCTTTGAGCAAAGAATTAATGATCCAGGTGAGCCAATAGTAGACACAGATTACAAAAGTCAATTAGAGAAATTGAGAAATACTTTATATGCAAGCTTTAACAAAAGGGTTATTGATCGGCCTACTATTAATCAGCTCAAAGCAGTCCTTGGTCCGCTGCGTGAAGCCGCAGCCCGCAAAGCTGGCCGCTTGAGCGCAGACTCTTCTCCGCCACCACCACCCTCATCTGAAACATTAATAGAAACCGAGGTTTAACACCCTAACTTGTCTTGCTGGATTTTCCTTGCTAAAATAACATGCACATGGACGCTAATTCAAGATTAAAACAAGATGTTAAAAAATTCCTTGAGGTTTATGATATCCTCTCCCCTGAAGCTAAAGCGCAGTTTGAAAGCCAGCTAGCTGGTTCAGTCAAAGGCCTTGATGAGCGGACTAAGAGATTGCACTATGTTCTCCTGGCTGTTGCCAAGGAGAAGGGATCGGTGAGCGAAGCAATTGAGAAGTTGGCCGCGAGTGACCAGCCAAAATAACCTCTAAGAGACGGTCAAGATCTTCTTGTGAATAGTAGTTTATCTCAATCTTACCGCGTTCAGGCGAGCCAAAAATCTTTACCTTGGTTCCTAGGTGGGTGGTCAGTTTTTCAACCAAAGAATTTAGTTCCACATTTTGGGTGTAAGCCCGCTTGCGGCCAGTTTTTTTAATTTGGGTTTTACTGCCAGACAAGGCTTCAACATCCCTGACATTTAAATTATTAGTCAGGATCTGCTGCCAGATATGCAGCTGTTTTTCGGTCTCTGTCTCGGCCAAGATCGCCCGAGCATGACCATAAGAGATCTCTTGGCGGCGCAAGCTTTGCTTGATTTTGTCAGGCAGGCCTAGCAAACGCAAGAGGTTGGCGACATTGGAGCGGCTCTTGCCAACTTTTTTAGCGACCTGCTCTTGAGTCAGGTTGAATTCTTGGATAAGCTGCTGGTATCCTTCTGATTCTTCCATTGGGTTAAGATCCTCGCGCTGTAGGTTCTCGATCAGGGCGAGTTCAAGTGATTGCTCATCAGAAAAATCTTTAACAATTGAGGGGATGGTGGCCAGGCCAGCCAGCTTAGCCGCGCGCAAACGTCTCTCCCCAGCGATCAGCTCATATTTGCCAGCGCGCATGCGAGTTAAGATAGGTTCAATCACCCCTTGCTCTTTGATTGAGCTGGTCAAGTCTTCCAGGTTCTCCTTGGAAAAGGTGTGGCGTGGTTGGCGTGGGTTTGGGACAATATTGCTGATATCAAGATTGACAATGGTGCGGCCGCCCATTAAAACTGAACCTTTGGGGATCAACGCGCCCAAGCCTTTACCTAGTCCTTTTTTAGGTGCTGACATTGCCAATTACCTCCTGACAAAGATTTGCGTAAGCCACCGCGCCTTTGGAACCAGGGTCATAAAATAAAATTGGTTGGCCAAAACTTGGGGCCTCGGCCAATCTAACGTTACGAGGAATAATAGTGTTAAAGACCTTGCTGCCAAAATATTTTTTGGTCTCCTCAGCAACCTGGGCTGAAAGGATCGTGCGAGGGTCATACATGGTCAAAACAATGCCGCGGATTTTCAGCTCAGGATTAAGGCTTTCGCGGACCAGCTCTAGGGTGTGAGTTAGCTGGCTGATCCCTTCTAGGGCGTAATACTCGCATTGGATCGGGATAATGACCTCATTGGCTGCGGCCAGGGCGTTCACTGTTAATAACGAAAGGGAAGGGGGACAGTCCAAAATAACAATATCATAATTTTTGGAAACGTCTTTAATGGCTTGCTTGAGCAAGGTCTCGCGGGACTCCATGGTAATCAGCTCAACCTCTGCGCCAGCCAAGCGCGGGGTAGCAGGAATAACGTCTAGGTTCTCGATCGGCGATTTTATAATAACCTCGGCCGCGTCCACCCCGTTAATTAAAATGTCATAAAGGCATTTTTTAATCTCACTCCGTTCCAAACCGAGGCCAACCGAGGCATTGCTTTGGGCGTCAATATCGATCAAAAGGATTCTTTTGCCGCAAGTCGCTAGGTAGGCTGCCAAATTAACCGTGGTAGTGGTTTTTCCGACCCCGCCTTTTTGATTGACCACGGCATAGGTGATTGGCATAGAGGTTATTATATCACAGGGGTCTTTTCTTGGCGACTCCAGGGCGGCGGGGATATTTTGGCGGGGTCTTAGTTACTTTTTTAATTATTATTAATGACACTTCGGAGCCTGATCCGCCACGGCGGATCGGCTCCTCGCCGCCAAGTATTTTGATGGCATTTGTAGCGGCTTTTATTTCTTCTTTTGCTTTTGCTCCTTTGTAAGCGATAAAAAGCCCGCCAACCTTGACAAAAGGGAGACACAGTTCAACTAGAACCCTTAGCTCGGCCACAGCTCGGGCAACAGCGAGGTCAAATTGCTCGCGTTTATCTTTGACAATGTCTTCAGCCCTGCCCCAAATTATCTCAACCCCTTCTAGGCCAAGGACGTTAACAATATGTTTGAGAAATTCAATCTTCTTTTTAGTGGCTTCAACTAGGGTGAGCTTGATCTCTGGGCAAGCGATTTTTAAGGGGAGGCCTGGGAAGCCAGCGCCAGTGCCGATGTCGATCAGTGAACAGTGAGAGGTGAATCGTGAGAAGTGAGAGAGAAGGGCTAAGGAGTCCTCAAAATGCCTTTTTCTTATCTCGTCAGGACCTGTGATCGCAGTTAGATTAAATTTTTTGTTCCACTCAATCAGCTCGGCTAGGTAAATATCAAACAGTTTACCATCATTTGTCATTTGTAATTTGACATTTGTCATTTTCTGGCGCGTTAGCGCTAGAAAGCTTGTCCAATGGAAAAATGCATTACCCCTTCACCAAAGGTCTTGCCTCCTGGGACGCCCCAATCAAGCCGGATCGGGCCCAATGGGGTATTGATCCGCACCCCTGGCCCCCAACCGCTGATAAAGTTGGCTGGAACAGGTGCGCCATTGTACCAGGCATCGCCCCAATCAAAGAAAAACACGCCTTGGAACATGTCTGAAAAATCAAGGCGGTACTCAATGTTAGTGATAATTTTGCGGGTCCCTTTTTTGGCTTCAGATGGGTTGTAGCCGCGAATGGTATTCGCGCCGCCAGCCCAGTATTCTTCACCAACAGGGATATCGCCAAACCCAATCCCAGAGCCGATATGGGTAGCCAGCACCTGGTTTTCGTAGACAGAATAATAATGGTTTAGATCAAGCCCCATTTTAAAGAAAGAGGAGTTGCCAGACGAATATTTCCAGCCTTGTTTAAAGGCCAGAGAATAGAAACGGCCTTCTTTGGGGTTAAGTATATAGTCCCTCGTATCATAGGAAAAGGTCAAGCCCACTGTGTCAGATTGATAAGCTTCGAAGGTGGCATTGTTGTGGGGGGTCACTAATTCACTCCCCAAGCTCCAAGCGATATTGTAGTTTTCTAGGAACGGCCGGCCCAATGAAACCTCAAAGCCATTGTAAATACCGTCTTGATCGGTTAAATAGATATCACGGCCGATCGTGTACCAGCGCTTAAAAGTAAAAGCGGCGCGCTTGCCTAATTTGTCAGGGATAAACCAAGGGTTATAATATTTAAATTGATAGGTAGTCAGCTGTTGGCCTGACTGACCGCGGATCATCATGCCCTGGGCTGTGCCAAAAAGGTTGTTGATCGACAGGTCTATAAAGCCAAACCAGCCGTCGCGCTCGCCATAGCCGCCGCCAAAATTGATCGTGCTGCTCCGGCTCTCTTTTATTTTAAGGACCAGGGCGACAGAGTCCTTGGTTGTGCCCGGCTCAAAACTAGGGTTTACTTCGGAAAAGAAGCCTAAATTAAAGACCCGACGCAGGTCTTTTTTAAGGGTGTTTTCATTTACGACCGAGCCTGGGACCGTATCAAGCTCGCGCAGGATAACATAATTTTGAGTTTGTTCATTGCCGTCGAGAGTGATTGATTCTACCCGGCCTTCGGTGATCTTAAAATGCAACTGCTTAGCGGCCTCATCTGTTTTAACATCGACTACCCTGGCCAACATATAGCCAGCGGCTTTGTACTTAGTATTGATCTTTTCAATATCATCTTGCAGGTTCTTGAAATTGAGGATCTCTCCTTGTTTGCTGGAAAGCATGGCGCTAATTTCAGCGGTACTATAAACTGAGTTGCCGTCAATAATAATCTTGTCTAGACGCGGGTTTTCTATGACCTTAAAAGTAACGATCGTCCCATTTTTGTCAGCGGCTAGGTCAGCCGAAACATCGGCAAAATAACCCAGGCCATAGATAGCTTTTTGGTCAGAGTTGATCTTTTCGTCAACTAATGAATCACCTACGCGGCTAAAAATTACATCCATGATCTTATTACTGGAAATTGTTTGGTTACCGCTGATCTTGATAGCGCTGATTACCTGGGGGAGCGCGACTTGGTTTTTGGGTAAAGGACTGGCTTGGGCCTGGCTAGGCAGGGAAAAGAGGCAAAGAGAAAAAGAAAACGCTAAGATCAGACCGGAAACTCTGCTTTTGTTTTTGAATATCTTGATCATTAATTTCCCCTTTCTGGTAACTGTTTTATTGTTTTGAAGCTGTGTTTTTGGCTCCTATTTTCTACCCATCTACCAAAATGAAAAGCCCATTTGCAGCGTAACTTTTTTGTACTGCTGGGTGATCTCTTGGTAAGTTGGCTGTTCCAGGTAGTATATTATAGACCAAATAGAACTTAATTTATAGGTGATCTGGGTGTCCAGTGATGTTTCATCAAATGAAGACCCCTCACTAGCTAGGGTTTGCGAATAGCGCAGATCAATGTAAAGTTTATCAAAAAAACCTTTGACAAAACCAACCCGCAAGTCAGGCTGTTGGACCAAGGAGCTGCTGTCTTTTATCCCTAGCTCCTGGCGCATTCTTTTGCCAAAGTTATATTCTAGGGTCAAGCTTTCTAGGCCCAACTTTTGTTCCAGTTCCCTTTCAACCCCGCGAAAAACCAAGGTTTGAAAACGGCTGCTTAAATAGTCAGTTAGGACCACGTTGGTGTCAATCTGGCTTTTTTCCCCTTTGTTGATCCCGGTCAAAGACTTAATAAAATCAGGCAAAAGCATAACCTTGATCTCCTGTTCGCTGTAATCAGCTGGCTTAAAGATCGAAGTGCCACTGCTTTTATCCTCGACAAAGCTGTCAAAGCTCACTGCCAACCCTGATTCTTTGTCGCTGGTACCCAGCATCCCATTAAGGTGGGAGACAATGATGACCTTTTTCCGGCTGAGCTCTTGGGTAAGGCTGTTTTCTTCAATGTTTTCCACCTCAACCTTAGCGGTAATATTTATATTTGGTGCGGTGCCAGCGCTGTTTTCATTCCCCTCAAACCGAGCAGTGTTTTGATTGATCTTGCCTGACTCAAAAGAAAAGAATTTTCCTTGCTGCTCTGGTTGCAAGAGCGAGAACTCCCGATTGAAAATTGTGACTGTGCCACGCTTTAACACAATTGGTCCCATTAATTGAGGCTGGGCCAGGGTCCCGCTGATCTTTATCAGGTCGCTGGCCAGCTCTAGATTCATAAAAATGTTACTTAAATCTAAGGTGGCGACATCACCCATAATCGCGTAGGTGTTCTTGGCTAGTTTAAGATCAAGGTCAAGTCCGAGTGGGAGGGGTTGATTGTCGCTTGATTTGGGGGAAATGGTAATAAGGGCGTTGTTTATTTCGACGTTGGCCTTGAGGGTGGGGGCCTGGCTAAGATTAAAATAAAATGGCCCAGAGAGCGAGGCCTCATTGATCTTAACTACGCCTGTGTATAAATTTTCCAGGTCAACATAATATTGGGTTGGGGTCATGACCAGGGAAACAGTAACAAAACCTTTGGCCGCAAAACTCCTGGTTAGGTCAATGTTGCCAGCTAGGCCAATGAAATTAGGAAATGCTTTGGTGTGACTGCCTTGCCAGATACCGGTAAGCTGTTTGATCTTTAACTGGCTGTTTTCAAGGCGGGCTGAGCCTTTGAGATCGTGAACGTGTGATTGTAGAGCTTTAATATAAATAGTGGCTTGTTCACACTCGAGCGAACCATTGATCGCCAGATTTTCTCGGCTGCCACCAATTTTGGCGTTGAGGGCAGCCTTCCCAGTTTCCCATTTGATCTCGCTAGTAAAAAGATTGAGCAAGCCGACTGCTTTGTCCTTTAAGGCCAGGGTCAGGTCAATTGGCCCGTTGGCCGCGGTGGATAAGGAGCCAGAGATTTTTGAGTGCTGGTCATTTTCTGATAGAGTCAGATTATTCAGGGTGATCGTGGGGCCTTTTTTGTTAAGCCAGAGATCGAGTTGGTCAAACTCAAGGTCAGCCAGGGTGGTTTTTTGGCTGACGAGCGAGGCAGAAAAATCAGGGTCACTAAGCTGTCCCTGGACCAAGGCTTTCAGATTAAACGACCCCTTAAGGTCATTGTCAAAAAAGGCTTGCATGATCTCCCAAGAAAAAGATTCCCCTGTGAGCGCTAAATTAAGCTGGCCGTTAAAGTCGATTTGTCCCTGGGCAGTTAGCTTGCCTCGTCTTTTTTGCAGTTCTAACTTAGTGATCTGCAGAGTCTGGTTGTGGAGGAAACACCGGGTGCTGATCTTGTCAAAAGTAAAGTTCTGGTAATAACCGTTCTTAACCTCAGCGGTCAGATTGCCAGAGAGGTTGGCGACCGGGCCACTAAGTTGAAGTTTGCCGCTCAGTTCTCCCCCAACCTTTTCTGATTTACCAGCAGAAACAGGGGCGTTGGCGGCTGGTTGACTAAGCTGTTGCCAGCGCTTGAGTAAAGAGTGGCGCTTAACTTGTTCTGAATAGAGTTGGCGGTCGGCTCTTTTTCCTGGCGACAGCAGTTTTGGCAAAGTTATTGAGCCTAGATCAAGCGTGACTTTGCCGTTTCTGGCCTGCGGTGATATTTTTCTAGCGATTTCGCCTTGCAGCTCTTGATAAAAATCAAAGCTGGACAGTAACCCCGCCTTAATGATGTTGAGCGAGATAGCCAGGGTGGTTGCCTCTGGCTGTAGCGGGTCAAAATTGATTGCTCCGGTCACTTGATATTCATCTTTATCTCGATAGAGCTCGAGCGGTTCAGGCAAGCGCAAATGGTTTTGCGAATAATCCAGGCGCCCCTTGATTCGGTCAAACTTAAGACTGTTATATTGGCAATCTTCTGCCCAGAACAGGCTGGAGACCTCAAGGGAGCTGATCTTACCACTTAAGAGAGCGCTTAAGCCAAGGATCCCTTTGAATCGGCCATATTTTTCTGTTAATTTTCGACAATCATTGAGGTCGATTATTCCCTTAGCTGATCCTGTTAACTCCTTTTGATCGTTGACAGCAAAGCCAAAGGCAAGTTGGGAATTAGCAGTTGTTAGCGAACAGTTTGGCAGAGAGAGCTGATGGTTGTGCCAGTAAAAATTAAGGTTGGCCGTAGGGAAAAAAGTCCCAGCTAGTTGGGCATTTTTTAAGCTGACCTCGCCGCTAGCGTTTAAATCAAAGAGCGAGTCCAGTGAGGTGAGGGTGGTTTCTGGCAGCTGGCCGCTAAGGTTGATCCTTATTGTGGCTGAGCCTAAAGGATCTTTTAGTTCTTCCGGCAAAAGATAGTTGAGTATTTTTAGGTCTTCAAGCTTAAAATTTTGACTTGTAATGTCAAGGTCAGTTAAAGTCCCAAGCCCCGTATGACCGGAAACATTGATTACGGTTTGTCCTTGCTCAAAAACAACGTGTTGCACACTGATCTGGCCGCTGCCCATGGTTAGCTCGCCAGCTGCCCGGTCAAACAACTGCTCACCGATCCGGCCTTGTTTTAGGCTGACGCTCCCTTGCGCGCTTAGGTTCTTTAAGGGTGAAGCAAAGAATTGGTCATCAAACTTGCCTTTGACAGTTCCTTTAAAAAGTTCAACCAAGGCTTGCATTGGGCCCAGCAAGCCTTGGCCAGAGAGCTTGATCCCCGTTGCTTCCGCGCTCATAGCAAAAGACAGGTCTGTTGAGATCTTGCCATTGGCCCCAAGACTAGCTATTTGAGAGGTGGCGGAAAATTTTTCAATATCAACATCACCGTTTTTAATGGCAAATAAGAGCGAGACTGCTTGCAGCGGCTGGCCCAGAAGCTGGGCCTTAGAGAGGTTGGTCTGGAGCTGGCCTTTTAAATGATCAACCGAGCCGCTCAGGTTAAGCTCACCGTTAATAAAACCCACAACTCCCGGGACATTTTGAGCGACACTAGTCAAATTTAGTTGACTGAGCTTGACCTTGGCTTTAAGGTCAGGGACTGCCTGGCTAAAATCGAGCGCGCATTGGCCAGTGGCTATTCCTTGATAGAGAGAGAGGCCCTTGAGCTCAATTAATAGTTGCGGGTGTTTATAGGTTAGGTTGCCGTGAGCGCTAAAGGTTTGTTGAAGAAAGCTGCTGTTATTGAGATCAAAGCTGCCTGATATTTTTGGGTTTGGCAGTTTACCGGTAATTTGCAGAGCAGCATCGCCTGAGCCGCTGACCGCCAGCTTATCTGTTTGGGGAAATAAGTGTAGTAGCTCTTTTAATTGGGCGGCTTTAATTTTTACTTTAAGGTCAATGGACTGCTGGCCAAAACCAGCCAAAGTTCCGTCAAGCACGGATTTTATTGAGCCAATTTGCGGAGAAAACCCTTGGAACTTAAGCTGGTCGTCTTTTAGGATAACTTTGCCACTGGTGTTTTGGCAATGATAATCAAATAAGCTGGCGCTAACTTGCTTCAGGTTAAAGTTGCCAGAGAAACTAACTGGCCAGTTTTTTTTCACGGGTGGGCCAAGCTCAGCCTTAAAGCTGGTGCTGCCAGCAGAAAAGACCAGGGGGGCAAAGGACACAGCATAGTTGCCCCAGCTGGACACGTTAAGGTCCTGGGCTAAGATTTTTATTTTGTAGTCTGGTGTGGCCAAGTTGTTATAGCCCGAAAAACTGATTTTCCCTTGGTCAGGGGTGGCGGCCAGAGAAAAATAGAGCTTGTCTTTGGCCTGGAAATTTAGCTCACCTTTGAGGTTGGCCAAACTTGCCTGAAAAGGCCCAGCCTGGCTGCGAAAACCAAGCTCATCTTGGTAGTTGACCCGACAGTTAGTAAAAATTATTTTGCCTTGGAAAAGGGGCGGGGGCGCGGCGCCCGGCACATTGGGCCGCAGCAAGGAGGCGACACTTAGCTGATTGTTTTTTTGGCGCTTAATATTAATGGTGGCGTTGTCTACAATAATTTGGGTAATGGCAGGGACAACATCTTTGTAGTAAGCAAGTTTGAAGAGGTTGTAATTGACTGAAACTTTTTTGGCCGAAGCATAACTAGGGATGACCACGTCATCAAAACTAATTTGTCCTAAGATCAAGCCATTGGCCTTGCCAATAGTTAGCTTGGTGTTAAAGTTTTGTTCTAAGCCATTGATTGTTTCTTGCTTGATCTTTTCGTAGAGCGAACTTTGCCATTCTCTGAAGGAAAAACCCGAACAAAATAATGAGATAGCAACTAAGAAGCAAACCAGCCAAGCACGTTTCATTACAAATGTGCCTCCGACAGTGGGTTGGGGATTAGTTTGCAGCCATGATTAGCCATGGCAAAAATATAGCTTAGCGAGGATAAAAAAGCAACCCTGCGTTTTAAACAGGGTTGCTAGTAAAAGAGTCAGAGGGCTTAAGTTGAAAGCAGCGTGATAGTGGTTGTGTCGGTGCCATAGGTGACGGTAGCGGTATTGGTCCCATTAAAGGTAATAGTGTAAGTGTTAGAATCTGCTGTCTCATCATAGGTTAGGGTAATACTAATGGTGCCAGTTGGATAGTCGGCGCCACTGGTGACAGAGAGGGAAAAGCTGGACATGATCAAAGTCAGGCCGGTGGTATGCGTTGTTGTCCCGTCATTAGTGGTGATGCTCAGGCTTAAGGGGCCAGAAGCACCGATTGACGCAAGATCAGCGCCTGACCAGGTGGCTGTCCCATGGTAGGGATCAGAAACGCCACTACCAAAAGTCATGGTGTAACTAAAGTTTGAGGTCCCGACAATGGCAGATAAACTTAAAGTCCCATAAATATACGTGTCAGTAACTTGATCAGAGCCATCTTTGACCAGCTTAACGTGGAGATCGACTTCATATGTCCCACTGGTAGTGCTGACCTCTTCAGTGACATGATAATAGCTGTTGGTGTCTGGGCCAGTAACCACTGAAAAATCTCCAAGCGCAGCGGCTTTGACCTCGCTACTGACAACGGTCCCGCTGACAGTGCCAGTTTGGGCCCAAGTTGCCATAGATTTATTAATGGTTTGGGCCAGACTCGCGGCTGTGTCAGCATTGACGGCAGCTGCCGTATCGCTTAACAGTTTTTCTGATGATGAAGTGGTTGACGCGCAACCTACAGCTAATAAAACAGCGACGAAAATAATTAAACTGAGTGCAAGTGTTTTTTTCATTTTTTCACTTCCTTTAATTAAACTTAGTCCCCAAGACCAATATCAAAAGTCCAGGCAGTAGCACTCTTGTCATTGTTGTCTATTATCCCAGCCGCGCCAAGGCTGAAAATCGGCAAATTAAATTTTGCGCCATAGGTTGTTTTTGAAGTGGTCGGTCCAGAGATAACGCCAGCCCTGGCCAGAATAAGACCTGACAGCAGTGGGTACTCTAAGCCCAGGTGGGTGATAGTACCGGCTTTGTCTAGCTCAAGATCAGCAGCTAAGCCGAGGTTGATTGTTCCCAGCTGGCCCGTGATCCCAATGACTGTCACGCTGTCCAGCGTCACAGCTTTGTCAACTAAATCTGAATCCGCGCTAGTAGTGACCGTGCCAGTAAGATTGTTGAGATAATATGTTTTTTGTTTTCGAGTGTAATTGATTTGTCCAGCTAGGTCTCGCATGGTTACTCCGACCGCGGCTGAGCCCAAGATCGGGACCTCAAGGTTAGTGCGTAGGCCAAGATCAAAAGCTGTCCCATTGCCGGTCCCAGTGGTATATGGGGCTGAAGTCGCCAGGGCAGCCGGGGCAAAAGTACCATAGAGAGCATTAATAGATTTAAGGTTTACCCCAGCGTCTACGTTAGCTGGCAAAATCGGCAGGGAAAAAGTTCGCCCCAGGGTTAAAACATAATCATAACGAATTGAATAGGCGGCTTTGGCTTGCAGGGCAAACGCGCCTTTTTCAATAAAAATTGTTTGATCACTGGCCAGGGTATCAGCGGCATAATTGCCCAGTGGTAGGGCCATGACGCTGAGCCCGATCTTATTATATTTAAGGCCAAACAAAGCGTTGAGATTACCTTTGGCTGCTAATTCACTGGAAAAGTTGTCTGTTAAAAAAGTGGAAATATCAGTGGCTCGACTAAAAGCGTCAGCTACTTTTTGATAGTCTGAATATGATGGAGCGAGCGAAAGCCTTAGCCCTGTGGAGCTGCCGCTTAAGAGGCCGGCTGGGTTGTAATATACTGCTGTTAACCCTGTGCTACTAGCCACCCCTGCTCCGCCCATACCGCTTGACTTTGCGCCGATCAATTGCTGAGCCAGGGAGGCGGTGACCAATAAACATAAACAAATTAACAGTCCAAATGTTTTTTTTATTATTCTGCTCCTTTTTTGTAAGTCTGGGATCAATATAACAGATGATCTTGATTTGTCAAGTGATCTGTGTTAAAATATCGTAATATTATGCCGAAAAGGAAAAGAAAGCGCCGCGGCTTGTTGATCGTTGTTTCTGGGCCTTCTGGGGTAGGCAAATCAACGGTGGTCAGGCGGCTGTTGAGGCAGAACAAAAACATTACGCTTTCGATTTCTGCTACTACCCGCTCTCCTAGACCTGGCGAGAGTGACGGCCAACAATATTATTTTGTTTTGCCAGAAGAGTTTGATAAGATGGTTAAGGCTGGGGATTTTTTGGAGTGGGCCAAGGTTCATGGGTCTTGTTATGGCACGCCGCTAAAGGCTGTGAAATCAGCGCTGAGCCAGGGCTGTGATGTTGTTTGTGAGGTTGATGTGCAAGGGGCGGAAGCGATCAAAAAAATAGTTGAGGCCCGTAAATTGATTGTAACTACGGTCTTTGTTTTTTTGATCCCACCTTCGGTTGACATCCTGGCCTTTAGGCTCAAGAAGAGAAAGACTGAGAACGCGCAAGTGGTCAATTATCGTTTGCGGGCTGCCATTGATGAATTGCAGGTCATGGAAAAATATGATTATATAGTAGTCAATGACCGGGTTGAGTCAGCCGCTGAAAAAATTAAGGCGATCATTAATGTTGAAAAAGAAAGGATGTTGATAAATTGAACGAACTAGATATTGATAACCTGATTTCCAAAGCCCACAACAAGTTCCTCCTCTCAAATGCTGCGGCTTTCCGAGCCAAACAAATTGTTGACGGCTCACTGCCTTATGTTAATCATTTTGACCCCAATAATCCAGTAGTCACGGCCTTGCGGGAGTTGGCGGCTGATAAAATCATAGTCAAGGTCTTGTCTGGTCCCAGTCTCAAGACAATTAAATTAACCGAGGAGTTGCCAAAGGAAGATCCTTCAGCCTTGGAACGCTTGGCCAAAGAATCAAAGAAAGAGCCAAAAAAGAAAGAGAAGAAAGAAAAGAAAAAGACCAAAAAGTAACTTTAGGCCTTTGGGGATTGGGGAATTAGGGATGTTAACTGGTAAAACCATTATCCTCGGTGTTTCTAGCAGTATTGCCGCTTATAAAGCCTGTGAGATTGTTTCCCGCTTAAAAAAATTAGGGGCAGATGTCTGGGTCGTCATGACAGAATCCGCGACCAAGCTGGTTGCGCCACTAACTTTTAGAACCCTCTCCGGTAATTCGGTTATTACCGATTTGTTTTCCGAAGAACTGGCTAAATTGCCTGTGCCCCATATTTCTCTGGCAAAAAAAGCCTCATTAATGTTAATTGCCCCAGCCACGGCCAACACGATTGCCAAATTAGTTGAAGGCAAAGCTGACGATCCGCTGACCACCATTGCTTTAGCAATCAAAGGCCCTAAATTAATCGCGCCGGCCATGAACTCTGCGATGTGGCAGAACGTCGCGACCGCCAAGAACATCAAAAAACTCAAAAAGCTTAATTGGCAAATCCTTGGGCCGGTTGAGGGTAAGTTGGCCTGCGGGGACGAGGATATTGGCAAGATGATGGAGCCCGCGGAAATTGTGGTTGAGGTGGCTAGGTGGCTGGGTGGCTCGGTGGGATTAAAAGGCCGGCAGATCTTAGTAACTGCAGGGGGGACAAGGGAGGCGATTGATCCTGTTCGTTATATTTCAAATCGTTCTTCCGGGAAAATGGGATATGCGATTGCTATAGCGGCGAGGGAGCAAGGAGCAGAGGTTACTTTAATATCCGCGGCGAAACTGCCTGATCCCCTTGATATCAAGGTAGTAAGGGTTGAGACGGCTGATGAAATGCTCAAGGCAGTGCTTAAATATTATGATGAGGCGGATGTTGTGGTGATGGCGGCGGCAGTGGCAGACTATAAATACCAAATCCCAAATAACAAATTACAAACAATACCAAAATCTAAAATTAAGAAAACAAAGCAAGGGCTTGTTTTAAGTTTAGTGCCGACTGAAGATATTTTGAAAACTATTGGAAAGATGAAGGGGAGAAAAGACAAGGTTATAGTTGGTTTTGCGCTGGAGACGGACAACCTTATTAAAAATGCTAAGAAAAAACTCATTGATAAGAATTTAGATTTTATTGTCGCTAACCAGCCCGCAACTTTTGACAGCGACCAGATTAAGTTTTCGATAATTGATAAATCCGGCAAAGTTGCTGATTATCCCCTGCAATCAAAAGATCAGGCGGCAAGGGCTATTCTTGATCTTGCGGCGTGTTGGTGTTGCCCATAGGCTTCCAGGGCCTCATGATAGTTTGTGTAAATAACACAGGCCTCTTCTTGTTCTGACACTGTAGCTAGCATCTCATAAATTCTGGAGTGAAAGGGATTGATTGTTTCGGCGCAAGCAAGTTTTTCCCTGACCATTTCTTTTTCGTCTGGAGTAAGTACCATTTTTCTTCTTACAAATTTGGTGGCGTTAGAAGTTAAATAGGCGGCGATTAATGAGAAGGGATGTGTGATTGTTAGGAGCTTTTCTGCTTCGTGATTGTCAGCGCAGCTAGTTGAAGGCCATATCCCATTGTATTCAAATAAATAACCTTGTCCCATGTGCTCAAAATAGCTAAATGGATGAATGCTTGGATACTTTCTTGCTTCTGCAGATATTAAACCTTGCGACAAAGCGAACAAGGTGACCATAGCGGCAGAATAAATGCAGTTTGGGCCTCGATGTCGACCGATAGCGTTTTCGGCATTTCTATTTTTTGATAGGCGGAGTAAAAGTGAGATGTCGTTAATTCGCTCAGGAGAAGGGCTTTTAATCCAGAGAGGCTTATAAACGGCGTCAGTTAATGCCCAGGGGTATAAATCTTCGTCTGGGCTTTGATACTGCAAGTATTGATATTTGGCAATCCTTTCTTTTATTGCCCTTTTGGCTTCTTCAAAGTTATCCAGGCCGGATAATAATTTTTCCGGGGCTGTATCACCGTCAGCAATTAGCAAGCCAATTAAAAGCGCAGGGCATGTTCCGATAACAGTCTCTAAATCAAAGAGTTTCTGACAAAAAGTTTCGGGATCATGCAGGCTTGGTAGAGAGCTATCTCTTACTGCTTCTTTTATTATTGATAAGGAAAGGGACGGTTTTGTATTGGCAATTTTTATCATCGGCCAAGCGGTAGGGTTTTTGGCGATGGCTTGTGCTCGCGGAGGCAGTCTTAAGATTAATTCCATGCTTATAATCTTTTATCGACAAATTTAGAAGAAAATTTCACTTTTTGTGTGGATTTGCTATACTGGACAAACCATGTATGTCCAAATCCTCCTGGCCAAGCTATCATTGCTGTCAAAAGAAGAGGCGGCGAGGGTTATTTTAGATAACGTTTTACGTCGTCATGATTGCCGATCAAAACAAAGGTAACAACTTCCTTTTTGAAGGTGAAAAGAATCCTATCCTTAAGTGATGACCTGATTTCCCAGAGCTCGTTGCTTATTCGTTTTAACCCTAAACCCTCTAATTTTATGCCTGATTCCAGAACAGTTTTGAGGGCTTTAATCGCTTCGATGGCTTGTTTCTGCTTAACCCGCTCTAATTTTTTAAAACAACGGCTAAACGAGGGCTTGAAAAAATAGTTCAACGCGATAAACCCTCAAGATATTTTTTGGCTGATTGCCAATTGTCAAACTTTGCTCCGCCTTTTTTTTGGGCCAAGGCTTCTAGTTTTTTGATTTCTTCTTTTGTGTATTCTTCGCTTGTGCTTACCCCTCCCCATAACCATTTGACAAAATCCAAGGCCTCAATTTGTTTTACTGGCGGCAGTTTTTTGGCATAAAATAAGATTTCTTCCGCCACTTTCCCGTTTGTTTTCTTCATTTTTTCACCTCATAATGATTATAACACGCAAATTTTAATTTTCGCAAGTAACGGGAAGGACATGGAGCTGGCGGCGTCTGCTATACTATCATTATGTACGCTCAAGTCCTCCTGGCCAACCCAGCCCGCTCAACCCGCAAGGCTTTTAGCTACAGCATCCCTGATCACTTAAAAGATAAGCTTCAGGTTGGCCAGCAAATTATTGTCCCTTTTGGCAAGCGCAAAGATGTGGGTTTTGTGGTGGGGTTTGCTGAAACAGCCGAGGTTGAGAAAACCAGGGATATTTTGGAAATTGTTTCAGAAGAGCCGCTTTTTGATGAAAAACAACTTGAGCTGGCGAAGTGGATTGCGGAATACTATTGTTGTTTTTTGATGGCAGCGGTGAAATTGGTAATCGGAACGAGATTCGAAAATTCGAACATTCGAAAATCCGATATTCAGGCTTCTCGAATTTCGGCTGTCGAATATCAAATATCGAATATCGTCCCAAAATTGACTTTTTATCAAGAGAAAGCTTTGGTTGAAATTAATAAAGCCATTGAGAAAAAGCAGGCCGACACCTTTCTATTATACGGCGTAACCGGTTCTGGCAAGACAGAAGTTTACATGCGGGCAATTGCCAAGGTTTTGGAGCTGGGGAGGTCAGCAATTGTTCTTGTCCCTGAAATTGCCCTTACCCCGCAGATGGTTGAGAGGTTTACTGGGCGGTTTGGGGAGCAGGTGGCTGTTGTTCACAGCCAGATGACGCTAAAACAGAGAAGGGTGGCGGGGGACTTGGTAGCTAAGGGAGAGAAAAGAATTGTTCTAGGGGCTCGCTCGGCCTTGTTTGTGCCGGTGAAAGATTTAGGAATAGTGGTGATTGACGAAGAGTTTGAAGGTTCTTATAAGCAGGATAAAAGCCCCCGTTATCACGCGCGGGAGGTGGCGAAAAAAATGGGCGAACTGCACAGCGCAATCTTGGTGTTGGGTTCAGCCACCCCCTCAATTGAAACTTTTTATGAAACTAGCAACCGGCTCTCTTTGCCCGAGCGGATAAACCAACAGCCGCTGCCAGAGGTTGAGATCGTTGATATGAGAAAAGAAAAAGCAGGGGTGCTTTCGCGACGACTGAAAGAGTTGCTGGTGGAAACGTTTGAGAAGAAAGAACAAGCTATTTTATTTCTTAACCGTCGGGGCTTTTTTACTTTTTTGCTGTGCCAAATGTGCGGGTTTAGTTTTGCTTGTCCAACTTGTTCGGTTTCGCTAGCCTACGATCACAAGGATAAAAAATTGCGCTGCGGCCATTGTGAGTATAAAATTGACCCGCCCAGGAGTTGTCCTCAATGTAACAGCGAGTCGTTAAGGTTTTTTGGCACTGGGACCCAGCGGATTGAGCAGGAGGTTTCCAAATTGCTTCCCAAAGCGCGGATAATGAGATATGACCGTGATACTGTTAGCAAGCGCGGCTCGCATGAGAAACTTTTTAGGATTTTTAGCGACGGTGAGGCAGATATCTTAATCGGGACCCAGATGATTGCCAAGGGGCTTGATATCCCCAGTGTCACTTTAGTCGGGGCGGTTTCGGCAGATATCGGCCTGCAGTTCCCTGATTTTCGCTCGGCCGAGACTACTTTTCATCTTTTAACCCAGGTGGCTGGCCGGGCAGGCAGGCATCATCTCCCTGGTAAAGTTGTGATCCAAAGTTATACGCCGGATCATTATGCTATCCAGGCGGCAGCTAAACATGATTATGAAAGCTTTTATAATCAAGAATTAAAATACCGCGAAGAGCTTGGCTATCCGCCGTTTAGTAAACTGATTACGTTGGTTATTTCTGGTAAGAATGGGGCGAAGGCGTCTAAAATCGCGGATGATTTGGCTGTTTTCTTAAGAAATGGACTTGGGACTGGGGACTCGGGACTGGGGACTAGGGTGTTGGGGCCGGTGCCGGCGGTGCTTTCTAAAATCCGAGGTGACTATCGCTATCGGATATTACTTAAAGGCAAAAATTTGCCAGCGATGCGGGAGCTGGTTTGCGAAACCATGGAAAAAACCGTAGTACCCACGGATGTGCGAGTGATTATAGATGTTGAGCCCATGGGAATGATGTAATATATTATGAAAACTGAATCGGCTAAGCTTTTTGAACCAAACAGGTTAACCCTTGCCCAGCCGCTTTTCCAGCTCTTTTAGCTCATGCCCCAGCTCTTTGGGTAGCTCTTTACCGAATTTAGCGTAGAAATTCTTGATCCCTTCGATCTCAACTTCCCAATCTTTTTTACTGATGCTAAAGAGCTGTTTTAATTTGTCAGGTTGGAATTTTAACCCAGTTAAATCAATATCATAGTCGTGCGGCACGTAGCCAATGGTGGTTTTCCTGGCATCAACCTGGCCGCGGCAGCGGCGCATAATCCACTCTAGTACCCTAAGGTTCTCACCAAAGCCTGGCCATAAGAAATTACCGTCCTCGTCTTTTCTAAACCAGTTGACATTGAAAATCCGTGGCGGTGGGGTCATTTTTTTGCCCAACTTGATCCAGTGTTTAAAATAATCGCTCATATTATAGCCGCAAAATGGGAGCATGGCCATGGGATCGCGACGGACTTCACCTTGTTTGCCAAATTGGGCTGCGGTACGCTCTGACGCCATGGTTGAGCCTACAAAAACCCCGTGTTCCCAGGTAAGGGATTCGTAAACTAAGGGGGCGACGCTGGCTCTCCTGCCGCCAAAGATAATTGCGGAGATGGGTACCCCGTGGTGGTGTTCCAAGCGATTAGTGATTGTCGGCACATTTTGGATTGGGACAGTGACGCGGGCGTTGGGATGTGCACCATTAATGATCTTGCCGTTTTCGTCGTGTTGGCCTGGTTTCCAAGGGTTCCCTTTCCAGTCAGTCCCTTTCTGTGGGATTGGTGGATCACCTTCTTCCCACCAGACAGTCTTGTCTTGTTTTAAGAGTACGTTGGTAAAAATAACATCTTTGTTTAGGGAGGCCATCATGTTAGGGTTGGTTTTGCTGTTGGTCCCAGGGGCAACGCCAAAGAGGCCGTTTTCCGGGTTGATTGCCCAAAGCTTGCCGTCGCTGTCAATCTTCATCCAGGCAATATCATCACCAACAGTCCAAATGCGGTAGCCTTTCTTTTTTAAGCCTTGTGGAGGAACGAGCATAGCGAGATTGGTCTTGCCACAAGCAGAAGGAAAAGCTGCGGCAACGTAGGCAATGTAGCCGGACGGGTCTTCAATGCCCATAATCAACATATGCTCGGCCATCCAGCCTTCGTCACGACCTAAGACTGAAGCGATTCTCAAAGCTAAACATTTTTTGCCGAGCAAGACGTTGCCGCCGTAGCCAGAGTTAACACTAATGATAGTGTTGTCTTCTGGAAAATGGAGGATCAAGCGATTGTTGATATCAATGTCAACCTTGCCATGTAGGCATTTGGTAAATTCACCTTGGGTTTTTTCCAGATGGTCAAGGACAGCTTTCTCCATCCGGGTCATGATTCTCATGTTTAGGACAACGTAGATGCTATCAGT
Organism: Candidatus Saganbacteria bacterium CG08_land_8_20_14_0_20_45_16; assembly: GCA_002774365.1. Classification (GTDB taxonomy): domain Bacteria; phylum Margulisbacteria; class WOR-1; order O2-12-FULL-45-9; family O2-12-FULL-45-9. The sequence continues at coordinate 7,512 of PEYM01000128.1, read as the reverse complement.
TAACTCAACCCCGATTTTGCTGAAGGGTGAGCCGACCGGGCCCATGGAAAACGGCACCACATACATGGTGCGGCCTTTCATCGAGCCGCGGATGATATCGTAAGCTTTTTTGTAAGCGGTTTTTGGGTCCATCCAGTTATTAGTTGGTCCGGCGTCTTTTTTATTTTGACTGCAGATAAAGGTAAGTTTTTCCGTCCTGGCAACGTCATTGATTGCGGTGCGATGGTAGGAGCAGCCAGGGAGCTTTTTTTGGTCTAGCTTCAGCATTTCGCCGGTGTGATAAGCCTCTTTTCCCAGCCTTTTTCTTTCAGCTTCCGAGCTGTCGCACCAGACCACCTTGTCTGGTTGGCACAGCGTTACACATTCTTTTATCCATTTCGCCAGTTTTTTGTGTTTCGTCATTGCTTTTCCTCCCGTTAATAATAAACCTGTGACTCAACACCCAGGAGACCTTGATGTTCAGCCTCAAGCTTATTAATATTATAGCAAACACAGGGTAGAAAGTGAAATTTAGCTTTCAGGTTAACGATAAGATATAAAAAAAGTTTTGAAAAGCTCGCTTTGCTCGCGTAGGCACCCCTCTTAGGGGTGCTGCTTGTCGTCGAGACGCCGAGCCTTTGAGGCTTGGCTACGCGGACAAGGAGCCAATTATTCGGAGCTCTCACTATAGGAGGGGGTGTTTTTGTTAAGTGTTCTGAAATACCAATTATCTTGTAGAATTTTATTTGATATAGAAGATCGGCATGGTTATTTGAGGAGGGTAGCGGTACTTCCTAAGCCATGGGCAATAATGGTTGGTAGTCATCAAGCCAGCTGTTTTCTTTCTGAGAGAGTAACCAGGGCCTTGGTTTTAGGGCAACCCCCAAAAGAATTATTACTAGCTCCGTTTTTTTCCTTGAGTCTTAGGGGACATTGCCTATTGGCGACGCAAGAAGAAGATCTCCAGACCCAGACTATTTTGTCCGCATTGCCTACTGAACTAATTGCTTATTTTACTCATTTTTGGGATAAGCTGGCAGTGAAATTAGATGATCGACAAAAGACCTTGGTTGTTGCAGTGGCGCTGATCAACACAGGGGCGACCATGAGCGATCCTGAAAAACAATATTTAAAAATGGCTAAGGCCCTTATAAAAAGTAAGGAGCCGATTAGTCCTGGGTGCAATGAGCTTAAGACTGTTTATTCTTTGGCGAATTTTTCTTCAGTATCTTTTGATGTCTATTTAAAAGTTTTGCTAAAAGGACTAGCTGATCAAGGTGAAATAATCGCCTATCAGCAAGCAGCCAATCGTTTGGTTTGTTTATTGCAAACGTCCTAAGAGCCAATCTTCTACTTGCCTCATCCACTGGCGGGGGAGAAAGGTTTCCGGCGTTATCAGCTTAGTAAAGATAGAATATATTCCCAAAAAATTAGCCCCTAAAATATCCATAAAAAGCTGGTCCCCGATCATGGCCGTGTTTGCTGGCTGACTTTCTAATATCTTCATTGCCTGCCAAAAGGCAAAGGGGAGGGGCTTTAGGCCAAAAAAAATGTAGGGGAGCGTTAGGGTTTTGCCAATGTACTGAACCCTAATTGGTTGACGGCTGTTTGAGGTGAGGCAGAGCTTAAACCCTTCTTCTTTTCTGGTTGCCACCCATTCAAATAATTTTGGTGAGATATCAAGGGAGCGCCTTGGCAAGAGGGTCTCATCAACATCAAGGATGAGATTGGTGATCCCCAGCTTTTTCAGCTCGTCAAAATTGATACTGTAAATATCCTTTGCTTTTTGTTTAGGCTTGAGGAGGCTCGGTAATTTCAAAATTCAATTTCCTTTTTAAACTGGCAAGAAGCTGGTTAAAGTCTTCTTTAAAATCAGGGGAGATCATGAGCTTGATCGTGGCAAAATCGCCGGCTTCTGGTTTTGGGGTCCTAATGGCGACTAGGCCGGCAAAGGCCTCAAAATAAGGGCAGATAAAAACAATGTCCTCTTTTCTAACTCTTAGAAAAACCTCAAAAGAGTCCATTAAAGCTTTTCAATATAAAAAAGGACTTCGATTGGTGAAGCTTTGACCAAGAGTTGATTGATCTGCTTAAGCTTTAGGTGACGCTCACTTTTTAAGGCTAGGTTAATGCCAGTTAACTGGTCGAGCAGCTTGTCAACCTCGGCGTTGCTATAACCGGTAAAATTAGCCTCACCGTGAGTTTGAAAAAGCGGTTCAATTAAGCTGTAACTGTCGCCGTCTATGGCTTCCTGGGTGGAGAAGAGCGTTTCAATCCCGGCTTTGTAACCCATTAAGAAAAAAGCGTGTTGGCCTGAGGTTAGCTCTTTGACCCAGTTGTTTTGTCCCATGTAACTGATCTCAACTAGGTTGAGCTTAAGGCCGATCTGGCTAAGGTCAGCTTGTAGCTTTTGGGCAATCGCTTTGGTTTTGAGCCCATCGGTGTGCAGGAGGGAGAGGGTTTTGAGCCTTGGGTCATTGATGGGATATCCTGCTTGCCGCATGAGCTCTTTGGCTTCGCTGATATCAACCTCAGCCGAGGATAAGTCCGCATCATAACCGATCATGCCTGGCGGAATAATGCTAGCAGGGACCACTTCTTCACTCACAATGCTTTTAACAATATAATTCTTATCAATGGTCTTGCTGATAGCTTGCCTGACTTGGGAGTTAGCCAAGAGCTCGCTCTTTAAATTATAGCCAAGGAACCAGATGCCGTCGTACTTTTTAGCGCTTACTGATAAACACAAGAGCAAGGTTAAATTAAAAACTAGCAATGATGAGAAAATGATTTTTATGATTTTGTTCTTTACTAAAGAGAGGCCATAACTAGACATTTGTCGCGCTTCTACATTGTGAGAATTGTTGTTGCGGGATCCTGTCAGACGGGAAAATTTAAAATTTATCATTTAAAAATGCTCCTTCCTTTGAGATCAATCGCTACAATCGCGGGAAAACCAACAACTTCAATCTCTCGCAAAGCTTCTGAACCAAGTTCAGCATACGCCAAAACTTTGGAATTAACAACACTTTTAGAAAGCAGGGCGGCAGCTCCGCCAGGCACAACCAGGTAAACAGAGCCAGCCATGACTTTGGGATCACGCTTACCTTTGCCAATGGTTATTTTTATCCCTTTTCTAATCAGGGCAGGGGTAAAAGCATCCATTCTAGTAGCGGTAGTTGGCCCAATCGAGCCGATGGTGTAGTGGGGCGGAGTAGGGGTTGGAGAGGCATAATAAATTATGCTTCCATTAAGGTCTAGTGGTGATTTTTTGACCATTTTTTGGTGGGCTAAATCCCTGGCCACTAAAATTTTGCCAGCGATAAGGACTTTATCCCCAACTTTTAGTTTTTTGATATCGTTATCAGATAATGGTGCTTTTAACTCTATGTGCATGACATTCAATATTTACCGCGACCGGCAGACTAGAGATATGACATGGGCCTTTTTTAAGATGCAGAGTCAGCGCAGTTGCCTTTCCTCCTAGGCCCATTGGCCCAATTCCTAGCCTGTTGATTTTATTTAAGAGCTCTTTTTCCCATTTTGAGCTGCTGCCAACTTTTCGCAGCAGGGATTTTTTGGCCAGCAGTGGTGCTTGATCAAATGATCCCCCGATTCCCACGCCGATAATTAGCGGCGGGCAGGCGTTAGCCCCATTATTTTTAACTGTTGCGACGATAAAGTCGTCAATTTCATTTTTGCTTGAAGTTGGTTTAAACATTTTAATCGCACTGCAGTTTTCTGCCCCGCCACCTTTGGTCATGACGGTGATTTTTAATTTGTTGCCAGGGACGATTTCTGTGTGGACCATGGCTGGCAGGTTGGTCCCTGGATTTTCTCGGGTTAATGGGTCGCTAGTTGTTGATTTTCTAAGATAGCCTTGTTTGTAACCTTGTTTTACTCCGTCATTAATAGCTTTTGTTAGTGAGCCGTCGGTGACCTTCACTTCCTGTCCGATCTCGATAAAAATAAAAGCTAGTCCGCAGTCTTGGCAGATTGGTAGTTTTTCTTTCCTGGCAATTTTGGCGTTTTCAAGAATTTGTTGCAATATTTCTCGGCCGGTTTTTGAGGTTTCTTGTTTTAGGGCTTGTTTTAAGGCTTTTTCCACGTCGCTGGTCAGCTCTGTATTAGCTTGGAGGCAGAGAGCGTTGACGGTGTCGGCGATCTTTTTCGTTGGGATTTGGCGCATTTATATACAGTATAGCACCAAATTTATCGAGGGGGTAAGGTTGTCCCGCCAATTTTTAATTTTACTGGAATAGTATGGCGATGGGCAATGTCAGTGGGATTTTCAATTATTTCCAGGAGGACATTAAGAGTAATTTTACCTAATTCTTCAAGGTCCACGTGAACAGTCGTTAAGTTTGGTTTAATTGGCTGAAGATATTCAGGAAAAGGCAGGTCATCAAAGCCGCTAAGAGAAATATCCAAGGGAATATTTAGGCCAGCTTGGCTTAGTAAGTGGTAGGTGGTGTAGGCCAAGCTGTCGTTTTCGCAAACTATGGCAGTTGGTTTGATTTTTATAAGGTTTTCAATGGCCTGTTGGGTTTTTGCTAGAGCACAAAAATCACTTATTTGAATATAATCTTCAGGGATGGGAATGTTTTTTTCGTTCAAGGCGTACCTAAAGCCGTCTAACCGATCTGATGTAACTGGGTCAAAGAGCGGGCCGCCAGCGATGTAAGCAATTTTTTGGTGGCCTAGTTGAATTAAATGTTTTGTGGCCTCAAAAATGCCTGATCTGCCATCACTTAAGACTGTGTGGAGCTCAAGCCCTGGGACAGGATGGCCGCATAAAACCAAGGGGAAATTATTTTGTTTGATCATTAAGATATGTTCTTGCGAAATTTTTCCCAAGATAATAACCCCGTCCAGAACCTTTTTGGAAAACATGGAAGGAAGCTCAATTTCTTTGTCGCTAAAGCTTTCAATAATTACGTTAACTCCCAGGACCTTGGCTGCTGAAATAATAGCGGCTGTGATTTTATTATAGTATTCGCCTAATATTAGCTCTTGGCTAAGGCCAGTAATGCCAATAATTTTTTCTCTCTTTTTGTTAAATCTTTGGCGTACATATCCAAGCTCTGCGCTGACTGCCAAAATCTTGGCCCTGGTTTGACGATTAATGAGTTTTGGGTTGTTAAAAGCTTGGGAAACTGTGGCTTGAGAGCAACCAACCTTTTTGGCAATATCTTTTATTTTTATTTTTTTAGGCATATGTTTAATTAAACTTATACAATCTTTGCCACCCTTACTGTTATATTTTACCAATTTTAACAGAAAAAGTCAATATGCTAAAATTTATGTAAAATTAATATATGAAATTTATTAATATGATTATCGATAGAGTTGTGGGGAGCTTGGGAAAACTCGCTTTGCTTGCGTAGGTACCCCCGAGCCTAAGAGGCTCGGCTACGCGGATAAGGAGCCAATTTTTTGGAGCTCTCGCTAGAATGATTGGCTAAACAAAGGAGAAAGCTCTTTTTAAAGATTTAAATTACAATGCCACTACCAATTGGGACATACAATTATTTAGGACAAGCTCACACTCTTAAGGTGGAGGTGTACCCGAGCCAAAAAATGGCCAGTCAAGCTGTTTTGGCGCGGATTATCCCTTTGGTTAAAAAGCAAACAGGTACGCTGCTTACCCAGGGTTGTAATACTCCGATAATGTTGTACCAACTTTTGGCCAAAGAAGCAGCTGCCCAGGATTTTAATTTGCTGGATTTACTTGGCGGTGAGCTGGGCGACTTTCATTGGGGGATGATTGATGGAACAGAAACAGAATTAGCAAACCCGTTAAGCTTTCCCTATTATTTCTGTCAATTTTTTCTGACCTTTTTGCTTGAGCAAACTTTTGAGGAACAACTTGAATTGTCCTTAGGCAGAGAGGCCCAGGTTATTAAGAGGATACTTGCTGATCTTAGACACGTATATTCCTTGGCTGCCAAGGCAAGTTTCTTTGGCCAGAAAAATGAAGTATGTTGAGGCTTTTGATAATTGGTTAAGATTACGAAGTCCCATTGACATGATAATTCTCGGGCTTGGTCCAGATGGTCACCTGGCTTTTTTGCCTCAAGGCTCTGACCCCAAGACAGGACAGCTGGCTAGCCGAGTTAGGCTTTGGCCAGGACTTATAGATTGGAAGTGGGGGCTATCTAGCGAGGCTTGTATTTGTACTAGAGTGGCAAGTGCGCAAACCTGTGATTTGCTTCGGCCGCCGTCACACGCCTTGACTATTACACTCCCAACGATCCTGACAGCTAAAGAAATCATTTTAATGGCTTTTGGCCCTGGCAAGGCTCTGCCGGTTTATCAATTGCTTGAGGGAGAGGATGGCCCGCAGCGGTTTATCGCGCAATATCTGTGGGCAGCAGAAGGGCGAGTCACAATTGTTTTGGATGAGCCTGCAGCAGCGCAATTATCAAGGACTAGCGAAGCTTGCTGTTGCTAGCCTTTATCGCTTCAGCCGACTTGGCCAGCGCAGCTTTTTCCTCGGCAGTTAAATTGATCTCCACAATCTCCTCAACGCCATTTTTCCCCAATTTTGCAGGTAGTCCAACGTAAAGGTCAGATAATCCATATTGTCCTTCAGCTAAAACAGAAGAGGGGATGACCTCTTTTGTATCTTTTAAGATGGCTTCAGCCATATAAGCGGCAGAGGCAGCCGGGGCGTAATAAGCAGAACCGGTTTTGAGCAGGGCGACAATTTCTGCGCCGCCTGTTCTGGTCCTTTCAACAATGGCGTCAATTTTTTCTTTTGGTAAAAGTTGAGATATCAGTTTATTGGAAACTGTTGTTTGCGAAGGAACAGGGACCATTAGGTCGCCGTGAGTTCCAAGGACCATGGCTTTGACTTCAGTTACCGGACAGTTAAGTTCCATGGTAATAAAGGCGGCCATCCTGGCTAAATCAAGGAGCGGCGCCATGCCTAGGACTCGATTGGCAGGGAAGCCTAAGGTTTTATAAGTTAGATAGGCCATTGTGTCGAGTGGGTTTGTTACTGTAATGACAATTGAGTCTGGTGCGTATTTTTTAATATTGTCACAAACTGATTTCGTGATGCTGGCGTTCTTTTGCAAAAGATCATCGCGGCTCATCCCGGGGTTGCGAGCGAGGCCAGCGGTTACTATTATAATTTGTGAATCTTTGACTGCCGAGAAGTCATTGGAGCCGACAATTTTAGTGTTATAGCCAACTATCGGCCCTGCCTGCATTAAATCCAAGGCTTTACCTTGTGGGAGACCCTTGACAACGTCAACTAAGGCAACATCAGCCAAGCCTTTTTGCAGGACCATTCTGGCTGCTTCTGCGCCAACATTGCCTGCGCCGATTACAGAAATTTTTGAGGTCATAAAATCATTATAACAAAAATAAGTTAGTAAGTAAATTTGCTGCTGCTTATGGGGTTGCCTCGAATGATTAGGGGCTTTCAGCCTCTACGGCATTATTATAACTGGCGTATCAACGTCTACCTGGGCGTAGAGGTATTTGATGACCCTGTTTTCAACCTGGACGCAACCGCGAGTGTCG
>PEYM01000105.1 GCA_002774365.1 Candidatus Saganbacteria bacterium CG08_land_8_20_14_0_20_45_16 | reverse complement strand
TTGACTTCAGCTGATAGGGTTGTTATACTCTGAAAAGATGGAGAGAAAAGCGCAAAAACATAAGCATTTTACCTTCATGCTAATTCCACACGATGGGAGTGGCCCGGCTTTTAGCGTTAGGGTACCTTATTTTGCTTTATATTTCTTAACTGGACTGCTTATTTTTTCGGTTTGTTTGGTTGGATCCTCTTTTGTTTATTCTTCAATCTTGTCGCGCAGATTGGCCCATTATTACCAAGCGATCGCCAAAAACCGCGAACAACAAGCTATTATTAATTCTTTTAGTCTTGAGACGAATCGCGTTCAAACCGCTTTGGTTGAGCTGCAGCAACAAGACAATCAATTGCGCCAGCTCCTGGGCTTAAAAAGCTGGCAGAGTAAGGTCAAGTTAACTCGTAATTTTCAAAAAAGCCAGCTAGCTGATGAGCCCCAAGCTATGATTGAACCAGTGGTTCAGAAAATGCAAACTGCCCACCAAAAGTTGGGTGAACAACGGGAGAGCTTGGCTGACCTTAAAAAATGGGTTAATCAAGCACGTGAACGTTTTGCTAATACGCCATCATGCTGGCCGCTTTACGGCCGAATTGTTTCTAGCTTTGGTTACCGTGTCTATCCGTGGCGTGGTTTTCATACTGGTGTAGATATTTCGGCTAGCTATGGTTCGGCCATCCATTGTACGGCTGACGGTTTGGTCAGTTTTGTTGGCTGGCAGCAGGGCTATGGTAAAACCGTTATTGTTGATCATGGTTATGGCAAATCAACGCTTTATGCCCATTGTTCTCGTTTTACGGTTAGCAGGGGAACTAAGGTAAAGAAAGGTAATTTAGTGGCTTATGTGGGGGTGACTGGCAATTCCACTGGCCCTCATTTGCATTATGAGGTAAGAGAGGGAGGCCAGCCGATTAACCCTGTGGCTTATCTCAATCTTAATGTATTGACCGCTAGCAGAACTTGGAAGGGTAATTGATGTCACTCTTTAACTTGGACAAAAAATTAGGGGACCAAGGTATGGATACGATTATTGGCGAAAAGGCCAGCCTCAAAGGTGAACTCTTTAGTTCTGGGACGATCAATTTGTTTGGTGAGTTTGAGGGTCGGGTGGTGACAAAAGGGGACGTTATTGTTTCGCAGCGCAGCAAGGTTATTGGCAATATTGAGTGTGCCAATATTATTGTTTCTGGCAGAGTGGATGGAAATATTGCAGCCTCTCATTGCCTTGAGATTACAAAATCAGGACGGGTCCATGGCGATCTTAAGGGTGGTAAAATAATTATTGAAGAGGGCTCTTCTTATCGCGGCAGGGTGAGTGTGATCGGAGCCCTGACCAGTGAAAAGGAGCAAGACCTAGATCAGATTGAGAGGGTCGAAGAAAACCCTGACTTTTCTGTTGGTTTGCTTTCTCGCTCAGATCTGTCTTGATGTCAGTCTTATACCTAGTCGCAACCCCAATTGGTAATCTTGAAGATTTAACTTTTAGGGCTGCTCGTTTGCTGGCAGAGGTTGACTTGATTGTGGCTGAAGATACCCGTCAAACCAAGATCTTACTTAATAAATATGGGATCAAGACCCCATTAACTTCTTACCATAAGTTCAATATTAAGGAGAAAACCGATTATTTGCTCGCTCTTTTGCAGGGTGGAAAAACGCTGGCGTTAGTTTCTGATTCTGGTATGCCTCTGATTTCTGATCCTGGCTATGAGCTAGTTTGTAGTGCCGTAGTATCGGGAGTTACGGTCGTGCCGGTGCCAGGGTCCTCTGCGTCACTTGCTGCGCTGGTTGTTTCTGGTTTGCCGACGGATAAATTTATTTTTGAGGGTTTTTTGCCAAAGAAACCCGGCAAAAAACGAAAAGTCCTTGAGGCCTTGAAAGAGCTGGAACATTCGATTATTATTTATGAGTCGCCTTACAGGGTCTTGAAAACATTGATTGAGGTCCAAAATGTTTTGGGCGAGCGCCAGGTTGCTGTATGTCGCGAGCTGACCAAAAAGTTTGAAGAAATTATCAGGGGAAAGGTAGGTGAGGTGATCGAGCAAATAAAAGATCGACGGCTGAAGGGCGAGGTGGTGATGGTGATCGAAGGCTTAAGATAAGTTACTCAAACGGGAGAGGGGATAGTTAACAAGCAGGTTCTAGTCCTGCCTTATTTTGAGCGGAGTTTTCCCGAGAACTCTATACTTAATAATAAAGGAGTATAGAGATGGTTATGAAAAAGGCATCAAGGCATCAAGGTATCAAGGCATCAAGGTTTTCGTTGGTAAATCTTCTTATAGTAATCCTCCTTCATTTGTCAGTTGTTATTTGTCAGTTGTCAGTTGCTCAAGAGCTGCCGCGTTTTTATGGTGAGGAGGTCGTGGTGACGGCGCTTAGGGTTCCTCGTTTAAAGTCTACTGTGCCTTGGCCAACCGTTGTAATTATGCAAGAGGAAATCAAAAATTCTGGGGCGGTTAAACTGGGTGATGTTGTCAGGTCAATCTCAGGCTTATCCATCAAGGCTAATGGCGGTTTAAGTTCGCAGCTCTCAGCGCGAGTGCGTGGTTCTAATTCACAGCAGGTCCTGGTCTTAATTAATGGCAACCGCCTTAATTCGCCTAGTCTAGGCACTTTTGACCTGGGCGATTTGCTCTTAGCTGATGTGGAAAAAATTGAAGTAGTCAAAGCCCCGCTGTCTGCGGTCTATGGGGCGGACGCGGTCGGTGGAGTTATTAATGTGCTGACCAAGAAACCCTCAGCAACAGTGGTTAACCAGGTTGCTCTTCAATATGGCGAGTTTAATACAACGGACTTTACTTTTAGTTCAACTGGGCCGTTTTATTTTTTCTCGGCAACCTCGCTTTATTCCGCAGGCTTTCGCGCTAACAGTGATTTTAAGGCTGACGACTTCAACCTGCGCCTGGCCGCTGATCCTGGCCGCACTCACGTTGAGGTCGGGGTTAAAAAATACTCTGCTAATAAAGGTGCGCCAGGCTCGCTGGACTTTTTGACCCCGCAGGCTAGGCAGACCGATAACAACTTAATCTGTGATCTTAAGTACGAACTGGTTGACCTAGGCTTAAAACTGTCTTTATCTTCTGTTGATCTACAGCAACATTACCAAAATCCTTTGTCCTGGCCGCCGGTTGATACAACTAATAATACTTTGACCAGTGTGACTGATATCCAGCAAGAGGTAGATTGGGACAGTGTTAATGCCACTGTTATGGGCTTGGAATTGCGTAGCGACAAGAGCGCCAGCAGCAGTTCTGGCAATAATGAAGTAAATAACAGGGCTGTTTATTTGCAACATGAACTAACCTTGGCTGGTCAAACAAATTTAGTTGCAGGTTTACGTGGCGACCTTAGTCAGGTTTACGGCAATCATTTAAGTCCCCGCCTCGGCTTAGTCTTACCGCTCGGAGAAGATCAACGAGTGAGGATTTCTTGGGGTTCTTCTTATAAGGCGCCGACGATCAATGATTTGTACTGGACCAAATTAACAGAAACTTCTGATTGGGGTGGGGTGACTTATGTTGGGACAACAGAGGGCAATCCTAATTTGCGTGCCGAAACAGCCCAGAGTCTTGATTTGACTGTTGAACGCGATCTTGGGCTTAGCTCTAATTTGCGGCTAAGTTTTTTTCTTAGCCGGGTCAATGATTTAATCCGTTGGTCAACGACTAATGTTTCTTCTACGGCTTATATTAGCGCGCCGCAAAATGTCACTAATGTAGAGACCAATGGTTGTGAACTTGAGATTGTTGAGCAACTCAACCAAAGGTTGAAACTGAGCCTCAATTTAACCGGCCAGTCTGTTAAAGACGCTAGCAATGATCTAATAATTAATTATTCGCCGCAGGTCCAAGGTGGTTTGAGGTTGGAGCATAATGATTGTTTTGGCTGGGCGTCTAATTTTTCACTGCGTTATGTGGGTGAACAGTTTACTGATTTAGCTAATACCAATCGGTTAAAAGCCTATACCGTGGCGGACCTGGCGCTTATTAGGGATTTTGGCCAGGTTTCTTTGAAACTTAGCTTGGATAATATGTTTAATGAGAGCTATGCAGAGTCATACGGCTTTTCTGATGTTTACCCAATGCCTGGAAGACGCTATAATATAGGAGTGAGCTATAAACTTTAAGGAGGCAACGATGAAAACTAATAATTTGTCTTTAGTCGTGATGGGGAGTGTTTTGCTGGCCGCGGTTTTGGTCAGTTTCTTGCTGGCTAGGCCAGCCCTTTTGCAGTCTCAATCAAGGCCAGTGTTTATTGGTGAGAGCTTGGTTGTGAACAACGTATTGGCCTGGCCAATGATCAAGGCCCAAGCAATGACAAAAGTTGCAGCCCAAGTTGCCAGTGTCCCTTTACTAGAGTCCAAGGTTATTCCTATTTTGCCGATTTTAGCGCCAAGCATTAGTTATAGTTTTTTGCCCAGCTATCCAGCTGCGGCTCTTAGGGCTGGGGTTACTGGCGTAACAATCTTATCGTTGCAGATTGGTGTGACTGGTCAGGTTAATGCGGTAGCTGTTAAGGCTTCGTCTGGTGCAGCTGAACTAGATCAAGCTGCGGTGTCTGCTGTGTCACAGTGGGGTTTTACCCCAGCGACTCAGGGTGGGATGGCCGTGGCTAGTTGTTTTGAGCTGCCAGTACGCTTTGAGGTGAAATAAAATGGCGGTGGAATCATTGGGCCGTTTGATCTTATACATTGGGGTCATTTTGGTTTTAATTGGCGGTTTTTTTATTTTGGTTGGCCGCGTTCCATGGTTTGGCCGGCTGCCGGGTGATTTCATTTATCGTCGGGAAGGATTAACAATCTTTTTGCCAATCACCACCATGGTCTTGGTTAGCCTGGTTTTGACCCTGCTTTTAAATATTGTTTGGCGTCGCTAGTTAAAAAATCGGGGCGTGGCCCAGCTTGGTCTAAGGCGCTACCTTGGGGTGGTAGAGATCGTGGGTTCAAATCCCGCCGTCCCGACCAATCAAGACATTTCAAATTTTCAGGGGAAAGAGCTTGCTCGCTCGCCCCGCCTTCGGCGGGTCTCGCTTCGCAAAAAGCCCTGTATTTCGG
>PEYM01000018.1 GCA_002774365.1 Candidatus Saganbacteria bacterium CG08_land_8_20_14_0_20_45_16 | reverse complement strand
TGCGTTTTTATCCCCCCCCCAACTATTTGCTCCTCCCCACAAAATGTAACATTTCTACTTTGGGGAAAGTGTAACATTTCTACTTTGGGTTGACAGGGGTAGTTTTTGGGTTTTTAAGGTCTCGTAAAGCTCGGTAAAAAGTGAGCTTAATTGAAGGTCTTTTTGGGGGCGGAGGCAGTGTAAACTAAAGTGTGTAAACGAAAGAAATAGTTGTGGGCAAATAAACAGAGGCGTATCCTCCAATTTTTATCGTCATTACTAGCCAGAAAGTTCATATTTCTTGCGTTAGTCTTTTAGGGTGCAAGAAATTACTTAGGTATCTCGATAATAAAAATATAGTGAGTGCCAAAATATAGGGAGGAGCACCAATGAGTTCAGGTGTTCATTTATTCCAAGGAGCTGGGGTTAGGAGAAGCAGTGTTGATGGTGAAGGCCTTCGTAAACCAGTGACCCCTAGGGTTCCTTCTCGTCATAGTTGTTTAACCTTGCGCCATGAAGAGGTCTTAAATCATGATATTTCCGACGGTGTTTTTAGGCTTGATGTAATAACACGTGATGGGGTGGCTGCGGGTAAAGCTTTATTACAATTAATACAAATAGTAGAGATAACCACTTGTTACGAAGCAGTTGTCAATATTGAGGGGCCGGTTGATCTTCAGTTCCTGACAATGTATTTGGCTGCCCTTCCTGGAGCGGATTTCCCCAAGCGGTTTGGTTCCAGCTCAAGGGTGGCAGAAAGAAAACTGACAATAAATCTGATCGGTGGTTCCTCTGCTGAAATTTTTAACCTCATTACTAATACTCAAAATGGTCCGTTGCGCGCTATTACAAGATCTTCCGTTTTTCAAGGCTGGCGTTACTTTCCGTGTTCCTCAGGCTGAGATTCCAGAGCTAAAAGATCGTGCCAGAGAGACAATCGCGAATCTAAAAGGGGTGCTTGGCCCAAATTTTCACGCTCAGCTTGAAGCCCAATTGGCAGAGATTCAAACTTATATTGATAATCATGTGGTTCCTTTGCCGGCTTCAGAAACGCCAGACTTTAGCGGACGAGTGAGCCTCAACGATTATAGAAGGACAACCGTGGTTGACCAAGAGCTGGTTGCTCGCTTGAGGGATCCGCGAGCGACCTTAGAAGCAGAGTCTGATGAAACAACTCATCTCTCTTTGGTAGGTGCTAGCCTGGTGCTGGTTGACGCGGGTAACCCTGCGACCGCTGCCTACGTTGACTCTTTGGCTAGCAGGATCAGAGTTTCATCCGCTGCAATATTTCTTACTCATTTTCATAGTGACCATTCCATTGCGTTGGCTGCTACTATCTCCACCCTCGTGGACCGTGGGATAATAGTTAACCTTGTTATTCCAGAGGAAGCAATTTTCCAGGCAGTTGGATATTTTATGAGCAATCCGGAAGTCTTAGGCTCGATCATCAGCTCTCCTTTGGTTAACCTTCATCTCATCACGTCAGCTTCAACTTTTTCTATCAATAATGCCAGCCAAATGGCAGTAATGGCCCCGCCGGCTGCGATTGGGCACTTTATTACTAGTAGGGGTTATGTTCAAACAGATAGAAACGGCAATGGTCGTTGCTATTCAGGAGATATAAATCCAGGGGCGTTCAATCCTTTGACTAGCAAACCTTACACCGAAGCTGAAGTTAAAGCAGGGTTAAGGGAATATTTCTTTGCCTTGGTTAAAAAAGCCGTAACTGTGGAGGCTCGCGAAATTGACCTATTCATTGATTATGGACACTTTCCACCAGTTTTACAGGAGTATATTAGTGGCGAATTGCAAAGAGACCTTGGTGCTTATTGTCGCGGTCAGGGCGCAAATTTTGCCTTGCATCTTGACCACCAGAAGAATAACGAAGGTTATACCCTGAAGGTATAAGCTACTGCGAAATTTCATTTTTTCTTACAGCATGTTAAAATGATCTTATGATAAGGTTGTTCTTCTTTTGCTTAGCCTTTTTGGGCCTGATGGTCGCCTCTCTTTTTGCTCAGCCAATTGTTGATATTTCTCCTTCCGTTGCTTGGCAGGGGAAGGTGATCGAGGTAAAAATTCCGGCTGCAGGGATAACAGGGGTTGAGGGGAAATTTTTAGGCCAAAAGTTTAAGCTTTATCCTCAGGAAGATAATTTTGTTGGTATCATTGGTGTCCCAACTGACCAAAAGCCAGGTAATTATAACCTACGCTTAATCATTACCCAAACAGACGGGAAAACTATTGAGCAGGTCGAGATGTTAAAAGTCTGGCCAACAAAGTTTCCCGTGACCAGGTATTGGTTAAAACCAAGCCGCAATAAACTGCGAGCGCGAAATATTATTGATAATGAATGGAGCGAGATTGAAAAAGTTTTGCTTCATGAAAGTGAGAAAAGATTGTGGAGCGGCCAGTTTGCTTTGCCGGTCAAAGGGGAGAAATCGCAAGGTTTTGGCCAGCTCCAAATTATCAATGGCAAGCGTTCCGGAAGCCATAAAGGGGTTGACTTAGCGGTGCCGATTGGAACCAAGGTTTTTGCCCCTAACGCTGGCCAGGTTGTCTTTACCCAGAAACTAAAGGCCTTTGGTGGGACAGTTGTTGTTGACCATGGCCAGGGGATTCATACTTTATATTTCCATCTTTCAAAATTTGCGGCTGAAGTTGGACAAGATGTTAAACAAGGAGACTTAATTGCTTATAGTGGCAATACTGGGGTTTCAACCGGCGCGCATCTCCACTGGGGGATGTCTGTTCATAACTTGCGAGTGGATCCGGAGCAGTGGGTGAAGTATGAGATGTGAATTAAATGGAACTAGGATTGGGTGCTGGGTACTAGGGAATGGGGACTATTGATGAGGTATGAGCTATGAGGGGTGGGATGTGAGGGAAAAGAAAAGCATTAAACGGATAATAGACGCTAATATTAACCGAGCCGTTGAGGGGGTTCGGGTAATTGAAGAGATATCCAGGTTTGTTTTAGAAGATAAGAAAACAACAGGGGAGCTAAAGCATATTCGGTCAGTGTTGAGGCTGTTGGCGAAAGAGCTGGGAGTTTTAAATAATCGCAAAATATCAACAGATGTTGGCAAGGATTCGTTTTCAAAGACAGAAGCTAGACGGGAAACACTTCTAGATATATTTGCGGCAAACATTAAGCGTGTTCAAGAGGCACTGCGGGTGCTGGAGGAGTTTTCTAAATTAACCGCGCCAAAAGCAGGACAAACTTTCAAGAAGATTAGGTTTCAAATTTATGAGCTGGAAAAAGTTTTGTTTGCCAAGCTTTCTAAACGCTTAAAGCTCGACTTTAATTTATATTTGGTTACTGATCCGCAATTTGACCACATTAAAGGGGCTAAGGCGGCGATTGCTGGTGGGGTTAAGATTATCCAGTTGCGCGATAAGGGTGGGGATAAGAAGAAATATTTAGGCTTGGCGAAAAAGATGCGGGCCTTAACTTCAAGCGCTGGGGTCACTTTTATTGTTAATGATTACGTTGATATTGCGAAAGAGGTGGGGGCGGATGGGGTGCATGTGGGGCAGGATGATTTGAAAAAGACTACGGTTGCAAAAATCCGCAAAGTTCTTGGTGATGATAAAATAATTGGGGTGACGACAAGAGATTTAGAACAGGCTAAGAAAGCTGAAAAAGATGGGGCTGATTATGTTTCTCTTGGTCCGATCTTTAAAACTCCATCAAAGCCAGGTGTTGAACCGCGGGGGGTGAAGAAGCTTGCTCAAGTTGTTAAAGCTCTGAGGATTCCGGTGGTGGCGATTGGGGGGATTGATCAATCAAATGTTAAGCAGGTACTGGGTACAGGGTGCTCACGTTTTGCCGTGATCAGGGCGGTGCTTAAACACAAAAGCCCTGCCTCAGCTATTAAAAAACTACAGATTTAATTACTATCTGCTGTTTCGTTTAAAGCTTCTAGCCAGCCCCTAATTATTGCCTGCCGGCTCACGTTTGCCTCACGATCCGATTCCACACTTTGTAAGTATGGCCCTGTTAAAATCGGGACACGGATTTCCTGTCCTGCTACTTGATAAACATATTGGCTGTCTATGGCTGCGGTTAAACCTTCTTCTGCCCGGACTAGAATTTCCAACCGTCTTTGTAGAGATGGGGTTTCCGTTGTCTCTTCTGCTGTTTGGAAAACATTTTCTGCTTCTATCATATTTATTCTTGCCCTGCTGATTAAGGCCGAAGTATATATTTGGGTAAATCGTTTCGGTTCAACGCCATTATTAGCGACTAATTGTTCACGATAGCTGTTGTCGAGTGCCAGTACCGCATCAATGTGAGCGGCAGCTTCTTCTGTTTGGCCAGATTCCAGAAGAGAGCGTCCCAGCATCTCCCTGATCTCTAATTGGTCTATTCCCTGTAAAGTTCCTGCTGCTTGGCATAAGTAAAGCTGGGCTTGCCTTAAACGTTCCTGCCGCTGCTCTTCTAATTCAGCCGCAGCTGTCTTATCGCTGGTTGTATCTAGTTGTTCTTTTAATTGGGTTGCTTCCATCATTAGGATTCTTCCCATTTGTACGGAAGCATAGGCCAGGTGCTGGTTTATGACTGATTGCCCGCTGTTGCGAACTATTCCGGGCAGATATTGCCGGGCAGCTCTTTCGTCAAACTCTTCAAATTGACCCTCTGCATTAATTCTTGGCACTAGTGTGCCATAGATAGCAGATCTGGCAAGGCTTAAAGAGTGAGTAGCTGATTCGTTACTGTGAATATTATGCCAGAGAAATGCTTGTTGTAGATAAGCTTCGCTTTCTAATAATGAGTAGGGGTGTTGGTTCCTGGGTGCAGTTAAAAGAGTCTCTAAATAGGTCAATAAACCTAATCTGGCTGATGTTCGCTCTGTTTCATTTGACCAGTCAATCTGGCTCCAAAGAACCGCTCTACCCAAAAATCGTAAATTTGTTACTTGAGGAAACAACCTTTCTACCGCTCTCCTGTATTCAGGGACTTCCAATTTGGCGAGTCCAAAAATTACGACGCATTGGTCCCCAAGTAGAATTTGATTGATCTAAATCAGATAAAGCACGCAAAAGAAGACTTATATCTCTCCTTCCTATAGTAATTGTTGGAAACTGTTCTCCCTGCGGCCGCCTTTGCAGCCAGGATAATAGACCCGGATTATTCATACACGAGGGGAATTGCGACAGAGTGTCATTTTAGTTTAATCTAATTTTGGTAAGTTTTTTTT
>PEYM01000131.1 GCA_002774365.1 Candidatus Saganbacteria bacterium CG08_land_8_20_14_0_20_45_16 | reverse complement strand
TCCCTCTTCAAGATATAACTTCCTGGCAACTTCTATTAGGTTTTTCTGCTCCACTTTTTTAGCGCCTCTCCTTTTTCTTTCATTTGCTCAAACAAAACCTCGCGCATCAGATCACACGCTCTAATAATTTTTGGATTGGCCAGGCGATAAAAGACCGTTAAACCTTTTTTGCGGGCAATAATGATCCCCTTGGCGCGCATCAAGGAAAGATGCTGGGAAAGATTGGCTTTGAGCAGACTGGTTTTAAAAAGCAGCCTGGCGACCGACAACTCCCCGCCCCGAAGCAGGTTGATTATTTCAAGCCTTTTCGAGTTAGCCAGGGTTTTACACACTTCCGCGTGCTGTTCATAGACTTGTTTCATAGTTTAGATAATTATAAACTATGGCTGGGCAAGTGTCAATGCTTTTCCATGACCACCCGCCAGTAATTATCAATTTTTTCCCGTTTAATGATCTCGTGGCCTTCAGCTCTTACCGAAGCCGGCACATTGTTAATCGGCTCCCCATCGTCCAGCAGAATTTCCAGCTGGTCGTTAACATTCATAGTTTCCAAGACTAGTTTGGTTTTGACAAAATTCATGGGACAGACTATTCCTCTAAAATCACGAAACTCTCTGCTGGCTTGGGAACCGACAGTTTTAGTGTCGGGACTACCCTGCTTTACCTCTTTTTCTATCTCCGGAAACTTGAGCGAATTATCCATTGAGTCATAAAGTTTTTTCACCGCGCTGGCTAACTCTTTGGCCTCTTGAAGGGTAATTTTTTCTCGATTTAGGTATTTATCAACTGTTGAAGCAAATGAAGAATCAAGGTGCTGGCCAATAAAATGCTGTTTAAATAAAACCACGGCTTCGGCCGCTGATTTTGGCTCCAGCCCCTTAGTCACCAAAAGCGCCCGGCTGGCGGACAAAACAACCTGGTCTGGCTCATTATTAGCGATCGCTTGTTCAATATTGGTAAAATCCCAGTTAATCAGGTCATACATCCCGGCCGAACATTCGCCTTCAGTCTTATCAGCCAGGGAAAATAATTGGGTGCTCCCCCAATCATAATAAAAACCTGGAGCCTGGGTAAACTCTGGCACCTGACTATATTTATCCACCAAGGAAATGACAGCTTCCCTTTTTGCCGGATAAATCGCCAAGAGCTCAACCAAAAAATTGGGGATTGCTTTGGCAGGCAAAACTCCAAACTTTTCCGCTAATCGGCTTTTGCCTTCGCCAACCACCCCGCCCATCATTAACTGATAACAAGGAACCAAACGATCATTAAAGCGCTTGATCACACCGTAAAAACCAATATCAGCCAGGTGGTGTTGGCCGCAACTATTGGGACAACCGGAAATTTTTAAGTTAAGGTCAAGGTCGCTATCTTTGACCTCCTCTTTTATTGCTTTGAGCAATTCTCTGGAGAGGCAAATGCCCAGACGACAGGTAGCCGCCCCTGTACAAGCCACGGCCTGGCCAAAAAAGCGGCTGACCTTCCGCGCAGACAAAGCCTTAGCCGGGACGTTTCTAATCACCAGATTCTGGTTAAAGTTTGCCCGCAAAACATCATCGCCATAGGGCTTAAGTTTTTCCGCCAGTTTAATTACTTCTCTTGGCTCAATATCGCCTAAAAATAAATAATATTCTGTTAATTCTTCTGTTTTAGCCTGGTCTGCCTTAATCTCAAGCACGGGATATTGCTGCTGGCGCACTTCTTTTAGTTCAGAGTCTAAGCGTTTGGTAAATTCTTTAGCACCCAGTGACTCAAAAAGAAAGCGCAAGCGGGCTACGTGCTTGTTCTTGCGGTTGCCGTATTTATCAAACAATTGCTTGACTGCCCTGCTAATATTGTAGACCTCATTAGCTGGCGCAAAATCATAAAGTTTTTTGGCCAAACGCGGATTCGCGCCCAGCCCGCCGGCAATATAAACCGTAAAGCCAATCTGGCCACTTTGTTTTTTATAAATAAAACCTAAATCATTGACTGTCGCCAATCCTTTATCAGACGAGTCGCCGGAAAAAGCGATTTTTAATTTGCGCGGCAGATTCCAGGAATCTTTTTCAGCGATCAAGCGGGTAGTTAAAGCCCTGACAAACGGCTCAATCAAGCTTGAACCATCGCCAATAATATTGCGCACCGTATTCCCCCCGCCGCCCCTGGTGGCTAGCCCCAAGGCTTTTAATTCTTTAATAATCGCCACGGTATCTTTTAATTTAACATGGTGAACCTGAACTTCCTGGCGGGTGGTAAAATGGAGCGGGCGATCGGAATATTTCTCGGCAATCCTCGCTACCCCGATTAACTGCTCCGGGGTAATTGCCCCGCAGGGCAAACGGACGCGGCACATATAAGTTTCATTTTCCCTTTGTTCGTATACCCCAAAGGGGACGCGAAAAGCCTTGAGTTTGACCGCTGGAATAGTACCGGCCAGATAATCATTGACCAGGTTTTCATATTCTTTGATCTCACTATCTAAGCTTTTCGGCAAATCATAAAATTGTTTCATTGATTATCTTCCCTTCAATCACTTTAAACGCCTTGGTCTCATTATTTAACAGCGAATGGATAACATAAATAGTTTTGGGATCAAGAGCCAAGCGGATATCCTCACTAGATAACCTGGCCGACGTGGCTGGATGGCTGTGATAAACAGCGATTAATTCCAATCCCATTACCCTTACTTTCTTTACAACTCCAAACTGCTCCTTGGGAGCAAAAGAGAAATGCTCGCTGCTCTGGTCAATATTTCTCATTCGGTACAGCTCTAAAACTTCATTTTCTTTCCCTGCCAAATAACCGCACGCCTCCAGCGGTGCTTCGTCCCTGGCATGCCCGGCAATCTCTTCAATTATCTTTTTGGGAATCTTGATCATAGGGAGCACACTGCCTGTTCATAATCAATTAACTTGTTAATACTCGGGTTATCCCCACAAACTGGGCAATTTTTATTGCGCTTAAATTTAAGGCTACGATAATCCATGGTCAAAGCATCAAAGCTTAACAAACGATTAGTTAAAAGTTCGCCTGCCCCAACTAAAAACTTTAAGGCTTCTGCCGCCTGAATGGTGCCCAGCATCCCAGCCACTGCCCCTAGTATACCGGCTTGGGAACAAGTGGGGACAGCATCCTTGGGCGGCGGTTCTTTGAATAAGCAACGGTAACACGCCTGGCCAGGCAAATGAGTAAAAGTTTGTCCTTGGAAACGCAATATCCCGCCATGGGAAAAGGGTTTCTTTTCCATGACACAAGCGTCGTTAATCAAAAATTTGACAGGAAAATTGTCTGTGCCGTCAATAATAAAATCATAATCTTTGATCAGCTCTTTAATGTTGGCAGAACTTAGCCAAAGTTGGTGAGTTATAACTTTAACATCAGGATTGATCGCTTCCATCTTCTCCTTGGCAGAAAGCACCTTTTCCCTGCCCAGATCTTTGGTAAAGTGGATAATCTGGCGCTGCAAATTAGTTAAATCAACCTTGTCAAAATCAACTATCCCAATGGTCCCCACCCCGGCCGCCGCCAAATACATGGCTACTGGCGAGCCCAAGCCCCCTGCCCCAATAATTAAAACCTTGCCAGCAAGGATATTTTCCTGGCCTTTTCCCCCAACTTGTTGCAGTATAATATGCCGACTGTAACGTTCTATTTGATCTTCAGTTAAGCTCATACTATATCGCCTCCAAAGCCTGGTTAAAATCATCAATAATATCAGCCTGGTGCTCAATACCTACGGAGACCCTCACTAAATCATCAGTCACACCCATATTTTTTCGCTCGGCCGTTGTAAACTCTATACAGATAGTTGAAGCCGGATGGATCACCAGGGTTTTAGCGTCCCCGATATTGGCTAGATTATAGGCCAACTCTAATTTATCGATCAGCTTAAAGCACTGGGCCTGGTTTTTGAGCCGAAAAGTTAAAACAGCGCCAAAGCAGTTATTAAATTGTTTGGCCGCCAGGGCGTGAAACTTATTATCAGTCAGGCCGGGATAATTGACGGCTTTTACCTTGGGCTGCTTGGCTAAAAACTCGGCTAAAGCCTGGGCATTAGCGCAATGTTTATTCATGCGCAGCGCCAGGGTCTCAAGCCCGATGTCCATGAGAAAAGCCGAGTGCGGAGCAAGACAGGGACCAAAATCTCGGAAGACCTCCCGCCTCATCTTGGCCAAAAAAGCCAGCCGACCATAGCGCTGGCTGTAGTCTTTAAAGTGAACAAACCTTTTCCCGCTCCAGTCAAAGTTGCCACAGTCAACCACCACCCCGCCCAGGCAATTGCCATGGCCATTAATAAATTTAGAAATTGAATGGATAACCAGGTTAGCGCCCAAAACCTTGGGCCTGACAAGCTGCGGCGTGGTCACGGTGCTGTCAACAATTAGCGGGAGATTAAACTTAGCCGCGATTTGGGCAATCGCCGCGATATCTGGGACGTCCATTTTCGGGTTGCCAATTGTCTCAATAAAAATGGCTTTAGTTTGATTAGTGATCGCCCCTAAAAAATTGCTCGCCGAGCTCGGGTCAACAAAAGTCGTCTCAACCCCAAATTCGCGGATCGTCTTATTAAAAAATGAATATGTCCCGCCAAACAAGGAATTACTGGCCACAAGTTGATGCCCGCTCTTGGCCAGGGTCAAGACTGCCGCGGTAATTGCGGCCATGCCAGAGCCGGTGAGAAGCGCCCCTAGGCCGTCTTCCAAAACCGTTAGTTTTCTTTCCAAAATTGAGAGTGAGGGGTTAGAGATGCGCGAGTAGAGATCACCAGCCGCCTCACCATTAAAAACTTGAGAAATGTTTTTACTGCTCTCATATTTAAACGCTGTTGACTGGTAAATCGGCAAAGTTGTAGCCTTACGGTTTTTGGCTGGATTATTCTCCGCATGGATCAACTGGGTCTCAAAATGATAAGCTTTTTTGTTTTTCTTCATCTTTTTGCTCCTTGCTTTACCCTGTAAAATATTGTTCCATACTAAAATAACGCTCACCGGTATCAGGGAAAATAGTGACTACCCTCTTGCCAGTCCCCAATTTTTTTGCCACCTTGAGCGAGGCCACCAGCGCCGCGCCGGCCGAGATGCCGACAAACAGGCCTTCTTCTTTAGCCAAGCGCTTTGAACCGGCAAAAGCCTCGTCATCGTCAATAGTAATAATCTCATCAATAATTTTCTGGTTGAGAACTTCTGGAATAAAGCCAGCCCCAATCCCTTGGATCTTATGGGGGCCGGCTGATTTGCCGGATAAGACAGCCGAGCTGGCTGGCTCAACTGCCACTATCAAAACAGACTTAAGCTGCTTTTTCAAGACCTCGCCCACCCCGGTTAAAGTGCCGCCAGTGCCAACCCCAGCCACAAAAGCATCAAGGCGCCCGACTGTTGCTTCAAGTATCTCAATGGCAGTGGTCTGGCGGTGGATTTCCGGATTAGCTAAGCTTTTAAATTGCTGAGGCATAAAGGCTCCGTTGCTTTTTTTAAGCAGCTGCTCTGCTTTCTCAATCGCGCCTTTCATGCCTTTGACCGCCGGGGTCAAAACAACTTCAGCCCCATACGACTTGAGGATAAAAATCCGCTCCAGGCTCATTGACTCCGGCATGGTTAAAATACATTTATATCCTTTAGCCGCGGCGATTAAGGCCAGCCCAATGCCGGTGTTGCCGGAGGTGGGCTCAATAATTGTCCCGCCTGGTCTTAATTTCCCCTCTTTTTCAGCCGTATTAATTAAAGAGAGCGCGATCCGATCTTTAACTGATCCGCCGGGACTCGCGGATTCCAGCTTGGCTAAGATTTCGGCTGAACCTTCGGGAATAATTTTACCCAGCCTGATCAAAGGGGTATTGCCGATCAAGGAAGTGACATCAGCCGCAATTTTTTGGCCTGATTTTTGCGCCTGGTTGTTTAACGCTCCCCCGCCCATAAAATAGACAAATTCAAGCTGGTCGCCGTCTTTAAGTTTAATCTTGCCATAATCATCCTTTTCCAGTACTTCACCATTTACTTCAACTGCCACTACCTCGGGCTTGATCCCTTGGGTAATTAAGAGATCCAGCACATTTTGTCCTTCTTCAATCTTTTCTACCTTGCCGTTTACTGTAATGTTCATTTCTTTTACCTCCCTAATATTTTTCTAATTGTTTCTTTAATCTCTGACCAGCCGTGAGCGCAAGAGATAAAATTTGCCTCCAGGCTTGACGGAGCAAAATAAATTCCTTGAGCTAACATCTGCCAAAAAAACTTAGCATAAGCCTCTTGGCTCTCAAACCTAAAACTAAACATTGAGCCAGCCCTGTTAAACTCCAGCTTGGATCCTTCACACAAATACTTGGTCTTAATTTCCAAATCTTTATAAACTTTTTTGTTCTTTAAAATTTTCAAAGTCGAAAGTCCTGCCGCCATGGCCACTGGGTTACCTGACAGTGTCCCAGCTTGATAAACCTTACCTTCCGGCGCCAAATTAGCCATTAAATCAGCCCGGCCGCCAAAAGCGCCGACAGGAAACCCCGCGCCAATAATCTTGCCTAAGCAAGTTAAATCGGGCTTAACCCCAAAATAATCTTCTGCCCCGCCATACGCCAGGCGAAAACCAGTGATCACTTCATCAAAAACTAATAAAACCCCGTGCTGATCGCACAAGCAACGCAACCCTTGTAAAAATCCTGGTTCAGGAGGAATAACCCCGGCATTGCCAACAACTGGCTCAACAATAACAGCCGCAACCTCTTTAGACAACAAGGCTTTAGCTGAATCAAGATTGTTGTATTCAGCCTCAAGATAATCCTGCTCTGACCAGCCATGGTAGCATTGTTTAAATTTAATAATTTTGTTTTTGCCGGTTATCCCCTTGGCCAGTTTTAACGCCCCCATGACTGCTTCGGTTCCGGAAGAAGTAAAGCGTACCTTTTCAATGGACGGTATTGCTTCGCAAATAAGTTTGGCTAATTCTGTTTCAGCCTTGGTTGGCGCGCCAAAACTGCTGCCTTGCTCAATTGCTTTTTTAGTTGCCGCAACCACCCGTTTATCAGCATGTCCCAGGATCAAAGCACCCCAGCTCATGACATAATCAAGATATTCTTTGCCTTCTTGCCCCCTGACCCTTGACCCTTGCCCCTGTTTGATAAAAATCGGCTCTCCACCAACCGCGCCAAATGCCCGCACAGGACTATTAACCCCGCCAACTAAATATTTATTAGCTTCTTTAAATAAATTCTTTGGCATGATAAGTAATAATATAATCCGCTCCAGCCCTTTGTATCGCTATTATAGCTTCTTTAATTAATGTCGGCTGACCATGTAATAAAACATATTCACCGCTGACGTTATAAGCAGCCACTGGCTTATTGAATAATTGTTTGGCTTGAAAAACAATGTCCAGATAAGCTAGTGCCGGTTTTACCATCACCATGTCTGCCCCCTCATCAATTTCTATCCTGATGCGCTCAAGCGCTGCTTGGCTGTCTCTTGGATCAAGCTGATAGCCGCGGCGGTCGCCAAAAGCAGGTGAGCAGTTCATGGCCTCACGAAACGGGCCATAGAAACTTGAAGCAAACTTGGCAGAATAAGCCATTATCTTAACTTGCTGATAGCTGTTATCATCCAGGGCTTTTCTTATTGCCCTAACCTGCCCTCTCATCATGGCTGACGGCGCCACATAAGCTGCTCCAGCTCGCGCGTGCGAAACAGCTATCCTGGCTAAAGCCTCTAAAGTCGCCTCACTATCAATAGTAACTCCATCATTTGACATTTGACATTTGTCATTTGTCATTACGCCACAGTGTCCCTGCGTTGTATACGCGCACAAACAAACATCAGTCATGACGATCAATTGCGGAAAATGGTCTTTTATAACTTTAACTGCCTGCTGGACAATCCCGTCATCGGCAAAAGCTTCTGTCCCCAGCTCATCTTTTTCGCGTGGCAGGCCAAAGAGTAAAATCTTATCAAGGCCCTGGGCAACGACAGGATCAATATCTTCCAAAAGCTTATCAATAGAAAAGCGATAAATACCTGGCATTGACGCGATTGGCTGCTTTTGCCCGTTGCCCTGAACCACAAAATAAGGCAAGATAAATTGGCTCATCTGCCAAAAACCTCCCTGACCGCAGCTTGCGTTGTTTTGCCAATGGAGACAAGTTCAACATTGGCTGGTGGTCTACCGTAGCGCTTTTTAAAATTCCTGACTGTGGATGGGCTGGTAAACATGATCTCGTTGAAAAAGCTTAAGTCTATGTCCGGCAGATTATCCGGCATTACATTATTATAAGCAAGACAACTAATAACTTGAGCCCCTAGTTGTCCAAGTTTTTGCTTTAAACCTTTATCCGCCAGGTTAGAGCGCGGCATAAAAACTAATTGCTTGTTTATTTTTTCCTTTTTCAAAGCCACGACTAAACCATCAGAAGATTCTAGCCTGGGCACCAGATCAACCCTCACACCATAATCTAATAAACGCTGGCTGGTTGACTGGCCAGTGGCCGCTATCTTTATGGTAGCCAGGCTGCGGGTGTCTAACCCAATGGCAAAGAGTCGTTTAAAAAAATACTCCACGCCATAGCGGCTGGCAAATACCAGCCAGCCATAATCAGCAATATTTTTAATTTTAACGTCAAATCTTTGGTAATTTTTCAGCGGAACAATTTTAATCAGCGGCAGGTGAAAATATATGCCGTCTAAAAAATACCTCTCCTCAGATAAACCAGTAAACAAAACCCTTTTGTTTTGCCGCAGCCAATTAAAATCTTTTTCAAAGCCCACAACCTCGCCAATTACAATTATGGCTGGCGCTATAACTTTGGCCCTGGCCGCCTGACTGGCAATTGTCGCTAAAGTCGTTTTAACCATTTTTTGTTTAATTGCTCCAACACTTGAGATTATCAGGGCGGGTGTTTCAGGCGCTTTGCCCGCGGCAATAAGCTTAAGTGTAATCTCTTTTAAATTAGCCATTGCCATATAAAGGACGATTGTGTCTAAGGCAGCAATCTTATTCCAGTCAGCAGCAGGGTCATGCCCAGTTACAAAAACAACATTGTGGCTAAAATTTCGATCTGTCAAGGGAATCCCTGTGTAAGCAGCCGCCGCGCTAGCTGCGGTTATGCCAGGCACTATTTCAAAAGCGATTTTATGTTTTTGTAATACTTTGAGTTCTTGCGAGAGCCGACTAAAAATAGTCGCGTCCCCGTTTTTCAGTCTAACTACTTTCTTTCCTGCCAAGGCCTTCTTAATCAAACGTTTTTTGCCCAACGTGTCAGCGCAAACCAACTCCACCCCCGGCGAGAGATCAGCCAACAAGCTTTTATCCACCAAGTAATCATAGATAATTACTTCTGCCTGCTTAAGGATTTTCAGTCCCCTGACAGAAATTAGATCGGGCCGGCCCGGGCCGGCGCCAACTATATAAACTTTTCCCTTAGCCACTTAATCAATTCCTGATCGTTTGCTCTAACTTCTAAGGCCAGCGAACCTTGTCCATCTGCTGTTTC
Source organism: Candidatus Saganbacteria bacterium CG08_land_8_20_14_0_20_45_16 (assembly GCA_002774365.1). Classification (GTDB taxonomy): domain Bacteria; phylum Margulisbacteria; class WOR-1; order O2-12-FULL-45-9; family O2-12-FULL-45-9. The sequence goes on along the minus strand of PEYM01000131.1, from coordinate 7,735 downwards.
AAAATTAAGCCACTCTGAAATTCTCTGTTTAAGGTCTAACCTCATCAGCGCCGCCCCAGCCAAAATAATCGCCTCAAAATCATCCTGGTCAAGTTTGGCCAACCGCTCATCAATATTGCCTCGCAAGTCAAGCGGCTCAATGTCCGGACGAAGCTCTCTTAGCTGCTCCTTACGCCGCCGGCTGCTGGTTCCAACCCTTGAGCCGGCTGGCACCTCGTTAAGTTTTAAATTGCCTTTTGAAACCAAAACATCCCTGGTCTCAATTGATTTCGTTGTCACAGCAATGACCAGTCCATCAGGCAATTTGTCCGGCAAATCCTTGGCCGAATGCACGGCCAGGTCAATCTCGCGCTTAAGCAAAGCCTGCTCGATCAGGTCGGTAAAAAAATCCGATCCCTCAGCCCGGTCAATTGGCGTTAACATATCGCAATCACCGCTGGTGGCAAACAGCTTAAGCCGGCTCTCCAGCCCGCCCAATTGGTCGGTGATCTCTTTTACTTGAGCTACGGCTAGCCGACTGGGACGAGCGCCAATTTTGATTGCTGGCAAAATTTTCCAACCTCTTCTTCTACTATTTTTTCAGCCTGAATCGCCTCAATTCTTCGCCGCAATAAATTAAGGCCTATCTCTTCTTTTAGGTCGTCAATATTAAACAGGGAAACTCGAGGCAAGCACCCGATCTCCGGCTCAACGTCCCGGGGCACTGCCAAATCCATAATCACCAGGGGCTTGGCCCTTTTTCCAATCCGCCTTTTCTTTAGGACCAGATGCGGCGCGGCAGTTGAACTGATCACTAAATCCGCGTTCCTTATTTCTTTGGCAAGACAATCAAAGCGGACCGCCAATCCTCCGATATTTTTCGCCAGCTCTAATGCCTTGGCAAAGGTTTTGTTAGCGACGAAAACACAACTAAACCCTCTCTTAATTAAATTTTTTAAGACCGCCTGGCTCACTTTGCCGCAGCCAATTAACACTACTTTCTTATCTTGTCCCTTTAATAATCTAGCGGCGATGGCCACCGCCACAGACGCCACAGAAACATTGCCGCGGGAAATGCCGGTTTCCTTTCTTACTCGCACGCCAACTGCGATCGCTTTTTTAAAAATCGGCTCAAGTAATGTGCCGCGAGCTTTCGCGGCCGCGGCTCTAACCTGCCCTAAAATTTCTGTTTCCCCCAAAACTTGCGACTCAAGGCCCGCCGCCACCCGAAACAAGTGCCTAATAGAACTGCGACTTAGCGGGGCTTGATAAAGTTCCACCCGATTACAAGTCGCCAAAAGCACCCCTGCTTGCTTTGACAAGAAATCCCTAGCCGTTTCCCTTTCAGCAACGGTTGAATTCTGGTAATTAAAACTAATAAGCCGCGAGTTCATATAATAAATAGCTTGGTCAACAAAAACCCAAGGCAAAAAGACAGCAAAGGCGTAATGAGCCAAGCAAAAAATATCTTGCGCGATTCCCGCTGTTTAATAAGATGTTTTTCATGTTTAACCGTGCCAATCGCCATAATGCTTAAGGCAGAGAGCTGGACCAAGGACTGTGGAATGCCCAAAAGAGAGGCAAAAATAAGCAGGCTGGCTGTAACCAGGCTAACTAATGAAGCGGAAATAAGGCCCAAGGGCACAATGCTACTGCCGACCGTTGTCATGATCCGCTCTCCAAAAATTAATCCGCCCAGGCCAAAAAGCGGACCCACTGAAAGCAAGCCCCAAAAAGGGGTAACCAAGCCTGCGCCAACCAGCGGGCCAACCGCGTTGGCGACATTATTAGTGCCAGCGGCAAAAGCAATATACAGGCCGCTTAAAAAAGCCAAATTCCTAAGCCTATTCTCATTGGAAAAAAACTTCTGGTATAAATATAGGTTGGCCTGGCGAGGAGGATAGATTTTCTTATACAGCCAATAGGTCAGCCCAAAAGAAACCGCTGGTAAAATAAGCCAAAAAGGGATTATTTTCAAATAAACCGTATAATTTAAATGGCCTAAAGCCAACCCCACGCCGGAAATGGCAAAAACAGTTGTCCAACTGATTGATTCAGGGACCTTTAAAAAATTAGTAATAAAAAATCCGCTGGCAGACGCCAGCAAAATAACTAAAACCACGTTAGAACTTAGATAATCCTTAGGGATAACTTCTCCGCCCAAAGTTTTTACTACATTATGTCCCAAGAGAATCCCTCCAACAGTGACGAAAATTGTAAAAAATAAAACCGCTTTTGGGTGTTTAATCAGCTTGGCTCCATAGAGGGCGCCAAAAGCTGGAGCGATATTGCTCCCACCCATATTCATGGCAAAAAAGACAACTGTCGTAGCTAATAAAAAGTAAAGCAATTAAATTCCATCACCCTCAACATTTTTCAGCGGCCGGGTGTGGATGCCGCACTCGCCGCCGCATTTGCTAGTGCCGATCCAGCGCCCAGCCCGCTCATCAGCCTCATTGGAAATATGGGTGCACGGCTCACAACCCAGCGAGCGATACCCTTCTGCATAAAGCTGGTTAACCGGGACTTGATATAAAGCCAAGTATTCCCAAACCTCCCGCTCTTTCCAAATTAAAATCGGGTTAAGTTTGATCAAACCCTTGTCCCGCTCTTCGACTTCGGTAAAATCTGTCCTAGTGCGGCCTTCGGTGCAGCGCAGGCCTGTGGCCCAGCATTTAACATGCAGCTCTTCAATTGCCTCACGGATCGGCTTTACCTTTAAGATATCACAGCACTTATCAGGGTCTGTTTCATAGAGCTTATCCGGAATTGGCTCTATATTTTCATAAATCTTAAGCTCCGGATACCTGGCCACCACTTCCTTCATAAACTTTTTGGTCGCGGCCGGTTTAAACCTGGTGGTGACGATAAAGCCTTTAATTTTTGGGTTAACTTTTTTGACCAGGTCCCAAACAACCACAGAATCCTTGCCCAAGCTGTTGGCCACTACCATAGTCTCCCCATATTTTGCATAAGCCTCAGCAATCAATGCCTTTGACCTTTCAACCTTTTGCTTGAAATTCAAATTATCAACCAAATACTTAAGGTCGTCTTTGTTATCTAATAATCTCATTTTACTGTCAACCTCCTATGCTTTTTCCTCAATCAAAAATATTCCCTCCACCGCCCGCCACCTGATCAGCGGCCGATAAATCTCCGCTCCCGCAGCATTCAGGTACTTGTCCTTAACAATCTTGATCCCATTTTCCAGGCAAAGCGCCTTAAAATCATTGATGGTCATTAGCCTTATATTAGGCGTGTCATACCACTCATATGGCAAAACTTTTGTTTTTGGCATCCTTTCCGTAGCCAAGAGCCTGAACAAAAGTTTCCAATGCCCAAAATTAGGAAACCCAACAATCGCGGCTTTTCCCACCCGCACCATCTCTTGAATAACAAGGAGTGGATCCCACATGGCCTGGAGGGTCATATTAAGGACCACATAATCAAACGACTTATCCTTAAAACTTTTTAAGCCTTTATTTAAGTCAAGCTGGAGAACAGAAAGCCCGCGCCCCATCGCCTCATCTAAACCCTCTGGATGAATATCAACGCCAATACCTTTAACTTTTTTGTCTTTTGTCAAAGCTTCAAGCAAGGTCCCATCCCCGCAACCAAGATCAAGCACGGTTGCCCCTTCATCAATAAACTCTTTGATCAATTTATAATCAGGCTTCAGCCTTAAGCGATAATCAATCATGATTTTGCTCCTGCCAGGAAACTTTTAATGGCTACCCCCAGCTTTTCTTCTTCGAGCAAAAAGGCATCATGCCCCGCAGTTGACTCAATCACCCGGTAAGAGACATTTTTGCCGCTATCTTTTAAGCGGTCAACAATATCTAAGGCCTGGTACTCAGGGAAAAGCCAATCAGAAGTAAAATGGACCACGAGAAAACGCCCCTCTCCCCGGCTTAAGTCATTGGTGATATCAAATAAATCAATCGCCTTAGTTATATAAAGGTAACTATTGGCATCAAAACGCTTAGTAAAACCAACCCCTTTATATTTCAAATAACTCTCAACTTCAAATAATGAGTCGCCAAATTTTTGGCTGGCCAGTGCTCCCTCTTGAATTTTGCGGCCAAATTTATTGGTCAGCGACACCTCGCTTAAATAAGTGATATGCCCGATCATCCTGGCAATGGCTAAGCCTTCTTCAGGATCATTGATAATCGCCCGGCGACCAACCTCGTTAAAAGCAATGTTTTGCGCCGAAGACTTGGCCGCGGTGGCAATGGCAATAATGTTTTGTGAGCGGCCTGGATAATCAACCGAGAATTGCAAAGCCATCATGCCGCCCATGGAACCGCCGGCTACGGCAACTAACTGCTTGATCCCCAAATGGTCAAGCAAAGGGACCTGGGCTGCCACCATATCTTTAATAGTAATAATGGGAAAGTTTAAATCTTTCGGCCCGGTTGAGCCGCTACAGCCACCCAGGGTATTGGCACAAATCACGCAAAAACAATCAGTATCAAAAGCTTTACCGGGACCGACCAGTTTACTCCACCACCCTCCCTCGTCGCTAACGTGGGAGTCGCCGGACAGGGCGTGGAAAATTAATATGGCGTTATCCTTAGCCTCATTAAGCCTGCCAAAGGTTTCATACACCAGCTTAACAGGGGCGATCACCTCGCCGCTTTCCAGCTTTAATTCTTTAAACTCAAATTCGATCTTAAATCCCTCCTAAGGCCTGGTCAATATCAGCAATTATATCATCTACATTCTCTATGCCAATAGATAACCGGATATAATCCTTGGTAACCCCGGTAGCAATCTGCTCCTTGTCTGAAAGCTGTTGGTGAGTAGTGGAAGCCGGATGAATAACCAAAGTCCTGGCATCACCGATGTTAGCCAGGTGAGATAAAAGTTTAACACTATTGATAAACTTCTTCCCTGCCTCTAGCCCCCCTTTGATACCAAAGCCAATCAGCGCCCCTGCCCCGCGTTTTAAATATTTGTCAGCCTTGGCTTTTTCCAAAGAAGAAGCAAGACCCGGATAATTGACCCAGGAAACTTTTGGATGTTTTTCCAGGTGCTGGGCAACTTTAAGGGCATTTTCACAGTGCCGCGGCATCCTTAAATGGAGGGTCTCAAGCCCTTGCAGCAGCAAGAAAGAGTTGAACGGAGACAAGGCCGGGCCTAAGTCGCGAAGCAAAGTTACCCTGGCTTTAACAATATAAGCAATATTACCCATTGGCCGCAAGACCTCGACAAACTTGATCCCATGGTAGCTGGGGTCAGGATCAGTGATCAGCGGATGCTTACCGCTTGCTTCCCAATCAAACTTACCCGAGTCAACAATTAAACCACCGAGTGAGTTACCGTGACCGCCGATAAATTTGGTCGCTGAATAGACCACAATATCAACCCCATACTCAAATGGTTTAAGCAAATACGGGGTAGCTGTATTGTCCAGGATCAAAGGGATCTTGTTCTCATGGGCAATCTTGGCCAGCTTTTCTATATCAGAAACATTTAGCTTAGGGTTACCAATGCTCTCGGCGTAGATCGCTTTTGTTTTAGCATTGATCGCCTTTTTAAACCCTTCGGGATCATTAGAATCAACAAATCTAACCTTAATCCCAAACCTGGCTAACGTATTATTAAATAGTGTATAAGTCCCGCCATATAAATTATCAGCCGAGACAATTTCGTCTCCTTCTTTAGTAATATTCAAGATAGCCAAAGTAATAGCTGACTGGCCGGAAGCCACCGCTAAGGCCGCTACCCCTCCATCAAGAGCTGCTATTCTTTTTTCCAAGACATCGGTCGTGGGGTTCATTAGACGGGTATAGATATTACCAAACTCTTTTAAGCCAAATAAATTGGCTGCGTGTTCGGTATCCTTAAACACATAGGAAGTAGTCTGGTAAATAGGCACCGCTCTTGAACCTGTTGGATCAATCTCATGTCCGGCGTGCAATAAATTTGTCTCGTCTTTATAATTGGTCATTTTTTATTCCTCCTTAATTAAATAGCTCTGTACTTAAATATCGCTCGGCTGTGTCAGGCAAGATAACTATAATTTGTTTGTTTTTGTTTTCTGGCCGCCCGGCCATCATAGTCGCCGCGGCTAAGGCTGCCCCGCTGGATATCCCGATTAAGAGCCCCTCTTTTTTAGCCGCCTCTCTTGAAATCTCCATCGCAGTCTCGTTATCAATCTTGATAATCTCATCATAAACCTTGGTATTCAAGACTTTAGGGACAAAGCCGGCCCCGATCCCTTGGATCTTATGCGGTCCTGGCTGTCCACCGGAAAGGACCGGCGAAGCCGAGGGCTCAACCGCCACAACTTTAAGTTTTGGGTTTCTCTTTTTTAAAACCTCACCTATGCCAGTAATCGTCCCACCGGTACCAATCCCTGCCACCAGAATATCAACTTTGCCGGCAGTGTCGGTCCAAATCTCTTCAGCCGTAGTTTTTCTATGGATCTCCGGGTTAGCCGGATTATCAAACTGTTGCGGTAAAAAGTAATTCTTATTATTTTTAGCCAGCTCTTCTGCCTTGGCAATCGCCCCTTTCATCCCCTTAGCCCCTTCGGTTAAGACCAGCTGTGCGCCTAAAAACTTTAAGATTGCCCGGCGCTCAAGACTCATGGTTTCCGGCATAGTTAAAATAACCTTATAACCTTTGGCTGCCGCGACCCAAGCGAGCGCAATGCCGGTATTGCCAGAGGTTGGCTCAACAATGGTCCCGCCCTTCTTCAGCTTGCCGGCTTTTTCAGCCGCTTCAACCATAGCCACGCCAATCCTGTCTTTGACCGAAGCCGCCGGATTATAGAATTCCAGCTTGGCAACTACCCCACCAAAATGTTTTAACTTAAGCAATGGCGTCTTGCCGATTAGTTCTGTTAAATTTTCTGCTATTTTTGTCATTTTAAATACCCTCCTATATATTATATGTAAGCCCGCCAGCTTGCCCCTTAACCCTGGCCCTTTTCACCATATCTTGTAGTGTAATTGAACCTAAAACTTTTTCAATCGTTTTTTGTAATTTAAGCCATATCTCTTGTGTCACGCACGCTTCAGCGCGGCTGCAGAACTTTTTATCATCAAGGCATGCAACCGGGGCCAGCGAGCCTTCAAGCGCGTAAAGAATCTCAAGTAATTTAATCTTGGCCGGAGCTTTGGCTAAAAAATAACCGCCCCTTGCTCCTCGCACCCCGCGGACCAAACCAGCCCGGCGCAGTGGTGTAAAAATATGCTCCAGATATTTATCAGAAATATCCTGGCGCTCGGCAATGTCGCGGAGCAAAACCGGCTTCTTCTCTCCATCTGCGTGCAGAGCTAAATCTAGCATTGCCCTCGCTCCGTATCTTCCCTTTGTCGATAACTTCAACGCTCTCTCCTCCTTAAACATACTATCTCAATAGGAATGGTATGATTATAACATGATAAAATAAATATTATCAAGGGGTTACCAAGAAATATTTTAGCGTCTCAACGATTTGCGGGGCCTCTAGATTAGCGCTCTTGCTCCAATATCAGCTCATCCAAAATTGTAGTATATGATATCCCATTAGGAGGAATTATTCTTTTGCGCGGAGTTAGACAAACATAAAAAGAGGTAAAAGTCCCAGCCAACCATATTGTCCGCAACAACGGATAAAATCCTAATTCAATCAGGTCCCTCCCATTAAGTAAAGGAATGGAATGGATGCATATTCCGCTCAATCCGGTCAGTGATTCCGACGATTCCGGTCACCTCAGTCTTTGAACAAACCCCAACTATCAAAGTTTAACATACCCGACCG
>PEYM01000053.1 GCA_002774365.1 Candidatus Saganbacteria bacterium CG08_land_8_20_14_0_20_45_16 | reverse complement strand
CGACGATAAGGCACTATATGTGGAAAAGAATAACATCCCTCACGTTGCTAATGGTGGTGCAATCGTTGAGAAAGAGGTTTGGGGCACAGGCTCTACAATACAGTTATTAACAGTTAGAGAGGATATTCTAACATACGCAATAATTTTAAAAACCTTAGTCATTCAGGCAGGGAAGCAACCAAAGACCTTTTTAAAATAAATTATCAGGCCCCTGGTTTGATCTCTTTTGCTGGCTCTAATGCTAAGGGGGCGGTGGCCTGTTCTCTAGGATCAAGCCCTTCTGGAGATTGCACAGATGGCTCTTCACCTCCTGGCACGTGCGATACAGGGACAGGGCTGTTATAAATATCTGCAGCCAGACAAAGCATTTTGTCCCTCAATTTGATCGTTGCCCGGCAGGGTAAAATTTGGTATCATTTACAACAAGATGGTTGTATTAATCACATAAATTTAGGAGGAAAATATCAATATGACAAGCACCAAAACCAGCCCAATCGCTAATCCCAACATTGTCCTGCGTGAGGAATTTGATGACTGGGCCATTCTTTTTGATCCTGATAGTGGCGATGCCTTTGGCCTCAATCCAGTTTCGGTCTTAATTTGGAAAGCCCTTGATGGCAAAAACAGTTTGGCAGACATTACAAAAAAAATCCAATCAAGCTGTACTGATGTCCCAGCTGAGGCAGCCGTCCAAACAGAAGAATTTATCAAAAGCTTGGCTGATAAAGGATTTGTGGGATACGAAACAAACTGATGCCCCTAATGAACACACCAAAAACCGTTGATCTGGACATTACTACCAAGTGCAACTTGCGTTGTAAACACTGCAGTCACTTTAGTAGTGACGGTGATGTCTCAACAGACCTAGCAACACCAGAGTGGCTTAAGTTTTTTGAAGAATTAAACCGCTGCGCGGTCATGGATGTTTGTCTGTGCGGCGGGGAACCATTTTGCCATCCTGACCTAAAAGAGCTCATCACTGGCCTTGTCAAAAACCGGCTGCGCTTCAATATTTTAAGCAACGGGACCTTAATTACTGAAGACATTGCTAAATTCATTGCTGAAAGTAAGCGCTGCAACAGCGTTCAGGTCTCAATTGATGGCTCCTCCCCCAGCACCCACGATCTTTTGCGCGGCGCTGGCAATTTTTTTAAGGCCCTAGAAGGGATAAAAAACCTAAGAAAGCATAGCATTTCAACTGCGGTCAGGGTCACTATCTTTAAGGGGAATGTCAGGGAGCTCCCAGAGATCGCCCGCCTCTTGCTCGAAGAAATTGGTCTTTCTGGTTTCTCCACTAATTCTGCTTCTCATATGGGCCTTTGCCGCCAAAACGCGGAGCTGGTCCAATTAAGCCTAGAGGAAGAGATCATTGCCATGGAAGTCTTAACAGCCTTAAACAAAAAATATCAAAACCGCATCAGCGCTTCGGCTGGGCCGCTGGCTAATGTTAAACACTGGAGACTCATGCTTGAATCGCTAAAAGAAGGAAAGCCGCCTCTCTTTGGCGGCGGGTACTTGACCAGCTGCGGCGGCGTTAACAGCAAACTGGCGGTTAGGGCTGATGGGGCGATTATCCCTTGTTTGCAAATGCCGCATCTGGAGCTGGGACATATTAACCAAGACGATCTCAAAGAGCTCTGGCAAAACCACCCAGAGCTAAAAAAACTCCGCCAGCGCCGAGAAATACCTTTAAAAAACTTTGAGTTTTGCCGCGACTGCGAATATATTAATTATTGCCGGGGTGGCTGCCCTGCCCTTTCATATACTATAACCGGTGAGGTTTACGGCCCCAGTCCTGATGCCTGCTTGCGTCAATTTTTAACCAAAGGAGGGAGATTACCCCTTGTCAACACCAGCAATTGAAACAAAAGAATATAAACTAAATACCATTTATTTTTATCTAACTGAGGGGTGTAACTTAGCTTGCCGCCACTGTTGGATCGCCCCAAAATTTGAAAAAGGGACTCCCCAATTCCCTTTTGTTTCCCTAGAGCTTTTTAAGTCTATTGTTGAGCAAGGAATTGAGCTTGGTTTAACTAGTGTTAAACTAACCGGCGGCGAACCTTTGCTCCACCCACAAATTTTAGAATTACTTGATTATATTAAAACTAAAGACTTAAGGCTGGTAGTTGAAACCAACGGGGTCTTATGCACAGAAGAACTAGCCAAGAAAATAAAAACTTGTAAAAACCCTTTTGTCTCTGTCAGCCTTGATGGAGCAAAAGCCGAAAGCCACGAATGGGTCCGCCAAGTCCCTGGCTGTTTTGAGCAATCAATCACAGGGGTAAAAAACTTAGTCAAAGCTGGTTTTAAGCCGCAGATTATTATGAGCCTCATGCGTCATAACAAAGACGAGATCGAAGCCTTGGTCAAGATGGCCGAAGAGCTTGGTGCAGGCTCGATCAAATTTAACTTAGTCCAGCCTACAGCCCGCGGAGAGACCATGCATGAGGCAGGAGAAACACTTAACATAGAAGAGCTAGTCAAAGTCGGCCAATGGGTAGAAAACGATTTAGCCAAACAATCCAAGATCAAACTTATTTATAGCCATCCAGCCGCTTTTCGACCACTAGGCAGGCTCTTTGGTGGTGATGGAGTTGGTTGCGGCACCTGTAGTATTTTTGGCATTATCGGGGTTTTAGGCAATGGCAAGTATGCTTTGTGCGGCATTGGTGAAACCGTCCCAGAACTGATTTTCGGTGATGCTAATAAAGACAGGCTCAAAGATGTTTGGGAGAATAATGCAGTCCTGAAACAAATCAGGGAAGGTCTGCCCCAGAAACTCGAAGGTCTTTGCAGCAACTGCGTGATGAAAAACAAATGCCTGGGTAATTGCATCGCGCAAAATTATTACAGCACTAAAACCCTTTGGGCAAGCTACTGGTTTTGCGAAGCAGCAGCCAAAGCAGGACTCTTTCCAGAATCACGTTTGTTAAAAGTCCTGCAGCATGTCTAAGCAAAAGATCAGCTACCTGGGCCCCAGCATGAACCCTACCCTTAAAGTGCCAGACCAACTTATTGTTATCCCTTATCGCAGTCAAACCGAGATCAAAGTTGGCGACGTTATTGTCTTTAAGCTCTCAACCAAAGAGACCAACATTGTCCATCGGGTAATTGCTATCTCCGGGCAAGGGATCAAGACTCGGGGTGATAATAATAATTTAGCTGACGAGCCCCCCCTAAAATTCGAGGAGATCATTGGCCAAGTTTTTTTTGCTCATCGAGATAGCAAGCAGCGCAGGATTTGGGGAGGCAAAGTAGGACAAAGCTATTGCCATTTGATTAGGGCTTATCGTTTGGTTATAAAATTGCTAAAAACCTTAGGCCGCTCCCCCTACCATCTTCTGGCTAAAACAAAACTTTTGGGGAAAATAATCCCGCTCCAAACATGGACCAAAGTCGTTGTCTTTAAAAACAGCAAGAAACTTCTCTGGGGCAAACGCTTGATTGGTCAACTGCGTAACACAGGGGCCAAGTGGCAAATTTACCCCCCTTACCACTTGTTTATTGACGAAAAGAGAATCCCTTGTTAGCAGAACTTGTTAAAATCCACACGGAATTAAACCTGGGCGGACAACCTAAAAACGCTTTACTTCTGATCAAGCCAGAACTATTAAATTATCTCATCTCGATTTTAAGCGATAAACCAATTATTCCACCTACCTGCGAGCTTGAAGAGTGGAATAAACTGATAAAACAGCTTGGCAACCACGGGATCAGCCCGCTCTTTTACTGGGAGATCAAACAGTTAGCTGAAAACTTCCAGCCACCCACAGCAATAAAAGAATTATTGCACCAAGCTTTTAAAAATAGCCTGATTAATGTCTTAAGGACCGAGGCTACCATAAAATTAGTTATTCCTGCTTTGAAAAAAGCAAACATTCCTTGTCTGGTCCTAAAAGGGCCAAATTTAGCTTTTTCCCTCTATCCCCACCCTGCCACCCGCCCCTCTTGCGACCTGGATATTTTGACTAGACCAGAGTATGTCCTGGCCGCCAGGAAAGTTTTAGAAGAACTAGATTATCATTGCCGAGCTAATAATTTTGAGATCAGCCAAGGATTAAACATCGAAGATGTCTTTTCTCACCCCAAGCTCACCTCAATTGAGCTCCACTGGGATCTATTAGCTTATCAAGGCCTGCTAAGCGAGTGGCCGCTTGACGAGCTCTTTGCTAACACCAAGGGGAATGAACTTTCCTTGACTAATAACTTTATCCATCTGGCCGCCCACGCCCTTATCTTGCACAACCAAGAGCTCTCTCTAAAATGGATATATGATCTTTCTCTTTTAACCAAAGAGGTCTCCAGGCTAAACTTGTGGCCTGAAATTATTGAGCAATCTAGCAAGCTAAAGGCAAACCTCTGCCTGGACAAGGCCCTGCAACTCACAAAGCTCTGGACAGGGGTAACCATTCCAGAAACAATCACTTGGCCAAAAATTTCCAGAGTAGAAGAGCGTGCCTGGCAGCACAATCTAAAACGGCACACGAATCTGCTAAGTTGGTTCATGGTCCGTTTTCCCAGGAATATTTCTTGGCGAGAGAAAATTAAGCTGCTCTGTTTTTTGCTCGGTGAGAAAAGAAATAAGCTGCGCCGTTATATTAAAATTCCCTTTGACAAACCCAAGCGATTAACTTAAAATAACATTAATGCAACTCTTAAAGAGGGACTGGCTGATCATTGTTTTTTTATTGGTAACAACTTCGGTCCAGGCAGCGGTCGTTACTGGCACAGCTTTTCCCTATGCTAGATTTCATCTAACCCCTCCACCCCAAAGCAATCCCTTCCCAGGCCTTGGCACCTATTATTCAACCCTCTCTAGCGGGATCGAAACCACGCTCTGGAACCCAGCCTCGCTAGCCAAAATCGAGCACGCTCAAACTAGCTGCTCTCTTTTTATGGGGGGAGAAAGTGTCAGTTACCCACGCACTTTTAATAGTGAAGATGGGTCCGCCAGCTTAGGAGATCAGGACACTTTTAGCCTGGACTACTATTTTACTGGGGATGAATCAGTCACCACTGCCGCCACCCGTGAACACACAGCCCACACTTTTTTTGATTTTAAAAACAACAGCCTCAATGTGAAACAATCGTTTAAGTTTAATGACTGGCTCGCCTTGGGCTTTATCACGCAAACTCACAGCGGCTTTTCAATGGACCTTGACGGTGCTTTTCCCATGATCGCTAAGACCTCGGCCTCTTTTGCTGGCTCTAATGATATTTTCGGCAGCGGGTTTGCCATTAATAACAACGGTTACTTAACATATACCAAAACAGAGGAAGGCGGTAGTACTTATAATTTCACCACCACCCAAGCCCTTTGGAGCGGGTTTCTCAACCAAAATTCTAATGTCCCGCTTTCTGTAATTACCCAAGCCAACAATGAACTGGCTTTTGATTCTGACCTAATTCTTTGCGGAGCAGTTAAGTGGGACAAGCTCTCTTTTGGCGCTAACCTTGTGCCGATCTCGGCTTCAGCTAATATCACTAATACCGCCCTAGCCTATGTTAAAGCCGGCACACCTGATATCTCCATCTATTTACCTAATGTTGACGCCAACGATGAATCATCGGTCTTAAACTGGCTGCAAAACCCTGACCAATACAGCAGTGAAAGTGGCTATGACAGGAATGTGATCAGCGTGCCAGCCGGCGAAGTCGTAGCTGAAGCTAAATATAATGGCTTTTATCAAGCCAGCACAGTACGCAGCGATCTAGGTCTTAATTATGATCTTGGGGAGATCGCAACCGTGGCCTTGGCCCTGGAAAATTTTGGCGACGCTGCCCTCAACTTTCGCGGCCAAAGCCGGGTTGCCTATGTTAAGTCCAGGGTCTCAACTGACGAGCCCACGGGTTTTGATGACCCTAGCCAAGAGTTCCAATGGAAATTATTTAAAGATACCTTTGAAACAGTTTCAGGCACTGAAGACCTGTTCTTAGAGCCAGAAATCAACATTCACTTGCCTAAAAAGATCAGGCTTGGTTTTGCCCTAAAAAAACCGCTTTTGCTGGCTATTGATTACGAGCAAAACCAAACCCCATTGATCATTAATTACTCTGATAATGATATCGCCAAAACCCTTACCCTTAGTAACCTAAGCATTTTGCGGCTTGGCCTTGAAAGTCAGCTTTTTTTCTTGCCAGCTAGGTTCCGCTGCGGCGCGCCGCTGCTCTTAAAACCAGAAATTTCCAGCACTGACGCAGAGCTCAAAGATAATATTGAGCAGGCCTTTAAATACGGCCTTCTGCCAGCGGGGTTAACTCTGGGGTTAGATGTAAATGCCTGGGGTAAAGTGATTGGCGCTAGTACTGGGTTTAGCGTTTTGCCAATTATTTCTCTTTATCAGTGTGACCTGCAAAATAATGACTTGGCCAGAATCGCTTATTATGATATATATTTTGTGAATGACCCGTGGCAAGTGACACTATCTTGCGCTCTTGACCCAACTGGCACAGCTGGTGCTTACGCCAATCGCAGCGACTTGCTCGACAAAAGCCTTAAAATGGAGTACTTAAAATGGTTACAAACATTAAGCATCAGTTACAAGTTTTAGTTGCCAGTTTCATTATTTCTGCCTTGGCCTTGGTCACCACGGCTCTGGCCGCGCCTTTGTTAAGCTATGAAGAGCTGGTCACGGTCAGTGACAGCCAAATCGTGATCACTTGGCTAACCAGCAATGAGACCTCTTCTTCTGGGATTGAATACGGGATTGTAACAACTAGCTCAAACTACACTACGGACGAAGGCAGCAGCCGCACTAACTATCATTATCTCGAACTTAATACTCTTTTTCCCAACACAACTTATCACTATCGCATCTATTCCACCAATGCCAGCGGCGAAACAACTTATGGCGAGTCTAAGACTGTACAAACCCTTGCCCCGCCAAGCGGTCAATACCTTTTTTCTTTTGCCACCCTCTCTGATCTGCAGTTGGCGGAAAACCTTGATGATACATATGGTTCCCGCGGCCGGCCCTACTCAACCTCAGAGGCTATTTTGCAAAGCGCGGTCAACAAATTGGTAGCCTTAAACCCTAGTTTTACAATTGTTAAAGGTGACTTAGTTGATAATCGGTCAACTAATTTAAGCGCCAGTGTCAGCCGGATCATTTCTCAGCTAGACACGCTTAAAGCCGCGCAGCCAGTTTTTCCCTTCCCAGGCAACCACGACAAATCAAACTACGCCACCAAAGACACCGCTGGCACTGGCTGGTATGTCTCGCTACTAGAACAGATCTTTGACCCAACTAGCTTTTCGCAAACTGGTTTTAGCAATTTTAGCTATGACACTCATATAACTGATGAAGTAACTGAAGATTCTGTTTATAACTATAGCTTTGACTACAGCAACTATCACTTTATTCTGCTCGATTCTGTCAGGCAAAGAGACGGCAGTGATCAATGCCGCGGGCACGTCAACACCACCTGGCTCGCCAACGACCTAGACAACAATAGCACTAAAAAAACCTTTGTTTTTATGCATTTTGTGATCACCCGAGAAGGAATTACAATTCCCGATGAAGTGCTTAGCGAAGTTATTGGCAGTGACCCCAGCCAACCCATTGATATGACTAAGATTGACCTGGATAACCGGCCAGATTTTCTTGCCCTCCTTGGCAGTCATGAAGCTAATATTGCCGGCGTCTTTATGGGCCACATCCACGACAATGCCCGTTACTATCTAAGCGGTTACGACTTCCCTTTTGTCAGAACAGCTGCCTTGATCCAATTTCCAGTTGGCTATAATGTTTACAAAGTTTATTCCAATGGCTATATTCAAAGTTTTTACAAATTACCTTATTACAGCGAGATTTCCCGCAATAATGTAACATCAGAGACTTACAGTGCCGCTTATTGGCAACAACTTAGTCTGGGTTCAACCTATGACCGCAATTTTTCTATCACCTACTCAGCCTTGGACGTTCCCCCAACCATTGAAACTACTGCCCCACCCACAGGGGCTGCCGATGTTTCACTTAATCAGCCGATTATTATTAATTTTACTACCCAAATGTCAACCAGTGACACAGAGCGCGCGCTCAATATCACCCCTGCTCTGACCGGACAAACTCATAGCTGGAGCAATAGCAATTCAACACTAACAATTGATCACTCCAACCTGGCTGCGAGTACAACCCACACCGTTACAATTGATAGCAGTGCGATGAGCAGTAGTAGTCAAACCTTAGCCGCTGATTTCACCTTTAACTTTACGACTGGCACAACTGCCACCAGCTCCCCGCCGGGGGCAACCATTAACCCAATTACTAATAATATCACCACTGACCCCACCCCAACTTTTACCGGCATTGCCACTGATGAAGTTTCAACTATTGCCACAGTTGAATACTGCTCAGCCAGCGCCAGTTGGAGCGACTGGAAACCCTGCACTCCGCTTGATGGGAGCTTTAATGAAAACCAAGAGGAATTTATTTTTACCATTACCCCAGAAGTTACTCGCGGCCAGCACCAAATTCAAATCCGCTGCACTAACGCAGCTGGCATCACCACCACCAGTAATTTTGCCAGTTACGCCTTTTATTATGTTGGCAACCAGCCAGAAATAACCATTACTGCTAACAGTAACGCTATTATTCACGGCGATCCAATTAAAAGTAATCCCTCTTTTGAGGTAACGGTTGTCAGCAACAACGGATTGACCTTGTCTAACTTAATCTTTTACCTAAATTCCAGCACTATCACAGCTGCCTTCGCCAGTCAGGCCCAAAATAACACCTTGACCTCAACCTTTTATAATCCAACCCTTTCTGACGGAACCTACAACATCAAGGTTCAGGCCACTGATGATATTGGCAATATTACCACCAAAGAAGTCACCAGTTTGATCGTCACGAGCAGCCCTGATGTCCAGCTCTTGGGCCGACCGCTCAACTGCCCTAATCCTTTTGACCCTGGTTCTCAGGCTACAACCATTGGATATACTTTAACCAAAGCAAATAATATTACTTTGAGAATTTTTGATCTGGCTGGCAATGTAGTAGCCACCAATAACTACTCCAGCAGTCAGAGCGGCGGACAGGCTGGCTATAACGGAGTCACTTGGGATGGTAAAACCAGCTCAGGCAGTTATGTTGGCAATGGGATTTACGTGTATTTGATCATTGCCGATGGAAAAGTCGTGCCAAATGGCCGGGGCAAATTAACGGTGTTTAAACGATGAAGAACAAACAAAAAAGGCATCAAGTTGGTCTGGTTTGTCTTGGCCTTTGGCTATTGAGCCTTGGCGTTTCTGCTGCACAAGCCGCTGCCGGGGTTTCACTTGACCCATCAACCAATCTTTATTCAGCCCGGCAAATGGGCTTAGCCGGCGCAGCAATTGGTTTTGCTGATGACGCCAACGGAATTTTCGCTAATCCTGCTGGCTTAACCAAGATTACCTTTCCTCAATTGAGCGGATCTGCCCGAAATATTATTTTAGGTGAGGCCCAATATACCCTGCTCGCTTGGGCCATGCCCACTACTTGGGGAACTGTTGGCTTGGGCTACGCTGCCTTAGACACAACGGGCTCTTATCCCACTAAACCTGACCCGGCCAATTCTAGAATTATCATTGATACTAGCCGCGAAGCCATGAGCTATAATAATAACGTATTGGCACTCTCTTACTCACGGGATATAAACAAAAATCTAGCCATTGGTTCTAACTTAAAGCTTTTTAGCCAATCATTAACTGGTGATATTGCCAGCAGTGCCAGGGCCACTGGACTAGACCTTGGTTTTATCTTTCGTCCCCTGCCCTGGTTATCAACCGGCGGCAATTTTCAAAACCTTGTTGAGGGAACAGCAGCTTGGGAAAATGGGGCAAGTGATAAGATCGGTGGACTTTATAAGCTTGGCTGCAAGGTCAATGTGCTCGGCCCCACTGCCGAGGCCTGGCGGCCATACCAACAAAAGCTGTCAGTCGGGTTTGATCTTGACCTGCCACACAATAGCTTGGCAGCTAACAACTATCATTTGGGAATTGAATATCTCCCACTGCAAAATATTGTGCTAAGAACAGGCTATAGCCAGGACGGCTTTACAGTAGGCCTGGGCTTAATCAGCGGCGGTTTTCGGTTTGATTATGCCTTTGCCCAAAAAGCCACCATTCCTGGCGACACCCCGCACTACTTCACCCTGTCCTATATCGGCGAGCGGGTCAAAAAAGTTTACTATCAGCTTAAAGACAAAGAGCCCGACGTCAATTTCCTGTCACCAGAAGACAGGGCAATTACGCAAGATCCTTTGATCACTCTCAAGGCTAGGGCAATAGCCAATCGCGTCACAGAGAAAAAGACTGTCTGGACAGTGACTGCTCTTGCCGCAACCAAAGAGGTCCAAGAGATCAAAGTTCCTGAAAACTTAACTGCAGTGTACTTAAACGGCGAAAAAATTGATCGGGTTGGGAGTATTGAGATCGACTCCAACTTGACCTTGGGCCGCAATGTTTTTAGCTTAGTCGGCTATGCCAGCTCGGAAACCCAGGGACGACAAATCATTGCTGAGACCAAAGTTGGGTCAGATGAGATCAAAGTTTTGCGCTTTGAGCCTTTTGACGATCTATCAATGTCCCATTGGGCGCTTAGGCCAATTGCCCTCTCCGTAACCTTGGGCTTGGTCAAAGGCTACCCAGACAAAACCTTTAGGCCTGAAAAGGGAATTACCAGGGCCGAGCTAGTAACCTTATTAGTCAGAACCATGCCGGTTGACTTTGACAGCTTGCTTGAGTTTGCTGATTTTACTGACGTCCCAAGTAAACACTGGGCCAGTAAGTATATCGCGTATGGTACCGAGGAAAACTTAGTCGCTGGATATCCAGATGGAAAATTCAAACCCGAAAAAGTGCTGACCAGGGCCGAAGGGGTAACAGTGCTAGCCCGCTACGCCACCTTAAGTACTGAAGCCAAGGCTGCCCCAACCTTTTCTGACTTAAAACCTGATTTTTGGGCTAACAAATACATTTCAGCTGCTGCCCAAGCTGGCCTGCTGCAATACCTAGCAGGGAAAGACTTTGAGCCCAATACCAAATTTACCAGGGCCGAAGCCTGTGAGATATTATATTTAACCCCGGAAATCCAAAAGCAAGTCAACTCTTACTGGGAAACAAGGCAACCAAAACCCGCTCCAGCTACAACAATAACCCCAACCAGTGAGGCGGCCCCCAGCTTAACCAACGAAGCAATTAGTTTGCCAACCACAATAGAAAGTCCTAGTCAAATAAGCAGTCAGGAAACCGAGGTTACGTCTTCGAAGGGACAATAGAAAAATCAGAGCCATTGCTCCTGATTACAACCGCTCCGTTTTTATCAGTACGATAAACCTTAATTCCGCGCTCTGCTAATTTTTTTAAAGTTACGCCATGCGGATGATGGAATTTATTATGCTGACCACAGGAAATAACCGCAACTTGCGGGCTAACCGCCTCAAGAAAATCTACAGCAGTCGCAGTATTGCTCCCATGATGCCCAACTTTGAAAATGAGTGATCTTATACTGGTTACTGGTGACAGGTTACTGGTTACTCTAGTAAGGATCTGTTGCTCGCCTTCTTGCTCATTGTCCCCAGTCAGCATCATGGAAAATTTCCCGTAAGTTAAACGTATCACTACGGAAACATTATTGAGATTATCTGTCAACAAAGGAAGTTCTGGGTGCAAGACTTTTGCCACGCAGTTTTGACCAAAATTAATCACCTGCCCAGCCCTAGCTAACTGATATTTTGTTTTATTTTTGGCAATCAACTCTTTAAAGCGTTGATAAGACAAGCTCTTAAACACCGCACCTGGCTCCAGCACAGTATCAACCTTAATATTTTCTAAGACCACTGGCAGTCCGCCGACATGATCTTCATGCGGATGGGTCATGACCACCAGATCAAGTCTACTTATGCCATGCCGCCGCAAGTACGGAACCACCACCCGCTGGCCCATTTCCGCTTCACCCGCGTCAATGAGCATTTTTTTACCTGACGGTGTTTCCACTAAAATTGAGTCCCCTTGACCAACGTCAAGGACAGTAACAGTTAGCCCGGAAAAGCTATCAGCTAAGGCGATATTCCAAATTAATAAAGATCCAAAAAGACAGGCGACAAGAGACAAATGAAATTTGCTTAATTTTGGTAATTTTCCCTGGCGAATAATCTCAACTAGGCTAACCAAAGCAAGATAATATCCTAAAATAAAAGGCAACTTGGGTGGGGCTAGAAATACTTGGGCCCAAGGCAGCTTGGCCAAGGTTAAAACAATAAAATTAGCCAACCAGAGCAAAACCAAGTTCGCATTATTTATCAATTCGCCCAAGGGCAAGAAGAGCGCGCCTAAAACAGTGGCCACAAAACCTAAAACAACAATCACGCCTACCCACGGCAGAAGCAGGAGATTGGTCACGACCCCAATAATTGAAGTTTGACTAAAGTGATAAAGGGTTATCGGGGTAGAAACTAAAACTGGCGCCAGGGCCGCGGACAAAAGAGTGGCCAACCATTTTGGCATGATATTTTTTAATTTATCAACCAAGACCGGGGCCACATAAACCAGCGACCAGGTCGCGCCAAACGAGAGCTGAAAACCAACCTCAAACATAAATTTAGGGTTATATAATAAGATGATAAAAGCTGAGATAGCTAGCGAAGTATAAATTTCTTTTTCCCGCTCAAAGAGAAGCCCCAGCAGCATAATTTCTGCCATGATCGCGGCCCTCAAGATCGAAGGGCCAAAGCCAGTCATCAGGGCATAAAGCAAATTGATCATTGAGGTGATGAGAACGCCTAGCCAAAGTGGCGCGCGGCTCATTTTAACCACAAACAAGCAAACACCAACTAAAATGCCCAGGTGCATACCAGAGGCAACCAAAAGATGGGCGACTCCAGCTTTCTTGTAGGTGTCTTTTATTTCTATTGGCGCTTTGGCAGCTTTGGAGCCAAAAACAATGCTGGACAAAAGGGTTGCATATGGTTCAGGCAGTGTCTTAGCAGGGATTTGGACCAACTGATTTTTGACCTTAAGACTTATTTTCTTAAGAACGCTGCCCCCACCCCTTTTTATAATTCGGGGCACCGCAGTTGCTCTTAATTGATAGCCAATGCCCTGGTCTTTTAAATAATCAGCAAAAGAAAGCAGTCCTGGATTACTTAATGATTCAATCTCGCCAATCACGCCCAGAACTCCGACCTGATCACCATATTGCAAATCAGCTTTCTTAGAAACAACAGCCAGCAAGTTGTTTTTTACTTTAAGCGTAAAAAATGAATAGTTGCCTTTGGTTTGCGGTTCATCGTCAATAAAGCCGGTTATGGCTACCGCTTTATCTAAGGGTAGCAGGGTTGGGCCTGGCAAAAGCCAACTTTCCCTGACTTGAAAATTTAACCAGCCCAAAGTACAAAAAATTAATAAAAGCCAAAGGGCTGTGCCCCGCTGCCAAAAGATAGCCCAGGCCAAAGCCGGCAAAATCAGCAAAAGAGCAAAAACAGAAAAACAATGCGCCAGCACAACACCAACCAGGTACGAAAGGATTAAACTAATAAAAGAGGAAATCAAATAACTATCTCGTCTTTAAATTTTTTGAATTTGCCTTGGCCAATTGAGGGGACCTTCATAATGTCTTCGATTTTTACAAACAGACCATTTTTTGTACGATAATCAATGATTTTCTTGGCAGTTGTTTTCCCCACTCCAGAAATTTCACATAAGGTTTTTTCATCTGCGGTATTGATATTGACCGGGCCAGTTTGTCCCGGCGCAACTATCCGAGTTCCACCTTGTGCTGCCGGCTGGCTCGCCTCTGGCCTGACTTTTATTGGCACAATAATCTGCTCGCCATCTTTTAATACCTGAGCTAAATTAAGCTTAGAAAGGTCAGCCAAATTACTCTCCCCGCCAGCTGCTTGGACCGCAGCTAGTACTCGATCACCAAATTTAAGCTTATAAACACCAGCCTCAACCACTGCCCCACTCACATGAACAATTACTCGCCCTGCTGGCCGTGGCTCAGCCTGTTTTGGACCAGGAGTTTCAGTAATAACAATTTCACCAGCAGGGCTGCTAAAAGATCGCCTAAAAACCGTGACTATTAGTCCAGAAAAAACTAGCAGAGCTAAACCGAGGACCATTAATTTCTGTTCTTTGGTAAGGTCATCAAGCATGATGTAGTAGGTATAGCAAGATTATTGCCAGGGTTACGGTACTAGGTGCTGAGGATTAGGTCCTGGGGATTTTTAGCTTAGTTATAATAAATCCCTAGCACCAAGTACCCAGACCCCAGTCCCTACTACCCTTCCTAAAAAGTCGTCATCCCGACACCTAGATCTTGTTATAAATACCGAGGATATCCTCAACATACTGACTGGTTGCGGCTTTATAGCCATGGTTACGATAGACCCCATTGGGTCCTTCTAGATAACCAGCCAAGGCAAACTTAACAGGATCTTCAAAACTAGCAAATTTTTCCAGCAAATATCTTACATAGCGGACAGTCCCTTTAGTATTCTCATCAATATCATAAGGATTCTCAACCCCGGTTGTTTTGCAAGTTGAGGGGAGCAATTGTCCCAAGCCAACCGCCCCACTGCTGGACAAGGCCCTGGGGTTAAAGCCTGATTCCCGACGCATCAAGGCCGCCACCAATTTAGGATCAACATTATAAGTTTTAGAATGGGTCACAATACTCTCGGCAATCTCTTTGGCTTGCTCAGGTTGACGAAAGCCGGCAATATAATTGGCAATCGGCCGGGTTTGCTCATCAACAAAGCCAAGCGGGACCTCAGCGTGAGTGCTTGCCGCTGGTTGAGAAACAACGGTTGCTGGCTTGGGCTCATTTTTGGGCGGAGCATAGCCTTGATTGCTCCCCAAGCTGGAAAAGATCGTCATGACAAAAACAACCACAATGACGGCTGAAGAAATATCCATGCCAATATCTTAACACGATTTTTTCTCTAGCAAAAGTCAGGGACCGTTTGACTTGCTTTGGAAAAATTAGTTATACTTAGAGTCTCCCATGTGGTTACTGGCAAAAAAGATAATTAAATTTACACTGTTTATTATTATTGTGACCTCAGGGATAGCCTTGCTAACAACTTTTAGCTCACCGAGGCCAGGGTTACAGCAAGTGCTGGCGCGGCCAACAATTAATACTCAGTCGCAAAGTTCTTTTTATCTCTGGTTATCGATGCTCGGCTTGTCCTTAACCTCTTTTGCCAGCCTTCACCTTAAGGAATTACTTAGCCAACGCCCCAATCTTTCAGAGCTTGACCTGGCCCTACTTGAGCCAGTCTCTCTCCAACCTGAGTCCAATGTTTATTACGGTCCCACCCTGTTTACTGATTTTGATATCCATCTTTTTAAAGAAGGTAACCATTTTACTTTATACGATAAGCTCGGCGCCCACCCCATGATTGTCAATGGGCAACAGGGCACTTATTTCGCTGTTTGGGCGCCTAACGCTGACCAGGTCTCAGTTGTGGGGAACTTTAATTACTGGCAGGCTGACGCCCATCCCTTAAGAGCGCGCTGGGACAGCTCTGGAATCTTTGAGGGTTTTATCCCTAACCTTAAAGCAGGCGAACTTTACAAATACAAGATCATTTCCAAACATAATAACTTCAGCGTTGAAAAAGGAGATCCTTACGCTTTTTTCTGGGAAGTGGCCCCAAAAACCGCGTCAATTATTTGGCAGCTTGATTATGAGTGGCAGGATAGCCATTGGATGCAAACCAGACACAAGGCCAATGATCTAAATGCTGCTATGTCGATTTACGAAGTACACCTTGGCTCCTGGCGTCGGGTCCCAGAAGAAGGAAACCGGTCCCTAACCTATCGAGAGCTGGCCCCGCTTTTAGCTCAATATGTTAAGGAAATGGGGTTCACACACGTTGAGTTTATGCCTGTGATGGAACATCCCTTTTATGGTTCCTGGGGCTACCAAGTCTCTGGCTTTTTTGCCCCAACCAGCCGCTATGGCACCCCGCAAGATTTTATGTACTTGATCGATTATCTTCATCAACAAGGCATTGGGGTCATCCTTGATTGGGTCTCCGCGCATTTTCCAACTGACCAACACGGCTTGGCTTTTTTTGACGGCTCCCATCTCTACGAGCACCAGGACCAGCAAAAAGGTTTTCATCCAGATTGGAAAAGCTGTATTTTTAACTACGGCCGCCATGAGGTTAGCTCATTTTTAATCAACAGCGCGCTTTTCTGGTTGGAAAAATTCCATATTGACGGCTTAAGGATCGACGGCGTGGCCTCAATGCTCTATCTTGATTATTCAAGAAAGCCTGGCGAGTGGACACCTAACGAATTTGGCGGCAATGAAAATCTTGATGCCATCAGGTTCCTACAAACACTTAATAAGGTCATTTATCAACGTCACCCTGACGTGCAAACCATGGCTGAGGAATCAACTGCTTGGGGCCTGGTCACCAGGCCCACTGACGTCGGCGGACTAGGCTTTGGCCTCAAGTGGAACATGGGTTGGATGCACGATACGTTAAAGTACTTTTCAGTAGATCCTTTGCATCGCAAGTATCATCATGATCAATTAACTTTTAGTCTCTGTTATGCATTTAGCGAAAATTTTCAGCTCTCTTTGTCCCATGACGAAGTTGTCCATGGCAAAGGGGCACTCTTTGGTAAAATGCCAGGCGATGATTGGCAAAAGTACGCTAACTTAAGGCTCTTATTTGGCTATATGTTTGGCCACCCCGGAAAAAAACTAATGTTCATGGGGAATGAATTTGGCCAGTGGCGGGAATGGTCGCACGAAGAGAGCCTGGAATGGCATGCCCTCGATCACCAAACCCATCAAGGGGTAAAAGACTGGGTCAGGGACCTTAACCAGCTTTATAAAGCCGAGCCAGCGCTTTATGAGCTCGATTTTAGTTCAGATGGTTTTGACTGGCTTGATCTTAGCGACTGGGAGAGCAGTGTGATCAGTTTTATTAGAAAAGGTCGCGCCAGCCAAGATAAAATTTTGGTTGTTTGTAACTTTACCCCGGTCCCGCGCCACAATTACCGGCTGGGGGTGCCAGCTGGTGGCCAGTGGCAGGAACTCCTTAATAGTGACGCGAAAGATTATGGCGGCAGTGGTTTAGGCAATCATGGTAGCTGTCAGACTGACCCAATCCCCAGCCACGGCCATCCCAATTCGCTCAATCTCCTGCTCCCACCACTAAGTGTCCTCTTTTTCAAGCACACTGGTTAATCTTTTTCCCTTATACCTGAAATTT